>JBEKLS010000023.1:0-36014 GCA_050010075.1 Binatus sp. (SeqCode) | reverse complement strand
GAAGGAATGACGCCGGGTTTCAAGTTCAACGATTGGGAAATGCGCGGCGTGCCGGTGCGAATCGAGATCGGACCGCGCGACGTCGCGTCCGGCGAGGCGGTACTGGCGCGGCGCGACAAGTCGGGGCCGGAGTCGAAGAGCAAGGCGTCACTGGCGACGATCGCGGATACGGTCGGCGCGCTGCTCGGCGAGATTCAGAAAAATCTATACGCGCAGGCCAAGGCCGCGATGGTCGCGAACACGCGAACGTTCGACGACTACGCGGTCTTTCGTAAGCACATGGAGGGAGAGGGCGGCGGCGGATTCGCGTACATCTACTGGTGCGGCAATCCAGTGTGCGAAACCCGAATCCGCGAAGAGACCAAAGCAACCTGCCGCGCGATTCCACTGACGAACGACGGCGTAGCAGCAGGCAAGTGCCTGGTATGCGGCGAACAACGACGGCGTAGCAGCAGGCAAGTGCCTGGTATGCGGCGAACCGGCTACCGAGCGCGCGTACTTCGCGAAGTCCTACTGATCTGCCGCCCGCGCCGATTCTTAACCTCTCCTTGTCCGAGGAGAGGTCGGCGTAAGCCGCGCAGCGGTGTCGCCGGGTGAGGTACAGCGCCCGCGTCGTACGAATGCCGACTCGTCTAATTGCAATGTAAGACACCGGGGCCGCCTCCAGACGGCAGCACCACTTTCTGATTCGGTGCAAAAGAAAAGTGCGCTTGGTTGCGACGGCCGGCGTTCCACCTCTCCCGTCGCGCTCCTTCGGCGCGCGGCCGACCTCTCCTCGGACAAGGAGAGGTTAGGATCTGACTGCCGGCTCGCTAAGCTTCCGAACAGGGACGAAGTCCCGCATCTTATTACTGAGTGCGGGGCTCAGCCCTGCCGAAGGAAGCGTGAAACCCACCGCGGGTTTCACATTAAAATTTGTAGCTAATCTTCATCGCGGCGCGCACTTCGGCCATCGTCTCCTGCGCGACTGCGCGTCCTATCCGCGTGCCCTCGACGATTATCTCGCGCACATGCTCGGGCTTCGACGCGAAATCCGCGCGGCGCTGGCGAATCGGCTCCAGGAAAACGTTCAGCGCCTTGAACAGCTTCTCCTTGACCTCGACATCGCCGACCGTGCCCTTGCGGTAGCGCTCTTTCAGGTCATCGACTTCCGCCTTATCCCGATTGAACACGTCGTGATAGGTGAATACGGGATTGCCCTCGACATGTCCGGGGTCGGTCGGATGCACCCGCGTGGGATCGGTGTACATCGACATCACGCGCTTGCGCACGACCTCAGCTGGGTCGCCGAGGTAGATGCAGTTGCCGAGCGACTTCGACATTTTCGCGCCGCCGTCCGTCCCCGGCAGCCGCGCGACTTCGCCGACCAGCGCCTTGGGTTCGATCAGCACCTTGTCGTACATGCGATTGAAGCGCCGCACTATCTCGCGCGCCTGCTCGATCATCGGCAGTTGGTCCTCGCCGACCGGCACCAGATGTGCCTTGAAGATCGTAATGTCCGACGCCTGCGAAATTGGATACGTGTAGAAGCCGACCGGCAGTCCCTTGCTGAAATTCTTCTGCTTGATTTCGTCCTTGAGCGTCGGATTGCGTTCGAGCGTCGCGGTCGTCACCAGGTTCATGAAGTAGATTGTCAGCTCGGTCAGCTCTGGCACCATCGACTGCACGACGAACTTCACCTTGTTCGGATCGAGGCCGACCGCCAGGTAGTCGAGCGCGACCTCGAAGATATTCGCTTCGAGTTTCTCCGGATGCTCGAAGTTGTCGGTCAGCGCCTGGATGTCCGCGATTAGCAAGTAAGTATCGTATTCATCCTGCAGGCGTACCCTGTTCTGCAGCGATCCTACGTAATGACCAAGGTGCAGCGGTCCGGTAGGCCGGTCTCCAGTGAGTATTCGTTTAGTCATCTATAGATAGTCAGTCGCAATAGTCAGTCGATTAGTCAATTCACGAAGAGACTGCGCAATGTCGCCAGGTTCTCGACATCCTCTTTCATCTCGGGACCCTTGGGCGTCTCCAGGCACATCGGCAGTCCGAAAAAGCGTTGATCGTTGAGCAGGCGCCGGAACGCGTCGAGCCCGATGAATCCCTTGCCGATATGCTGATGCCGATCGACGCGCGAATGGAAGTCCTTGATCGAATCGTTTAGATGAAACGCCGCAAGCCTTCTGAGCCCGACATGTTTATCGAGCTCGCCGAAGGTGTTTTCGTATCCTTCAGGCGTGCGCAGGTCATAGCCGGCAGCGAACGCATGCTCGGTGTCGAAGCACAGCCGCATACGCTCGTTTTCGACGACGGCGTCGAAGATTTGCGCCATCTGCTCGAACGTGTGGCCGAGCGTGCTGCCCTGCCCCGCCGTGATTTCGAGCGCGATATTCACCTTGAAGCCCTTGCAGGCGGCGTGCGCCTCGTCGATCGATTTCGCGATCGTCTTGATTCCATTCTCGATGCCCGATCCGACGTGAGCGCCCGGATGCGCGACCAGGGTCGGCACGCCCAGCGCCTCGCATCGATGCAGTTCGTCGATAAGTCCATTGACTGACTTCAGCCGCATCGCGTCATCGGGCGCGCCGAGATTCACCAGGTAGGAATCGTGCGCGATCACGGTTTTGATCCCGCTTTCGATTCGATTGCGTTTGAAGTTTTCGATCTCTTCGTTGCTGTACGCCTTCGACGCCCATTGGCGCGACGACTTGGTGAAAATCTGGATGCATTCGCAGCCGACTTGCTTGCCGCGGTTGAACGCCTCGCCGACTTCTCCGGCAATAGACATATGCGCCCCAAGAAGTGGACGAGTAGGTTTGCCGGTTTTTGCCATCGTGAGATGCTGCCTTTTGCGCGCCCAGCCTACGGATGCAAGCGCATCGCGATTTTATACGAATGAACGCCCAAAGCGAGCGCATGTGAACCGCTCTTGCCCGCGACGGCCATCGGTGGATACTTCATTAATCGTGCGACTCGCGATCATCATAATGGGATTGGCGGTCGGCGCCGCGGGATGCGCTCACGTCATTTCGCTGCCGCCGCAGGTAACCCTCTCTGAAGTGGAACCGTCGGGACGCGCTGCCAAGCCGCCCAATTGCAATATGCCGGTGCTGCGGCACGAGCCGCTGCGGGATTACCGCAAGGTCGCGATCGTCGAGGCCCTCGGAAATCGCTTTTCAGACGAGGCCGACGTGCTGCCTGCCGTGCAGCGCAGGGCCTGTGAGACAGGCGCCGATGCGATCGTCGTCACCGAGAGCAGGGCGCAGACCACCGAAGACGCCACCGGCTACTACATCAATTCAATCGCGATAATATACGGCAAGGAAAATCCAGCCTCGCCCGGCGTCGCGTATAAGGTCCCCAAGCAGCTTCCCCCAACCGACCTTGATACTCCTTAAATGTTTTCGCGTTAGACAGAGATTTCAGCGCATGATGTGTAACTGATGGCGTCGGCGAAGCGGTCCATAAAAACAGTCGGCCTGGTCGTCAAGCGCGAACGGCCCGAAGCGATCACTATCGCGCGATCCCTCGCCCGTCTTCTCCGCGATAAGCACAAGACTCCGATCGCTGACCCGGAGACCGCGAAAGCCATCGGCGCCGAGCCTGTCGAGCGGCATCATCTCGCCGACCGCGCCGATCTTATCGTCGTGCTCGGCGGCGACGGCACCCTGCTCGGCGTCGCACGGCTGGTCGCGTCGAAGGGGACTCCAATCATCGGCGTCAATCTTGGCGGACTCGGCTTCCTGACCGAAGTGACGATCAAGGAGGCGCGAGTCGCTCTTGGACGCGTGCTCGACGGCGACTACGAAGTCGACCGCCGCATCATGCTCGAGGCGATCATCGAACGCGCATCCGAGCAGCTCGCCCAAACCTACCAGGCGTTCAACGACGTGGTGGTCAGTAAGGGCCCGCTCGGCCGGATGCTCCAACTCGACGTCTTCGCCAACCGCACGGCCTTCTGTTCGTATCGCGCCGACGGCCTGATCGTCGCAACTCCCACCGGCTCGACCGCCTACGCGCTTGCTGCCGGCGGCCCCATTGTCTATCCCACTCTCGGCGCGGTAGTGCTCGCGCCAATCTGTCCGCATACTTTGAGCAACCGGCCTGTTGTGCTGCCGGATACTTTCGAAATCGAAATTCACGTGAAGGCGCCCGACCACGATACAACCTTTACTGTCGACGGCCAGGAATCGGCGCAGCTGGGCCCCTCCGACATAATCAGAATTCATCGCGGCCGCCACGTCGTCTCGCTGATACGTTCCGCTCATCCGTATTTCGAAATCTGGCGCGACAAGCTCCATTGGGGTTAGGCGCGCGCCTCCCGCATGCTGCTCGAACTGCGCATACGAAATTTCGCGATCATCGAGGAAGCTCATCTCGAGTTCGGCGCCGGCCTCAACGTACTGTCCGGCGAAACCGGCGCCGGCAAAACGATTATCCTGAGCGCGCTCGGATTGCTGCTCGGCTCGCGCGCGTCGCCCGATATGATTCGCGCCGGCGAGAAGGAAGCAGTCGTCGAGGGATTGTTCGAGCTCGAGGGCGAGGCCGCGATGCCTGAACCTGGCGCTCGCAAAAACGACGGCGGACGCCGCGAATTGCTCGTGCGCAGGACAATCGCCGAGGGCGGCGGACGCTCGCGCGTCACTATCGACGGCGAACTTGGCACCGTGCAAAGCCTCGGCAAAATCGGCGCAGCGCTGGTTCAGGTTTACGGCCAGCACGAGCAGCATTCGCTGCTCCGCGCTGAGAGCCATCGCGAGCTCCTCGATCGTTACGCTAACCTCGATGACGAGCTCGCAGCCTATCGCGAACGCTACGCGCGCGCGGAAGAAATCCGCTCCCGCCTCCAGGAACTGCACCGCCGCGAACGTGAACGCGCCGATCTGCTCGAGCTCGCGAGATTTCGCGCGACCGAACTCGAACGCGCCGGTCTCGTCGCCGGCGAAGACGAACAACTGTCGCGCGAGCGGACCATCCTCGCTAACGCCGGCAAGCTCGCCGCCGCCGCGCTGGAAACCGAGCAGGCGCTCTACGGCGCCGACAGCGCTGCGACCGACACGGTGGCGCGAGCCGAGGCGCGACTGCTTGACGCGGCCGCGCTCGATCCAAAACTCGGCGACGCGCTCGAGATGATCAGGTCGGCCCGCGCGAACCTCGAGGAGGCGGCGCGCGCACTCGGCGCCTATGCGTCGAAAGTCGAGGCCGATCCCGCGCGACTCGAGGAAATCGACAACCGCCTTCAGGAACTGACGCGGCTCAAGCGCAAATACGGCGGCTCAATCGACACCGCACTCGAGACGCTGCAGCGATCGCGCGCCGAAATTGGCGAGCTCGAAGGAATCAGCGAGTCGAAAGCCCAGGTCGAAGCCGCGATGACGGCGGCGCTCGACGAGCTCGCCGCGCATGCGAATAAACTGTCTTCGATTCGCCATCGTGCCGCGGCGGAGCTCGGCCGCAAAATGGAAGCCGAGTTGAAGACGCTCGGAATGCGCTCGCCGGGCTTCGAACCGCGCCTCGGCACGCTCGGTCCCGACGATGCCGGCTTCGTTCACGGCGGCGCCGCGCTCGGCCCGCTCGGGATCGATACAGTCGAATTTTATCTGTCGCCCAATGCGGGCCAGCCGGCGATGCCGCTGCTGAGAATTGCCTCGGGCGGCGAGCTTTCGCGCGTGATGCTCGCGCTCAAGCGGCTCGAGGCGCAGCGCCGCGGCGTCGCCACGATGATTTTCGATGAAGTGGACGCGGGAATCGGCGGCGCTGTTGCACAGGTGGTCGGCCGCAAGCTGAAGCAACTCTCGCGCTATCATCAGATCCTGTGCGTCACGCACCTGGCGCAAATCGCGGCGTTCGCCGACCGCCATCTTACGGTCGAAAAAGAAGAGCGGCGCGGCTCGACGCGCAGCCGCGTGGCGGTTTTGGAACCCGATGATCGCACCGAGGAGATCGCACGCATGCTCGGGGGCGAGGTGTCCGATAAATTCCGCCGCGCCGCCCGCGAGCTGCTCGATCGCGCCCGCGAATAGCGCGCGCTTGACGCCGAATCGACGCCGGCGCTAAACGGCGATCAGGTTTGCGCTAAATCATAGGAGGACTCCGCGATGGACGCGCACAAAATCCTGTCCGCCGATTCGCATGTGATCGAGCCCGCCGATGTCTGGACCTCGCGAATCGACCGGCGCTTTCTCGACCGTGCGCCGCGCGTCGTAAAGCACGCCGGCAGCCGCGAAGGCGACTTCTTCGTCGCCGAAGGACTCCGCCCCTTTCCGGTCGCAGGCTTCGCCGTCGCCGGCGTCGACCCTAAAGACTTTGCCGAAAAGATGGCGGGCGGTTACCCCGGCGTCCGGCCAAGCGGGTGGGATCCCGAGCTGCGAATCAAGGATCAGGAGCGCGACGGTGTCTCGGGCGAGGTGCTTTATCCGAGCCTCGGGATGCGTCTGTTTCAAATGGAAGACGGTGACCTGCGCGCGGCGTGCTTTCGCGCATACAACGATTGGCTCGCCGACTATTGTGCGCATAGCCCGCGGCGGTTGGCGGGAGTCGCGATGGTCTCGCTCGACGATCCGCTCGAAGGCGTCGAGGAACTCCGGCGCGCGGCGAACAAGGGTCTGCGCGGCGCGATGATCTGGGGTGCGGCGCCGGCCGAACGTCCTTACAGCGACGCGTCGTACGATCCATTCTGGGCCGTGGCCCACGACCTCGGAACGCCGATCAGCCTGCATATCCTGACCGAGCGGCGCGGCGGCAGCGATTTTCAAAGCGTGATGAAAGGCTACCCGTCACTCCATCATTCGGTCGAACGATCGCTCACCGAAATTATTTTCGCCGGCGTGCTCGAACGCTTTCCAAGGCTCAAGCTGGTCTCGGTCGAGAACGACATCGGCTGGATCCCACATTTTCTCCAGCGCCTCGACCATGCGTTCGAGAAATATCGCTACCTCGAAAAGGAGACGATCACGAATCCGCCCAGCTACTATTTTCGGCGGCAGGTCGCGGCGACTTTCCAGGACGATCGCGTCGGCGTGGTAACGCGGCACTTAATCGGCGTCAAAAATCTGATGTGGGGCTCGGACTTCCCGCATTCGGACTCGACCTGGCCGAACTCACTCGAAGTGATCGCGCGCGACTTCGAAGGCGTTCCGGAGGACGAGCGCCGCCTGATGACGTCGGACAATGTCGCAGCGCTTTACGGCTTCAACTAAATGTCTTGATGAAAACGATCCCGCGGCGGCTCGACGAGACGGTGAGTTGACACCACGGACGGTATCCGATTAGCTGAAAAATCCAGCCAGCGGTGGGGCTGTAGCTCAGTTTGGGAGAGCGCCTGAATGGCATTCAGGAGGTCGCGCGTTCGATCCGCGTCAGCTCCACCAGTAAAATCAAGCACTATTTGGTTCTCGGATCCTCTGCGACAAATTCAGTAGCGCCCGATTCCTGCTGAAGAATTCGGTGTCCCGCACTGAAGTAACTTCTGGATCACCCGCGAAGGTCCGCGGGCTGTAATCAAGACTTCATGGTGCAGGGAGAATGTCGATCCGCTGCATCATTCCGATGTCTTCGTGCTGGACCAGGTGGCAATGCGTTACCAGTTGGCCCACCGTAATCGGGTCGAAGTGAGTGCGGAAGGTGATCGAACCAAAAGTCACACTCGGAGCGACAATCGGGGGCGGCGGTTGAGGAAAGGCGGCCGGGACAATGATCGTATCGTGCCATTCCGGCACGGGCAGCGAGATCCCGTTTACGGCAGTGACCAGGAAGGGATTCTGATGGATGTGGAAGGCGTGATCTGAAAAGGAGCGATTGACGACCGTCCACTCTTCGTAATTTCCCGCATACATGTTGTTGAACAGAGGCGTGTTCGGATCGAACAAGCCGCCCTTCGCGAAGTTGATCAGGGGCATGTTCACGCACGCCGGCGAGTGCGGGGCGGTGAGGCAGACCGGGTTGACCTCACCGGTGTCGTCCGCGTCGCGGAATAGGTTGAGGCTGAGAAACGGCAAGCCGCCCCAGTAGGCGGCATCATATTGGCTGAAATACCAGCCGCAAGTCGGCAGGCGCTGGGCTGGTTGCGACATGTTCGCTTGCGCACCGCACAGGTCGAAGTCGATGTTGCGCACAAAATCGGGCGTCGTATTGACCATCGTGCTGATGCTCGGCAATCCGCTGGGCGGAGGCAGAGGTCCTGAAGGCAGCTTCATCGACTTGGGCGTACCGCTGACGGAGATGGTTGCGAGGGTGACCGGGTAGGTTACGGCCGGGAAGTCGCCCGAGGTGTGCGCGGGGCGTAGCTGGGGATCGATTCCCTGCGGCGTGACCGATGCCAGAGTTACCCCCGGATCCAGGGCCTGCAACAAATAGGTGCCCGGACTGCCGGCCTGCACGAGCACATCGACCCGCTGCCCCGCGCCCATCGTATAGGGTGTGCCTGCGGGCACGACCACGGTATTCGGAACCGTGATGCCATCGTTGGCGATCACGTTCAGGTCGTGCCCCTGGAGGGCAACCAAGAGCGTCTCGCCCGAAGCCGCATTGAGCATGCGCCAGCGTTGCACCTCACCCGGACGCATGTGCAACACGGGGGCAGTGACCCCGTTAGTGGTGAAATAAGTATTGCTGGTTATATATGCACTCCAGAGCCCATCGGCCAGCTGCGGGGTCGTCGAACCCATCTGTGCCGCAGTCGGATTGACGTACACAACTTGACCAGCGGTCGTGGTATGCAGGACCTGGAAGTCCATGACGATCTGTTTGGCTGCCTTGACCTCGGGCACGGTATCGAGCGTGCCTGGCCCGCCCTTAATGATCAGCATCCCGGCCATTCCGCCCATAATGTCAAAGCCCACGGCGCCATGGTCATGGGGATGGTACCAGAAGGTGCCGGAATGGTGGCTGGCTGGGATGTCGACGGTCACCTGGTTGGTGGTTCCGGGCTCCATTGCCCGAAATACATTGTCAGAGTTGCCGAGTGGGGAGACTTCCAGGCCATGAGTGTGAAGATTGATCGTATACGGCGCGTGCGGGAAGGCTCCTGCCCGGGTGACCGGGGGATTCGCGGGAAGGTTGTTGACCACGCTGACGTTCAGCGTGTCACCTGGATTCAGGATGAGCGTAGGCCCGGGAATCGTCCCTTCAAACGTGGGGCCTTCGATGACGTCAGTATCTCCGGTCGTCGCGTTCAGGACACTATTGCTGGCAATCTCGGCGTGAAGACTGGTGCTCAACTCTCCATTGGACGCGATGCGCACCTGCGGCTGCGGGAAACTGTTGGTACTCGGAGTCGGGCTGCTAGTGCTGCCAGTGCCGCCGCCGCAACCGCTCAAAGAGCGGAGGACTCCAACAGCTAGCAGGAACAGCAATACGGCCGCGGTGGTTTTCAGAAAGCGTTGCTTAGCGAGGAGGTAAGTCATGCGCCCCCTACTCCAAAAATGAGTCCTCGCTCAATTGTGCAGGGTTGTGCTACGTTCACAAGTTGTGAACACTAGCATAGTGAAGACTATAGCGTAATAGATGACCGGTTTCGTAAATAGGTTAAGTCGCGGGGAAAGATCCTACCTTAGCTCCTCATCCTGCCTGCCATGGCGTCGCTCCCGATAGCCCTGCGACACAGGGCTGCCTTGGCCGCGGTACTCCATGCCTCGGTGCTCGCATCCGTAGTGATGGTCTTCTGCGCTTGCCGGTCCAACACCGGCGCGTACGAAGCGTTCAACCAAGCCGACTGCCTGCCGGCGATCACCCTGATCGATCAGAACGGCCGCGACGTCACTCTCTCATCGTTGAAGGGTAAACCGGTTGTGGTAGATTTCATCTACACCCGTTGTCCTGGTCCATGCCTGCTGCTAACGCAAAAGATGGCGCGCATCGCGACCCGCTTGTCATCACGAATCGGGTCGGGTTTCACGATGGTCTCAATTACCGTTGATCCCGAGCACGACGCGCCGGATCAGATGGCGAAGTACATGAAGACGCAGGGGATCGAGACGAAGGGCTGGTTTTTCCTGACGGGGCCGCCCGCACGCATCGACCGCGTATTGACCGATTTTCAACTCCGGCGCCAGCGCGACCCCGACGGTTCGGTCGAGCACATCAGCGGGGTCTTTATCCTCGGCCCCGATGGGCGTGAAGTGCGCGAGTACGATGGAGAGATCGTAAAAGCCACGGCGGTGATTAGTGATTTGCAACAGGTCCTGGAAAGCCCGCAAGGCAAGACCAGCTGAGGTCAGAGCGGGACACGAACCACGGCGATGACGCGGCGCGGAAAGGGAACACCGAGGTGGCGGCCAACGCGGGAGGCATCGAGCAAGCGCTACCGGCTCGCAGCACTCGCGCTGCTCGTAACGATCGCAGGATGCGGGCACAAAACGCAGATCAGCGGCGCAATTGATACGACCGACTACGAAATTCCGTCCGGCCAGGTGATTACAGCGATTGGCGACGTCACTATCAACGCTTCGCGCAAGATAGAGATCGACGGGGTCCTGTACGTCGCCCCGGGGGCGACGGTGACGTTCAAATCACCTTCGGTGAACGTACCAGGGACGGTCCAAAATCTGGCCATGCACGTGGGCTGGTGGCGCCGATCGGAGTTTCTGTTCAACCGCATTCCAGACGCAATCGTGGCGCGCGTTGATCGGATGCTGGGCCGAACGCCAAGATATTGGAACCGAGGCGCGCTGGATTGCTTCAGCCCGAGTGGTCGCGCCGCATCGCTGGCCACCACTTCAGGCAAGACGGTGCCGTCGTCTCCCTGAAACTCCAATTGACGTCCAGAGTAATGAGAGGCGACTCATTCATGGACGTGCAGTTGAGAATGGCTCCCCGGGCCAGCGACGGACCAACATCACTCTTCTCAGTTAATGAGAGCAGCAAAAGTGCGGTCTCAGGTCGAGCGAAGAAGACAACCAAGGGGTGAACCTCATAGTGATGACCGCCAAACGCTCCCCCATTGCAACTCGCACACGGCACACAACCCGCTGCAACCCGGCGTATAGACCAAGTGGCCTCAGGTGGGCAAGTTCACAGATTGACTATGGAAATCCCCATCAATGCAGACTGATTGTTTAATGCTTCGAGCGGGGCTTGGGCGTCGAACCTCGTCTGGAGCGCGGCGGATGGACCGTCCCGTCGCTCAATCTATCGAGCAGCATCTTCGCGTCTTTGAGATCGGCGGTATCGAAGCCCTGGGTGAACGAATTGTAGATCTCGGCGAGCACCTTGCGCGCCTCTTCGCGTTTGCCCTCATCGTCCAGCAAATGGGCAAGACTCGTCGCGGCGCGCAATTCCAGCGCTTTTGCTCCGTTGCCACGAGCAAGTACGATGGCCTCGCGGAAGTCGGTTTCGGCCAGTTCGTTTTGGCCGACTTTTAGCCGCAGTTCCCCGCGACACCGCAGTATGTTGGGCCGAAAGACTATTTCCTCGGCGTTAGCCTGGAGAGCTTCCTCGATGGTGCTGAGGGCGTCGTCGATCTTGCCGCCCAGGGACTGCGCCTCCGCCAGACGCGTGAGAACATCGGTGATGGTCACTCGTACTCCGGCTTCGCTCAAGCCTGCTATCCCCTGGCGGATCAGCGCAATGCCTTCGTCCGCGCCACCGAGTTGAGCCCTCACTGAGCCCATGAAAATGCGTGCGAAATCGCGGCAGAACGAAAACCCCCGCTCTTCAGAGATGGCTAACGCTCGCTTGGCCGCGGCCTCGGCAGGCTGCGGCTCTCTCAAAAACCGGTACAACCAGCTTTCCATGACAAGCCCCGAGGCCAAGTCATAGGGGTTCTCACTATCGCGCGCGATTGCGATTAGCTGGGCGACACGCTCGCGAGCCGAATCGGACCGGCCCAGCATCCACGCGCCCAAGCTTGCGAACCCGAGCGTAAATTCGATGGCGCCAGCAAATTGTCTTAGAGAAGGTGCTTCAAGAAAGCCAGTAAGGTGCCCGCAATGCTGCTCGGCTCCGACCAGGTCCCCTAGATTGAAGCACACCTGCAATCGCGCGCTGTGCGCGAATCCGAGGGTCGTAGAGCTCTCATCACGGCGGCCAAGATCGAGCAGCCGGTCGGCAAGTGCCAAGGCACTCCGATGCTCGCCCCAGACGAAAACCGCAGTCCACGTCGAGAATCCCTGGCGAACCACCTGGGCAATGTTCCCGCTTTTCTCGGCCAGGGCATTGGCGCGCTCCGTTACACGGACAAACTCGGGCGCAGTGTATCCTTTGGTGAGATACAGCACTTGTATCAGTGCGCCGACCAGCTCCAGCTCGCGCGCGTCGCGTTCAGTCGATAGGGGTAGAAGGTTGAGCATCGTCAGTGACTGGCGGTATGCCCGCTCGGCCTCAGTGAAGGCGCCACGTGCAGCCGCTCGATCACCCGCGAGCCGAAAATACTCAATCGCCTTGTCGCGGTTGTTGGCGCGGCTGTAATGATACGCGAGTTCGCTCGCTACCTCGCCTGCATGACCGTGGTATCCCAACTCCTCGCGCTCGGCGATTCGCCGATGGAGTCGGATCTGCTGGCCGACCGGCACCCGGCCGTATAGGACCTCCTGGTAGAGCGCATGGTGGAAGCGGAAGCCTTCAGCAACAGTTCCATCCGGCCATTTGATCGGTCCCTGGGCGCTGACGAATTGTTCGTGCCGGGAAAGCCGGGCGCAGCTTGCCTCGATCTCATCCTGCGGGCGCTCCAGCGCTGCGGCGACCGAAGCCGCCGAAAACTCCGGTCCGGCGACGCTCGCACCTTCAAGTATGGTCTGGTCCTCTGGTTTTAACCGTTCCAGATTATGCTCAATCATCTCGCGAATGCTGCGGGGCGGATCGAAGTTGTCGACGATTATCGTTTCCAACTCGCGCACCCCGGGAGTAGGCATGACCAACCCGGCTTTGCCAATCAGATAGTCGACCACATTGACCATGAACAGCGGATTGCCGTCGGTACGTGCATGCACGATGGGCGCGAGTGTCTCGAATTTGCGCGGACCATCGGCGGAGAAGCGCCTCAATAGGTAGTCCTCGACGTTATCTTCATTCAACAACTTGAGCCGAAACTCTTCGCAATCGTGATGGAGCTCAAGCTCCCGCTTCATCCTGCGAAGAGGATGGTCGTTTTCCAGGGCCTCCACCGGTCGATACGTTCCAAGCACCATCAGGCGCGACGATTCGCGGCGGCGCGCGATCGCAGAAATCAGCTCAAGCGTCGAGAAATCACACCAGTGAAGGTCCTCGAGCAGCAACACCAACGGCGATTGGGCCGCTAACGCCTCGAGCGCGTGGGTCATCTCACGTAACATCCGCTGCTGAGTGACGCCCTGCGCCTCGTTTTGCAATCGCAGCCGGTCTTCACGCGTCAATAGCTCAGGCATCTGCGCGAGCCAGGTCGGAGCGAGCCTGCTCAGGAGCTCCGTCACACCATCGTTGCCGTGTTCGTTGCTCAGCCGGCTCAGCGCCTCCAGCACCGGCATGTAGGGCTCGCCTGCCCCGTATTGCTCAAGACATTGACCGCGCCCAACTTGCAGCGCCGTGTCCCGCGAAATTGCATCGAGGAACTCTTGAACGAAGGCGGTCTTGCCGATGCCCGCCTCGCCAGCGACGAAGACTACGCGTCGTTGCCCGTCCAGGACTTCTGCGAAGCGGCTTTGCAACTGCGCCAGTTCAGCCTCGCGACCCACCACAATGGGCTTGGGACCGGACATGACGCGTCGTGGTGAGAGCGCCCCCTCCGGGACTGCCGCGGTTGTGACATTGGCGACAAAGCGGTAGCCGCGACGATGCACCGTCTCGATAAATCGCGGGGTCTTGGCATCGTCGCCCAGCGCCCTTCGGATTTCCGTGACACAAGTAGCTGGCATCGAGTCGCTGACGCTTACTTCCGACCAAACAGCGTCGAGCAGGGTCGCCTTGGTTACCAGCTGACCCGGATGATCGAGCAGATAGCGCAACACCTCGAAGGTCTTGCGCCTCAGGTTTATCCGCTCCTTGTCGCGCCAAAGCTGTGCATCGGTCGGATCAAGTCGAAAGGGGGGGAAGAGTCGATTTGGCTCGCGGGGCATCTCTCTTTGGAGGCGAATTGATTCAATTACATCGAAATTGCATGAAAGTTGAACAGAACTCTTAAGACTAAATTCGCCGCGGTGTCTACCTTCCGACCATCAACCTATCGGGAAGGAGCGGCTATGAAAAAGACAATCGCAAAAATTGTCCAGCACAGGAAAAGTGGTCAAATCGCCTGCATGCGGGCGACGATAGTTTGCGTGAAGATGTTCAACGATTTTCAGGCGTTTGCACGCATATTAACGCTGATTGCTCTCTGTTTGAGCTCCTGGTTCACCGCAGGTACGGCCCAGGCGCAGGAGGCAACTCGCCAAGGATTTGAGTTGGCATCGGCAGAAGTGCCGGGCCGTCTGTTCGCGCTGGATACGGCGGAATCGGCGCCCACTCCGAGTCTCCAGCTCAGCATGGCTGAACCACATCATTTTCGGATCTCCGATTCGCTTCAGAGCTCGGTGGCTCGTCCCAACGGGCATCATACGACCGAACGAATGGACTTTCCCGGCTTTTATCCAGGGAACTTTACCTTGGCGCTGGCCGTGCTTCATACGAAATATGGCCCTCCTGCAAGCAATCATCCGCTCAATACGGAACCTGTCCTTTCCGAAGTCGAAGCTAAGTATCAGAGGTGGGAATCGAATCTGGCGGATTCCCGATCTCTCACAAATGTGAATGGCGTGTCTGTCTATCCCCTCGCGCAGATCGACAGCGGGAACTGGCACCTCCCGATCACTCTAGGCACAGCACCAACTCCTGGTGCCGAGACGAGGTGGTAGGCGATGTTACGCGTCGGAGCAAGAATAGGCGTCGCGGGGATTGGCTTAATTATGGTCCTTACATGCTTGGTTTCGGGCAATGCGATGGCCACCGATAACGACATATGCAATGTGGCCGCGGATCTCACGCTTGGCCTTGAAGACTATCCCAAGGCGATCGCATCTCATCTGAAGCTTGTGCGGTCGCAGCCCAACAACGCGTTGGCGCACTATCACTTGGGTTTCGCCTACGGCATGGTGGGACGCGTTAATGAAGAGCTCGCTGAGTACCGAACCGCTTCGCGCCTGGGTCTCAGAAATTGGGATTTATTTCTGAATTTGGGGCTTGCCTACCTTGGTCAGCGCGAGCTCGCTCCGGCGACTGAGGCTTTAGAAACCGCCGCAAGGCTCGGCCCGGAACACTCCGAAGCGCACTACAACCTCGCCCTTGCCTATGAAAGCGAGCGGCGACCAGCCGAAGCACTGCGGGAGATCGCAGCCTCTCGGCGGCTGGCGCCGGACGACCGGGACGCGGCTAATTTAAATGCGATTATCTGTGTCGAAAATGGCGATACCGCTTGTGCACAGGGTATCTGGTCCCGGCTTGTCCGACTCGCGCCGGACTACGCTGCGGCGGCCGAGAACCTATCCATCCTGAATCGGTCCGTCGCGTTAGCGAAGCGAACTCGGCTGAATGCATCGGCGCAGAGCGACGATTCTTCAAGTTCCTCCGCGGTCGATGCGCTGCCCGAAATTGCCCAATCATCTGGAATTTGGAGCAAGTGAAAGAACTCACGGTGAAAGTAGTTAAACTCAACAAACAAGAACGCGACGACTTCCTGGCCAGCCGTCGTCTTGCCGTCCTATCGACCAACAGCGCGTCAGGGTACCCAGTCTCAGTGCCACTCTGGTACGCCTGGGACGGCAAGGCAATGCGAATGTTCAGTATGGGCAACGCTGCCAAAATCGCACGACTGCGCCGGGATCCACGCGTGAGTGTTCTGGTAAGCAATGTCTTCGGGGAGCCGGTCCGCTGGGTCGCACTTGAAGGAAAGGTGATGATCAACGAGGAAAACGGCTTCAGGACCGCGCTAGGTCTGCTCGCTCGCTACGTAGACGATCTGGGTTCGCCTTCCGGTCGTGAAGCGCGCAAGCGATACCAAGCAGTGAAACCGCAATTGGTCGAGTTAAGACTCGTTCCGGATCGCATCCGGACGTACGCGGAGATTCAGGACCTTCGATCATTCCCACGAAGCTCTTCACTGGCCTAAGTAGTCGTCGCCAGGGATTGATGATCGCGCTTGCCTCGAATTCGCCTGCGGCAACCTCCGGCGGCATCGGGGTCAACGGGAAGTGGTTCTCCTGTGTGCCGAGCGTCACCTCCAGATGGTCACGGCGCGCCCGCAGTCTATCCAACCTTAGCCGGCCATTGCGCGCACCGAGACGAGTGCAAGCTGCTGATCCACGCAGTTGACGCAAGATAAGCGCTGGCTTCAGCTTCGGACGTTAGTGGCCTTCCAGATATTTTGTGGTAGAGATGGCGCACATGACGATTCGGCAGGCCGGGACGATCACTTTCGCGACAGCATGGCTAGCTCTGCCGATAGCTATGGTCACGTCGATCGCGGGATGCGGACGATCGTCGGGAGAGAGCTTCCCGCCGCCAAATCCTTTGCTGCGGCGCAATTACGCCGTTCAGCTGAGCATCGTGAATCAGTACTTTGATTCGATCACGCAACAGGATAGTATTGGGGAAGATTCAACTTCCCAAGGCAATCCGAACGCCACTCGGGCCGTGTTCCTTATCGATGACGCAGATACTCAGATGGTGACCATCACGGTCGACCGCTACAACTCAACTTCGGACGCCGCCTCCGCTTATCAGACAGCGCTCGAAAAGAGCGAGGAAGTCCCGGGATTCACTCCCATCACGATTCCATCCGTAGGACAGCAATCCTTCGCCGGCAGCGTTACGCAGGGAATGGAGACACACGTCGGTCTGGGTGCGCTCGACGGCAAGTTCGTGTTCGGCGCGACGCTGGCCGGCTTCGATGCGACGTCCGACAACGTGGCCAACCTGGTCGGTCTCACCCGCGCGGAAAACGTCGCAATCGACGCCGCCTCCGGCCGGTAGCGATCTGTTACCCGCGCATCCATGGGCCTCTTTGTCACGCCGCATTGAGGCTTACAAAACTAGAGAGCGGCCGTTCTTCCGGAGACGATTGTGCGTAGTTTGGCGTCGACGGAGTGATGCAGGTTCGGTGATCTCGTTCTGTGATAACGGGTCTTGGCGCAGGACCTCCTGCACTTGCGCGCTCAGCCGATCAAACGACCGGCGCAGGTCGGTCGCGCCGCGCGCCACGAAGACCCGCATTGACGCCGGCAGCGTCAGCACGTCGTCCGCATAGCTTGGAGCACCCGCCGCAGCGTGTCACGATCGGCTCCGCCGGCACCCGCATCAGAGATCGGCTGGGCAGCAGAGAAGCAGAAGTGACATTGGTCTTTGCCGCCGAGGAACCAAGGTTCCGATTGAATTCGGTTCAGCTCAGTGCGAGCCGAATCCTTGATTTCAGACGCGAGCGCGCGGCTCCTTAGATCGAGGGCAGCGGAATTGTCAGCGCGTCGTAAATCGTAATTCTCGGGCCGTAGGCGGACTGGAAAACTCCTATGCCGGTGGAAGGACGAATCAGATTGATGCGATCGAAGACGTTGAGCAGGATCACCCGGTTCTCTATGTGCCCGAGTAGCGGTACGTCGAGGGATTTAGCGGCGCTCAGGTTGAACTGCCACACCTTCGGCAACTGAGTACGGTTGGCGAAGCCGCCGCGCAAGCCGCTGCTGAACAGGCCGTCGAAAGTGAACTGCCAGGTTTTCCATTTGTAGGCCGCGCCGCCTGAGCCACCCACCAGCGGCGTGTGGTCGAGCACGATGAAATGCCGATCGATGTAATCAAGCTGGGCAACTGGAGGAAAGTTGTACTGGCCGGTCGCGACGCCTCGTACCTCCTCGCGGGCTACATACGAAGACACTCGCAGAGTGAGATTGGGAAGATTGTAAGTGATGGAGTTTTCGAGTCCGGCGCCGTAACCCCTGACGTAGTTGAACGGTGCGTCGATCGGCACAAAGCCGAACTGGCCCTCATCTATATAGTGGCGATCCATCCGGAAGTAGCCGTCCTGCGAGAGAACCAGCTGCGGTGTGATCTGACGGACGTAGCCGACGTCCCAGGTGTAGTCGGTTTCGGCGTCGAGGTCGGTGTTCAACGGTATGCCGGGTCCGACGCCGCCGGTGGTGTGGTTGAGCGCGGCGATACCGGGCGAGATGCCCTGGAAGTTCGGAATCTGGAAATTGCGCGCGAAGCCGGCATGGATGGTAGTGTCGCGGCGCGGCTTGTACGCGAAGTTTATTGTCGGACTGAACTGGCTGTCATTAACGAGGCCGCTTGCCCGATCCCATCGCGAGCCGAAATTTACGCTTAGCTTTTCGTTAAGTTGCCAGGTGTCCTGAAGATATACGCCATAGACCAGGTTGATCTTGTTGAGGTCGGTCGTGATTGAAACAGGGACGGTCAGCGGCACGCCACCCTTGAGCGGAAAGACCTGTGAGGTGTTATCCGCTTCGACTCCGTACTCGCCGAAATAGAATCCGCCGCGGAACGTGTGGTCGTTCCATCGATAAGTGAGATTGCCTTGCGCCGAGTTTGAAAAGTCGCTGTCGAAGACTTTCGGAGCGATGCCCTGGTAGATGAGATCGCTTATATCGTCGGGATTAAAGTTCTCCCGGTTGTAGTGCATCGTGTAGGCGAGCTGGTAGTCGGCATTCGATCCGATCGCGCCGTTCAAAGCGAGCACGCCGTAGTAGTCCTGCTGGTCGAGGGTCGAATCGATGTCGCTCGATGGGAAATCGGCGGGATCAACGCCGCTCAGCTTGAACGTCGGCGTTTCGCCCGGCACGTTCGGGAACTGATTGCTGGCCACTGTCATTCCGGTGATCAGGCTCAGCTGCGTGGTCGGACTTATCGAGTAAGTGAGATAGGCGAATCCCTGCCCCTGATCGGTGGCGTCGTGAATCGGGTCCGGGCCGCGCGTCGCGGAACTGAGGCCCAGGTTGGAGTGCGTGTAGACGCCGGTCAGGAAGTAACTGAATTTGCCGCTGCATCCGCCAATCTGGAAACTCGGCTGCGCCGTATCGCGCTGGCCGCCGTAGATTGTGAACTCGTTGTGCGGGTCATCGCATCCGTTCTTGGTGCTGATTTCGACCACGCCTGAGGTCCGGTAACCATACTCGGCCGGCAAGATGCCATCGATCAGGCTTACGCTCTTGACGAAATATGAATTGAGCAGCTGCGTGAAAGTCGGATCGTCGTTGAGGTCGAGCGGCAGCAGGATTCCGTTCATTTGATACTGGATGCCCGCGTGCTCGCCGCGGATGTGAATCTCCTGGTTCTGGTCGAGCGCGACGCCCGGCATCTGCAACAACACCTGGTTGAGCGGAGTAGCTTCGGCCTGCGGAAGACCCGTGATGTCGCGAGCGGTGAAGGTGTATTTGCTGACGCCGGTTGCGGTTAGTCCATTCTGCGGATGGACGCGGCTCGCGGTCACAGGAAGGGTCAATGCCTGTACGGACTCCATCACAAGGTGAAAAGGAGTTCTGATCGAAAGGGGGAAGACGAGAATTTGACTCGCAGGCTTGAAGCCGGGCTTTTGAACGATCAGGTCGTAAGTCCCTGGCAGTTGCGCCCGCACCTTGAATTGCCCGTGGTCACCGCTCGTGGTGCGAAGGACGGTGCGACCGTCTGCCGCCCGCAATATCATCAGCGCATTCGTCACGGGCCTGCCCAAGGCATCCTGGGCGGTACCTGTTGCAGGCTCGGATATCGGTTGCATCCTGGCTGCTTCCGAGCCGCTGATGGTCAGCAATATAATGAGAAGCGCCAGTGCTGGGGCAGCACAGATCTGTGCGCAGCATCGCGTCGCCTTCGACCTACGCGAAGGTGAAATCGCCATGGACAAGTCCTCTCCAACAGGCATTCGATCGCGAATGCCTGCACGGCCCTAACCTCTTCGTGCACGGTGGAAGTCATGTCCGTCGCGCACGACGACGGCGATCCTCCGTACTTCAAAGGCCAGAGAAAATCTCGGAACGGAACGATTTAGATCCAGGCGAGGACGGGCGGCGGACGGGCCGCTAGCGGCAAGCGGTTCAGATCATGATTAACGACTGCGAAGACCGTTACCGGTGAATCGTCCCCGATATCACGGACAGGCGCGATTGCGACGCCATCGAACGGACGATCGAAGTGCCAATGCTCAAGACGATGAGGATCGCTGGCGACGATCACCGCTTCATTGCCGTGAACGTCATAAGCATGATCGCCGTGACCGTGCGAATAGTGACTGTCGTTCCCGTGTTCGCGGTCGTGGTGGTGAAATTTACCCGCGGCGTCGTGGTGATGGACGTGCGGATGGTTTCCCCCACTATGGCGATGATAAAGGGTGGTCACTACATCGACCCTATGCGCGCGAATCGGAAGTCGTCGCTACATTCCCTCAAGGAGAAATCACCTTTCCGCCGCTGGGTCAACGCGGTGTCCAGATTGGAGTGGCGCCGAACAGGTGATCGACGATACCTAGTTGATAAGCAAGGAATAGCCCGAACCCGAAGCTCAGAAGTCCCGAGCCGGTGACAAGGCCACGATGCATCCACGACATGCGCTGTGCTGCAACCGCGAAGGGCGTCGCGATCGCAGTGGTAATTAGTCCCATTCCGACAATCGTGCCTAGACAGAAAATCGCGAGGTAAAGCGTCGCCCAGAGCGGCTGCGGAATAGCGCCCAGGACCAACAGCGCGATGGCGGCGCTGCCCGCGAGTCCGTGCACCAGGCCGATGCCAAAGGAACGTAACAACGGACGACGAACGGCAAACGACGACGAAGCGCCGGCAGGCAGACGATGCTCATGATTCAGCGCTACCAGGTCTGAGCCATGTTGCTCATCCGAGTCGAGATGAACGTGCGGATGTCGATGCGGTCCAAAGCCGTGACCATGTGCGTGAGAATGAACTACTAACGGCCGATCGACGGGAAGCGGTGTCCCCGCGATCCGCCTCACGACTAGTTGGACGAAACCGGCAAAAGCGCCGAGGCCGAGCAGAATCAGCACGATGGCAACGGCAAATTCCATAGCAAGGCCGAGCCGGATGGGGATTGCGATCTTGAAGACTATGATCGCTGCGCCCACGGCCAGCACGGTTAGCGTATGGCCCAGTCCCCACACAATCCCGACGCGACTTGCCGCGAAAGGACGGCGTTCGCGACTCGCTATGGTCGTGACCGCAATTACATGGTCGGGATCAGTCGCGTGACGCATTCCCATTAACAATCCTAGTAGTGCGATTCCCAACGGCGCGGTCGTTTCAAAATTCATCCAAGTACTCCTCAAGAATGTATCGCAGTAGTCGAAGTTAAGTTCCGATGCGAAAAACCCCGACACTGACCAGCGATTGCAACGTTAGGGTTACGCCGATAACGGTGATTACGGCCGAGGATGCCAGTGGTAGCCAGCGCTGAGTCAAGGGACCTTGCGCGCCGAACCGGCTCATGAAGCGGCCGGCATAGACCATTGCCAGGCCAAGGCTGATCAGCACGGTGGCCAAACCAGCGCTGAAGGCGACGATAAGAAATAGGCCGAAAGCCACGCGGTGGAACGCGAGGGCGCCGAGCAGTACCACGAGTGCAGCCGGGCAAGGTACAATGCCGCCAGTTATACCCAAGGCGAACAGGCCGCTAAGTGAAAGCTCACGGGTGACGCGAGGCATCTCATGTTCGCCGCTATGAGAATGGTCATGTCCCTTGCCATGATCATGATCATGCTCAATCAAGTCGCTATGTGAATGTGTGCCGACCTTATCGACGTGCGCTCCATACCAGTTATGACGATGGCTATGGGCGTGATCGTGCAGGTAGCCATCATTTGCGAAAGACTCGGTTGCGAGGTAGCGACGAATAAAAAGTGTGAAGCCGAGTCCTGCGACGAGCAATCCCGATCCTATGCCCAGCCATGGGTAGAGTCGTTCCGGTAGGATCCATTGCGATGCGTAAAGCGTGATGAGGCCAAGCGCGTACACCGAAACCGTATGCGACGCGGTTACGATCGCGCCGAGCAGTACCGCATGGCGCGCCTTGCCATGCGATCCAACCAAATACGCGGCGACGAGTGTCTTGCCATGCCCGGGTTCAAGCGCATGAAATCCACCCAGGACGGCTGCTATCAGAGCGGCCATAGACATGAACAGAAAATCAGTGCGCTTTGAACTGATTAGCTCGGTAAAGGCGCTGCGCGGAGTGCCTTGGCTGTTAGCCTTGAGTGTGACGCCGGAAGCCCTGGCGCGGCCCGTAGCCAGCCATCCCGAGCCCGCCTGGAGTTCCGGCTTATAGTCAGCACGCGTGCCGAACGGCGCAGCCTTGATCGAGAGAGCTGCTTCCAGCGTCTGGGGTGGGCTATGCAACATATCAGTCGGATAGTTAGTCAACTCCAAGCTCCTATCACTAGCGGGAACTGAACTGCTGACTAACGCTGCCCCAGGTTCGGTCACAGCGACTATCTCCTTCCAACCCGCACGGCCCGGATAGTTATCATCGCGGTAGCGAAGTGAGGTGGCAGAATCTCTCAACTCGCCTGGAAGAGTGGCGATATAAACGAAGCCCATCTTCATCGTCGGCAGACCGCCCGCGCCAGGCGGGAAAATGGCCTGTCGTGAGATCGTCTCCAGCACAAGAGGCTTTTCGTCAAAAAGCAGGGTAAGTCCCTTTTTTAGAACTTCAGATTGGCGATGAAGGTAGGGAATCAGGCTGGGATCGTCGGCCTTAGCGATAATTGCGCTCTCCTGCATTTGCTGGAAAGTTGGAATTTCCGCCATATCGATGATGTAGTCGACTTCGACCGCATGTGCCCCGGGAATTATCTTCGAGTAGTGATTGATACTGAAATTTCCCATCGGATGGGCGAAGACAGCAGGCGCCATCGACAGGAAAACCAGCAGACTAATCGAGTTAGCGAGCAAAGGAGGTTTAATGGCGCGCATCAGCATTGACCTCCGCGTACTGTTTCGCATGCTTCTTGTTGAGCGCCGCGTATTCGCTTCCTGCTACTTCATCGAGAAGTGGTTGGAAGTGAGAATTGATTGCAAGCGCCAGTCGTAGATTCGAGCGAGCTTTGTTGTACTGGCCGACTGCTCGGTAGATCATGCCCGCGTGAAAATAGAGGCGAGCGTCCGCGGTTCGAAACCTGAGCGCCGCAACAATGTGAGGCAGCGCCTTGGCGGCTTGGCCGTCACGGTAGAGAGCCCAGGCAAGCGCATCTTCGCCGTAAATGTCTTTTCGGATCGCGTACTCTCCCGCTGCGAGTTCCACAGCCTGCTTGTGCTTGATGTCGTGATCCGCGTAGTAGTCGACCAGCACGCGATTGTAGAGAACACGATTGAGGACGTTGAGTCGGGCGATGAATTCAACCAACTGGCGCTGCAGTTCGGCATCGCGTTGACGGCCCATTTTCGTATAGACGTCGGCGAGCGCCGCAGCATATTCGGGAAGGGGAATTACCGCGATAGCACGACGATAGAAGTCCACCGCAGAGTCAAGTTGCAGTGCGGCTGCGGATACTTGGCCGAGAAGTGCTAACGCCCGATGATAATTCGGATAAGTCTTCAGTGAAGCTTCGCCTAGCCGCTTCGCGTCATCCAACCTCCCTAAAAGGAAAAAGTCCTGCGCGAGTGTGTATTGTGCCCAGGCAACCGCTTCCGGCGGCTCGCCGGCTCGAATACCTGCGTCGATGGCGCGATTAAGGTCTGCAATCGCCAGCTCGCTTTCGCCGCGAATAGTTTCGAGACCCGAGCGCCGGCTATAAGAGTAGAGATCGCCGTTAATCGCGACCATGCGGCTGTAAGTGTCTGCTGCTTCTGGATATTCGCCGGTTTCAAGCTGAGCATCGCCGAGCACTCCGTAGGAATAGGAATCGTTGGGGTCGAGCTTGATAGCTTGACGAGCCTCGGCTGTGGCGCCGGCGAAGTCGTGCAACGAGTACAGCACGAAAGCGAGATGGCGATGGGCTGGGGCGAGGTCCGGCTGGAGTTTCAGCGCTTCTCGAAGCGAATTGCCCCCCAGGTTGAAGTAAGTGATGTCGCCAGTTTGCCGGCCTTTTTGGACGTAGAGATCACCCAGGCGATAATAGAGATCGGGATCCGGCCGCTGTTTCAAAATCTTCTGAAGAAGCGGGATGTCGCGATCGATGGTTGAACTCTGCGCACTAGCTGGCCGAACACCAAGAAGGCTAATCAACAGAAGTGCGGCGAGGCCCGCCGTTCGGGCGATTAGTCGGCGGTTCCGTGTTGCTGGCTTCATCCCTATAACCTCTGGTGGTTTGAGAAGGACGGAACGGAGTGGGACGTTCGATATTCGCTGACTCAAGATCCGAATAACGATAGTCCCATCTCCGTCCGAACGGCTCGAATCAGGTCCCGCCGTTAGCTGCGCCGTTCACCGGCAGACCATTGTTTTCTGGAATCGCACCATTAGGCGATCCAGGTATCGGGGTCTTCAAATAAGGAAAGGCGTCGGTAAAGAAGCTGTCGTTAATGAGTGCGCCGTCGGTAAACGGCAGGCCGCCCGACGGTGCCTGACTGGGAGTCCCAAACCCGAAGCTGCCCGCGTGAATCAACGCTCCCATAGCAACCTGCAGGGTAATATCCACGACATCGTCGCCCGGGCGGCGCCCGTTTGGATATCCAGCCAGGTCTCCGCCTAGCGCTCCGAGCCTGTTCTGAGAACCCATCGCCGTAATAGGAGTACTGGTGTTCAGCCGAAGCATCTCAGCCGGCACGACGGCAGGCGGCTCATTCACGCCGTTGATACCCGTCAGGAACGTAGCGATAAGATCTGTCCTAGGAAACAGAGTTGGTGCCGTGACGCTCGGAAAGACCGCTTGAACAATTGCGGGAAAGCTCGGAGTCTGGACGTATTGAGCAAATTGCGCATCGTCGACGGGCTGGCTTGAATTGAACTTATCCTTGTCTTTGAGTCCTATGACCAGCTCGTTGACCAATGGCATGCCAAGGCGCGAGACCTGGACGAATTTTTTGCTGCCTTCTACCGTGGGTGTAGTGGACTCGCCGCGTTTTGGATCAACAATCAGCGTGCGCGTCTGAGGTACGCTCGCGGTCGTCCATCCTCCAACAATTGGTTGGCTGGTGCTTTCCGTTATGCAACTGGCGGGAACTTCGAGTTCGATAGAAGTTACATTTTTGGCGGCGAGAGCGTCGGTGGCCTCATCGGGGGCGCCTACCGGATTTGCATAGTTAATGAGATCAAACGTCTCGCCCAGATTCACCACGAACGGGTCCTTGCGCTGGCCGACAAATACTTTGCCTTCCGTACTACAACCCGGGATTTTCACGTTGTAGATGAACTGGTCGGCGTAAGCTTCGTATTCGGCGGGGCTGCCGAAGGTCTTATTGCCGATGTTGTCAGTGGGTTTGGTAAATGTCGTCGCCCCACCGCTCGCATTGCTGACCAATGCGTGATTCTTGAGATTCTTTCCGCTCAGCATCTCCACCGTATAGGTTTCGAGCACGTTTGAGCCGGCGGTGCTGCTCACAGAAATCGGGCCGTCGTTGACAAGCGGTATCGCGATATTCTGCCCATTCACGGGAAGAGTCAGATTCTGAAGAGTGTTAGTAAACCTGAACACGAAGGAGATCTCAGGTAACGCGTCACCGTCGGTATCAAGGTTGATCGTGTATTCCGCTTCAGGATCCATCGTGTAGTAGTTTGGTCCTGCGAATGGATCTTCCAAGGGCTGGTAATCCGCCACGATTGTTACAAACCCTGCACGGCCCGGCTCGTAACTGTTGAACATGTAGAAGTCGGTGCCATCCGTCTTCGGCATAGTTGTGATTAGCGGTGCTTCGCGATGGCTGGATGCATGGCCAGCCAGCGGCATCGACGCCACCGAGATGAAGACGCCGGCGATAAAGCCAAGCACTTTGATGATGCCTCTAAGTGAGACCCTGGGTTGCATGAAATCCTCCTGCGGTGTCATTTACGGGGAAATACGATGGCCGCGTGCGATTGGATTTCGCGCACAAGTTTGGGCAGCGCTTGAACATCCAAATCGCAATCGCGCGCGTAGCTCATGACAAGAGGCCGCAGGAATCACTCCTGCGAGTTAACCAAGAGAGAGTGTTATGAAGAGTTTTATTCGAGGAATGTCGGTTGGTTTGATTGGGCTCGCGCTCGCGACTGCTGCGATGGCGACCACCAATCCCGTGGTCGGCGGTAGGGAAATGTTCTCTCAGAAGAACATCATTCAGAATGCAGTGAACTCGGCCGACCACACTACGCTGGTCGCCGCGGTCAAAGCGGCAGGCCTGGTCGAAACGCTGGAAAGCCCGGGACCCTTCACGGTCTTCGCGCCGACCAACAGCGCTTTCGACAAGTTGCCTGCGGGAACTGTGCAGACCCTGCTCAAACCCGAGAACAAGGCGGAACTGGTCAAAGTGCTCACCTATCACGTGGTTCCCGGCCGCCTTACCACCTTCGACCTGAAGAAGCAGATCGAGGCGGGCGCAGGTCAGGCGACGCTCAAAACTGTGAACGGTGAAACCCTCACCGCCCGCGAAGAGCACGGCGAAATCGTGCTGGTCGACGAGAAGGGCGACTCGTCACGGATCACGATCGCAAACGTGATGCAGTCCAATGGCGTGATCCAGGTGGTCGATACCGTCGTGCTGCCGAACTAACTTCCCCTCATCTGGCGGGCGGCGCGCGATTCGCCGCCTGCCTTCCCCTGAGCAACGCTGATGAATTTTTTTGCTCGCTGAACATCCAAACCTACTCCGCGTTCGTAGTTCACTAATATAGAGGAGTGCTCTACGTTCACATCGGCGCAAAAGAGACCGATTGCCACCGCGATCAACCGCGTGCTACCTATTCGCGGCATGCCACAGGATCAACCACCTGCGGCGCCACCACCCAGCGAAGAAACCTGGAACGGGCTCGTGAAAAGGGCGGCCGACGGAGACCAATCGGCGATGGCGCAGTTGTACGACGCCAGCACCGCGCGGGTCTTTGGGCTCGCCGTGCGCATTCTTAGAGATCGCAACGCCGCGGAAGACGCGGTGGTCGAAGTATACGCCCAAGCCTGGCGGGACGCTTCCCGCTTCGATGCCCAGCGGGGAAACGCACGCACCTGGTTACTGACGATGGCGCGCACTCGCGCCATCGATATCCTCCGATCGCGAAGGCGCGAGCCCTCGAGCGAGCCGCTCGAGGCTGCCGGCGAGGTGCACTCCGCCGGGCCCGGTCCCGAGGACCAGAGTTCCGAACTTCAACGTCGGAATTACGTTCGCGCCGCGCTCGAGAATTTGCATCCGGAACAACGCGAGGCGATCGAGCTGGCGTACTTTTCCGACTTGAGCCATAGTCAAATCGCATCGAAACTAGGGCAGCCGCTGGGTACAATCAAAAGCCGAATCCGGTCGGGCATGATGGTCTTGCGCGAGCTTCTTGAACACATGGCTGCTGCTCCAGTAGCACGCGCGAGCCGAGAGACTGAACGATGAAACCACTTCATTCAATCGACGAAGCCCGCGATGGCGCAGCGCTTTATGTAGTCGGAGCGCTGTCTGGCGAAGAAGCGCGCGAGTTTGAGGCGCACCTGAAACAGGGATGCGAGGTATGCGCTGCCGAGGTGAAAGCATTTTCTCGCGTTACCGACGAGCTTGCCGGGGCGGTGTCGCCGCAGGCGCCGAGCGCGGAGTTGCGCGAGCGAGTCCTCAATAAAATCGCAAGCGAAGTCCGGGCCGGCCATTCGGCAACGATCGACAAGAACGGCATGCGCTTCATGCTTTCGAATCTGATGCCTTGGGAAGAAACCGCTACCAAAGGTATCGAGACCAAGGTGCTGTTCCGCGACGCAGCGCACGGAATGGTAACGGTATTGGTTCGGATGGCCCCCGGCACCAGCAGTCGGCACCATCGCCACGCGGCAGTTGAAGAGTCGTACGTGCTCGAAGGCGACGTGACGATTTCCGGAGTGGAGATGAAAGCAGGCGACTACTGCCGCGCGGAACCCGGCAGCGTTCACACCGGCATAAGCACGCGCGGCGGATGCCAGTTCATTACGATAGCGTCCGAGCGCAACGAGTCGTTTTATTAGGCCGAGAAGGTCCCGTCTTCGTTTTTTAGTGTGAGTTGACGGGCTCGAACGTCTCATGTTTATTCAGACGTTCTTTAGATGGTAAAGCCCTGTGGAGTCAGGCTATTAGCGCGATCGTCGAGGGCAAAAGTGTCGATTGTCCCTGAGAAGTCATGGCATTCAGGAGGTCGCGCGTTCGCCCCGCGTCAGCTCCACCAATAAAATCAAGCACTATTTGGCTCTCAAACATCATCGGACAGCCCCGTTGTCCGAAAACTGTCCGGAAATGTCAAGTCTTCGGATCCTTTCGGACATGGTGATGTTGTTCCTCATGATCCGCGGACGAGGGCACTTCAAATCGTCGGGGCGTTTCAAGCGGCGCTCGGCTTCCGTCCCTTCGCAAACTCTGGGAATCGCGGATACGCGACCAGCGGAACCACCCCGATCGATCTTACATAGGGGAAAACCGGTAACGACCTTAGTTCCTCGACGAGCGCTTCGTGAGATTCAACATCGAGAATGAAGACTACGCCGCCGCAGTCAGCGCGAAGCCACAAACCGATAAGCTTGTCCTCTTGTTGCGCCTTCACAGCTCGTTCGGTTTCAGCCGCTCTAACCTTCATCGCACCCTCCCCGGAACCGAGCGCCTGACGATCGATGTCGAACGTTACTTGATACAGCATGCTTCATCCTCTTGATTGGCTTTGGTGTGTGCTCCTCAATGTGGCAGATGCAGGATGGCCTTCCCTGCGAACCCGCGATCGATCAGTTGACGCGCGATCGTGGCGACTTCGGTCCACGGCGCTTCGATGCCGATGGTCGGCTTTAAGACGCCCTGTTTGACGAGACGAAGAAGGAGCGCCAGTCCGTCCGCCGCAGGCTCCGTCGCTGCGATGTCGTCACCGAGAACCAACCCAAGCAGGGACGTGCCTGACGCGCGGAAAAAGGCGGTGCTGTCGAAGCTCACGTGCTCGCCCTCGGTTGCGCCGACAGTGACGCAGACGCCATTGCGCCTGAGCATCGTCATTGCGGCAGACAAGGCCGAACCGCCAACCGAATCGATGATCAGGTCGAACGGTCCAGATGGTCGAGCCGCCTCGAGCGTTTCTCCCACCACGACGCCGCCTGTGCTTGATGCTTCGACGAGAGAGCGCTGCTCTTGTCGGCGGACATGCGAATAGACTTGTGCCCCGGAAGCGGCGGCGAGCTGGATCGCAAATTGCCCCACGCCTCCAGATGCGCCGTCCACCAGGACCTTGCGTCCAAGCAGAAGACCACCCTTGCGAAGGGCATGCAGAGCAGTCAGTCCTGCTACCGGCAGGCTTGCCGCCTGTGCGTCCGTCACGCCTTCCGGAATGACGGCGATCGAATTCAGCGGCGCGTGTACGCGTTCGGCCCATGCTCCGATTGGCAACACGCCGACAACGCGACTTCCCACGTCAGGAGCACCCTGCGTCTCGCCGGTTTCTTCGACGACGCCGGCAAAATCCCATCCGGGGCAGGTTCCGGTTTCGGTAATCGTGAGGGCGCGCTTGGTCTCGCCGCGGTTGAGCGAGATCGCTGTGACACGGATTGTGAGTTCGCCGAGCGCGGCCGGCGCGAAGTTAATTGTGCGAACCGCGAGCCGCGCATCTTCGGATCGGTCGACGGTGATGGCTTTGATCTGATTGGAGCGCATGATCATTTCATCCTTATTGGCCGAAGCACAGTCACCTTGAACGGACCGCTCTCAGCGGCGGCGTGTGCAACAGCCTTGTTCACATCGGCGAGGTCAAAGTTCCTGACGTCCCAGTTATTCAGGTCGAGCAGCCCGGAGCGTATCAGGTTGATCAGGCGGATGTTGGCCTCACGCGGACCCAACCATTGACCGATGATGGTGATGCAATTGCGCATGATCCACGGATAGGGCAGCGCGAGATCGTCGCCACCCAACATCCCCACGCCGCCCATCAGGACGACTCTGCCGTATTCCCGCACCGCCATGACGGCGGCGCGCACCGGCTTGGTGCTGGCGGAGGGCGGTAGGAGGTCCAGCACGCAGTCGATTGGGCCGGGAGCGGCGTGCTTCATCCGCTCTCGATCTTCCATCTCGTCGCCGGTGAGAGTCAGCGTCCGCACCCGCGAGCCAAAGCGGCGCTTCAGGTCTTCGAGCATCACCTGGTTTCGGCCCGGACAGACGACGCAACCCGCGCCGATCGCCAGGGCGACGGCCACGCCGGCGCTGCCGAAATTGCCGGTGGCGCCGCTAACCAACAGCGTTTCTCCCGCCTTGAAGTTCGCAGCCAAGAGACCGCTATAAGGCACCAGCAGCAGGTTCAGCAAACACCAGCGGCCGGCTTCCTCGGGCTCGATCGGTCCGAGCGGAAAAACGTTCTCGGTCGGAACCAGCATTTGTTCGGCGAAGGACCCGTGGTGGAAATGCTTCTGCAAGTGCAGGCCGCCCTCTCCGCGAGCGCTCCAGCCTTGCAGCGTGATGTCGGGAGTCAGCGCATCGTCGCGCGACCGCACGGTGGGGTCGCAAGTAACCCAGTCGCCTACTGCCAGCCGCGTCGAGTCCGGCCCGATAGCGCGGACGCGCCCAACCGCGCCAGCCCCCGGCGCCACCGGCAGAGTCAGCATGTATTTTCGCGCGCCGCTGAAGACCTCGTTCGCATAGGGCAGAACACCGGCCGCTATGACGTCGACTATGATCTCGCCCGTGCCCAGGATTGGGTCGGGCAGAGTCTCAACAGCGAGTGGCGATCCGAACGCCTTTAGGATTGCCGCTTTCATGCTCTACTTTCTCCCTTGAGACGAACACCATCGCATGCTTCCCGCTTGCATCCAGTCCTTGTATTATCCTGGGATTAGAAAGTCCCTCCCAAGTGAGATGGTAAAGGCTATGGCGAACCCGAATCGGAGCGAACTGGGCGATTTCCTTCGATCACGACGAGAGAGACTGAGCCCCAAGGCGGTCGGTCTTCCAAACGGGCGCCGGCGGCGGACTGCGGGCCTCAGGCGCGAGGAGGTGGCCGAACTCGCGGGCATCGGTGTCGACTGGTACGTCCGGCTGGAACAGGGACGCTCGGTCAGCCCCTCTGTCGCCACGATCGATGCGCTCGCGCGTGCTCTGCGTCTGAGCAAGGCCGAACACGGCCATCTGCGGGCACTGACCCGCAACGCGGACCGTCGCGTATTCTCCCGCGAGAGCGTACCCGCAACCGTCAGACGCGTAGTCGAAAGCCTGAATCAGCCCGCCTACATTACCGGTCGCCGATGGGACGTTCTGGCGTGGAATGCTGCTGCAGACGAAATCTTTGCTTTCAGCCGCCTGGCAGAACAGGATCGCAATATCCTCATCTGCATGCTGACAAGGCCGGCCACGCGCCGCCTCTTCGGAGCAGCTTGGACTGACGAGGCGAAACGGATGGTAGCCCAATTTCGTGCGACGCATGATCTTTGGGCTGGCGATCCGGCTTTTGTCGCGCTCCTGGAGCGCCTTCGACAAGGCAGCCCTGAGTTCGCGATCTGGTGGCGGGCGCACGACATACACAGCGTCGCGGCCGGCCAGAAATCAATGAGCCATCCCAAAAAGGGCTCAATCAGTTTCGAGTATGCGAGTTTTCAGGCAAACGACGACCCCGCGCTGAAGCTCGTCATCTATACGCCTGCTTGATTTGCGCCGCGCGCTCCAAGTCCACTCCCGGTGAGACGGTGCATTGGCTCGCGAACTGGAAGATGGTCGTCGACACTGCCAAGCGAGCGCCGATACCGAAAAATTAGGGTCGCGGCAGACAAGACCAAGCGGTGGCGAAGGGAGCCTTCTCCCTTCGATCCGCGTCAGCTCCACCAGTAAATCCAGCACTCTTCGATTCCCAGACATAGGCGAATAATCGAACTGTCCGCTTTCTGTCGAGCGCAAGCTCTATCCGAGCTGCTTCAAGGGTTGCGTTTATGCCGGGTTCACGATGCTCAGATCGACAATGGAGTTTCGAAAAGCATGACGACGGATGGAATGCTCCACGAAAATTGACCGCACGCGCCATATCCTGAGACTCGCGTCCCATTAGCCGCGTCAAACCCAGACTAGCAAACGGCGCTTACCTCACCGGTTCTTGGGGTAGAATCCGCAAAATATTCGCGCTGCATCCACAAAGCGACGTCGACCAATCCGATCATCACCGGTACTTCAATGAGCGGGCCGATTACGGCCGCGAATGCCGCCCCGCTATCTATTCCAAAAGTTGCAACCGCGACGGCGATAGCTAGTTCGAAATTATTCGACGCTGCTGTGAACGACAAAGTCGCGCATTGCGGGTAAGTCGCTCCGACCCGCCTGCTCAGGGCGAACGACACCGCGAACATGATTCCGAAATAAAGCAACAGCGGGATCGCGATTCGCGCAACGTCGAGCGGCATCCGCATTATCGCAGCGCCTTTGATCGAGAACATCACGACGATGGTGAACAGCAGGAACGTCAGCGTCAGCGGACTGATCCTCGGAATGAAGCGCTCGCGATACCAGGTTTTGCCCTTCAGCGTCGTCAGGACTTTCCACGTCACGAGGCCGGCGATGAACGGGACCCCGAGGTAGATGCCGACGCTCTCGGCTATGTGCCCGATGGTGATATGCACGACCGCGCCGCCGAGACCGAGCCATCGCGGCAGGACCGTAATGAACACATACGCGTAAACCGAAAAGAACAGCACCTGGAAAATCGAGTTGAATGCGACCAGTCCCGCGCAGTAGTCGGCGTCGCCGTTGGCCAGATCGTTCCACACGATCACCATCGCGATGCATCGCGCGAGCCCGATCATAATTAGCCCGACCATGTACTCGGGCCGATCGCGCAGGAAAATGACAGCCAGCGCGAACATCAGGATCGGGCCAATGATCCAGTTCTGCACGAGCGACAACGCGAGAATCTTCACGTCGCGAAAAACGTCGCCCAGCTCGTCGTAGTTCACCTTCGCCAGCGGCGGGTACATCATCAGGATGAGGCCGATTGCGATTGGCACTGACGTCGTGCCGACGCTCATGCGGTCGAAGGCCGCCTTTACGCCGGGGAAGATCGCACCGAGCGCAATCCCGGCCGCCATCGCGAGGAAAATCCACAGCGTCAGGTAGCGATCGAGAAACGACAGCCGGCGCAAAACCGGCGTCGGCGCTATCAACAACGTGGCGCTCATCCGCTACCGCTCGCTGCCTTCCGGAAGTTTGACCTTGCCGATTTCCTTGACCCGCTGCTGGAGAGCGAAACTGTCGAGTGCTTCGATTCTCAAGCTCAAGAAAATCTTGATGCGATTTTCCAACTCGCGATAGGCACGGAAAAAGAAGCGACACTTCTCATCGTCGGTGCCGAGGATGGCCGCCGGATCGGCGACTCCCCAGTGCGCCGTGATCGGTTGACCCGGCCAAAATGGGCACTCCTCTGCGGCTGCCTGATCGCAGACGGTGAAAACAAAATCGAGCGGTACGCTACCCGGCGCGGCGAATTCGTCCCAGCTTTTCGAGCGCAGGCCGTTCGTTTCGTAGTTCAGCTGTCTCAACAGTTCGAGCGTCAGTGGATGAATCGCGCCCTTGGGATGACTCCCCGCGCTGAAGCCTTTGAACTTCCCCTTGCCCCGTCGATTGATGGCGCATTCCGCCATCACGCTGCGCGCGGAATTTCCGGTGCATAGAAACAGGACGTTGTATTCGCGATTGGCCACGGCAGGATCGTCCGTCGAGGTTGCCGCGTGTTACTGCGCTTTCGCTGCGCCGCAGCAGGCACTGATTGAGGACGGCGCCGGCGTGCAGCACGACGTGGCTCCCGGCGGTTTCGATGCGAAAGGACTCGGCGCGAGGTCGTTGCCGTACACGGTGTTCTCGCCCAACGTATGAAACGTTTCCCACGATATACCGCTCGGATCGGATACCCAGCCTTTGTTGCCCCACGCGTAGCAGCACGCCGCGTTCCCCTGCTTCAGGACAGACTGACCAGCCGCGTCGAGCCGTCCCGTGATTAGCGCGAGGTCTTCATCCGATTCGACCTGCAGTCCGAGATGATCGAGACCGGGCGCCTTCGATCCCGCAGTGATCGCAAAATTGACTCGCGGATCGTCGAGCATCCACTTCGCGTAGTCGGCTTTGAGAACCGCCGGCTCGGTCCCGAACAGCGTCGAATAAAAACGCACCGAGGACGCCAAATCGTCGACTCTGACGTGAGCGTGAAATCGTTTCATACGGATAACCTCCGACTTTTCTTTGACGCGACAGTTGTCTGACCAGGTGCGCATTCCATCCCGCAGGTGGGCGCGGGTGCGCATAGTTCGGGTCGTCCGCCGCAGCAGTTCTCGGTCAGGTAGGCGAGCAGATCGGTCATCGCCTTGAAATTCGCACTGTAGATGATCGAGCGGCTCGCGCGCCGCGAGGTGATCAGCCCTGCGAATCTGAGTTGATTCAGGTGAAACGACATCGTGGGCGAAGGCTGCCGCAAGCGCGAGCCGATCTCGCCGGCTGGCAACCCTTGGGGGCCCTTTTGCACTAGTAAACGGAAGATATCGAGGCGTGTTTCCTGGGCCAGCGCACCGAGTGCACCGATAGCGATCGATTTCTTCATAGTTCTAAAGATATAAAACTATCGTAGCGCCAAGTCAAACAGTTCGCGGTCCAGACTTGGGTGACGGCGGGGCGGTTCGGGACGATGACTAGAGCAGGTTGCTTTCCTCAGGGGCCTGTTCCCTCATATGCGGTGGGACAACTGCACGATCTCGTCGGCAAATCAGCCGGTCATAGAGAGAAAAGGCGGCTGACTGCTTCGTAGCCGATGAGCACGGCGATCATCGCCAGCACAATCGCGCTCACCAGGCAGGAGGATCTGCGAACCCACCCTACCACTCCTCTTCGTGGAGCTTCTTGACGTCGTGATCGCGTGTCTGCAGGTACGCGTCCTGAACGGAGCCGTAGAGATCGATCGCGTAGCGATCCGCTTGCTCGAACTGGTTGAGATTGAGCGAACGGTAGTTCACTGCTTCGACCGCGCGCTGCCCGCCGGCCACCGCAATCGACACGTACCACGGCACGAAGTAGCTGATGGGATCCATCGCCCCATCTGCGACCAGGCCGACCGTATCGCCGACAGTCGAAGGGCCAAAGAATGGCAGCATTACATACGGACCAGTCGGGAGCTCGTAGTAGCGAATGGTGAGGCCGAAATCATTAGGATGCTCTTTCAGGCCGAACCATTTGTCGGCGGGATCGAACAAGCCGCCCACTCCAACCGTAGTGTTGATTCCGAAACGGGCGACCTCACCACCGGCTTCGCGCAGCTTGAGCTGAAACAGGTTGTTGGCGAAACGCGGGATGACGCGGGCGTTGTCGAAGAATCTGCCGACGCTCTGACGCACGGGAGTAGGTGCGATGTCAGCGTATCCACTAGCTACCGGGCGAAGCACCCAATCATCGAGTTTGAGATTGAAGGTGAACATCGGCTCGTTGAATCCTGAGAGAGGGTCTGCATAGCCGCCCTGATCGTTTTCGCCCGGTGGTGACTGCGAATCGGGCGCAGCCGCTGCTGTCTGCGCGGCCGGGTTCATCGAGAGGGGCGCCACGCCTTCGCTCATCGCCGGGGTCGCAAACAGTACTGCGAGCAGGCACGATGCGAGCGTCATCCAGCGCGCGCCTGCACCTTCGATTTGTTTCAAATCAGATCTCATTTTAATCTCCTGCGATACGTCTAGTCGTGGCCTAAAACGTCCAGCCGACGATAGATTTCAGAAATATCCCATTGCTTGCGCGAGTCACTCCGATGCCAACTCCAAGGTTGAGCTCGAGTTGGGGTATGAAATCGAAATTCAGGGCTGGCACGACGAAGTGCTGCTGCCCCTGCACCTTGGCCAACGGCTGGATCGAGCCCATATCGCCGTAGTACTCGACCGCCGGTGACAGCCAGTCGTTGAGCTTGTAGACCAGCATACCGGACGGATCGAATTGCATTCCGTGATGTGCGCCCGGACCGCTGAACGGATCTTCGAACGCGAAGTTCCCTACCAGCCGAAATGCCTTGTAGTTCGCGCCTGCAATCGGACGCAGCTCAAG
>JBEKLS010000022.1:0-35860 GCA_050010075.1 Binatus sp. (SeqCode) | reverse complement strand
CACTCCCACCACGGTCCAGCTCAGCGAAGCGTCATATCCGTGGGAGAACGACTACAATTATCGAAACAAGGTAGTGCTGGTGCGAATCGGCAACTGATTCGGGAGAGGTCGCGCCGAGGATGGATAAAGTGGCGCGGGCCGCCGTGCCCGCGATTCAATCCTTTGGTGCCACTCTCCTGAAGCCGCCGCTTGGCTAGTACATGCAGCCGACCCGGATTGTTCGCATCGGCCGAATTCAGCCGCGGGCACGGCGGCCCGCGCCACTAAGCCACATTAAATCAAGTGATTTACCCTTCCATTGAATGAGATGGACGCTGAACGCGAGCTGATCCTGCGCTCCTGCGCGGTGTCGGGTGCCTTTGCCGACACTCCCGCGATATCCGCGCTGGTCGAGCGCGGGGTTGATTGGGAGCGATTTCATGCGCTCGCCAATCGCAACAGTGTCACTCCGATGGTCGCGGCGCGGCTGACTGCCGAAGGTGTCGCCCGGCTGCCAGCTCGCGTTGCGCGCGCGCTCCGGCTCGGCTACGAGGTCAACGCGCTCCGAACTCATCATCTGGCGGCATGCGCCGCGGAAATCGCCGATTGCTTCGCGTCCGCCGGAGTGCCGGCGATGGCGCTCAAGGGTCCGGCGCTGGCGATTTCGGCTTACGGCGATCTCGCGATGCGGGTGTTCGCCGACCTCGACTTCATGGTGCGGGTCGAGGATCTGCCGCGTGCGGCCGCCGCGCTGGGGCGGGCAGGTTACTCGTCGCCGTCGTACCGTGCCGACATCGTCGAGAGTGGATTCTTTCCCGACGTGTCGCTCGATTTCTCGCGCCAGGACAGCGTCGTCGATCTCCATTGGCGCCTGGCGCCCGTGTACTTTCCGTTTGGCCCCTCGGGAGAGCAGGTCTGGAATCGAACTGCCGAAATCGAACTGCTTGGCCGCCGCATCCGTATCCTCGGCGCCGCCGACTCGATCCTGTTTCAGGCCTGCCATGGTTCCAAGCACGGCTGGATGACGCTGGGGCAGATTTGCGACTTCGCCCGTCTGGTCGCGGCGGCCGGCTCCCTCAGTTGGACGAGTCTCCTCGACGACGCGCGGCGGACGCGCTGTCGCTGTGCGAGATTCCTCGCGAATTGCTCGACGCCGCGCGCGGCGATTCGCGCGTTGCGGCGCTGAGCCGCCGGGTGCAGCGGGGGATTTTCGATACTCGACGTTCGGCCGAACTTGACGAATGGCTGATCGCGCTGGGCACTATCGAGTCGGCGCGCGACCGCGTCCGGTACCTCTTCGAACGCATCGCTGCACCTAAAATGAGCGATCGTGCGCTAATGCCTTTGCCCCAAATCTTATATCCGCTGTACTATGTGACCAGGCCGCTGCTGGTCGTGATCAAGCATCGTGAACGGCTCCTTCGCAAAGGCAACCGTATTGACGCATCGCAAAGCTAATATGCGCCGTATTATCGCGAAATTAGGCCTTCGGGGCCGTTTACGCTTGCTCTAATGGCAGCTTTGGCTTACGATTTCGTCCCAAACCATCCAATTCCATGGGGCGGTCGTTGAGACAGGGAGTTGAGCGTTTTATGGTAATTCGCCTGAGAGTATTATTTGCGACTTTATTAGTCATGTTGCTTGCGATGCCCGCATGGGCGCAGCAGACGACTACCGACGAGGCGATTACCAACTACGAGTCTGCCACCCACCAGTTTTTCCAGGGCATTCCGACCGACTGGAGCTCGAATCACGTAGTTTTCTCAAAGCCTGCGCCGGGCTCCGACGCAGAAGACGCGGTACAGAAAGACCCGCGCTACTGGCAGCAGCAGATTCGCCGAAGCCAGGCGGTCACCGATGAGGTGTCCGCCTACGATTCTTCGGACGCATTAACGGATATCAGCGGCAAGAAAAACAAGAAGTCCAAGAAAAGCAAGAAGAACAACAAGGGCGGCATCACCAGCGACTGGAGCATCTACTTGGGATCGGGCGCCACAGTTGGCGCGGATAATTTTCCGGCGAAATTCTCGACCAGCACCGGCGCCGGGAATTGCGCGGGTACCGCTTCGCCCGATTACGTAGTGTACAACACCAGCCTCGGCGGCGCGGTCGCTACGGCGGCCGCTGGTTCGGCCGAGGTGGCCACCAGCGCCGCTGGAGATACGCTTACGGTGGGAGGCACAGCCTATCACCTTGAGTCCACCCTTGCCGGTGCAACTCTCAATCAGATTTTGGACGCCGGCGCAACGACACCGAACCACGTCCTGACGGCCCAAAACATTGAAGCAGCGATTAACAATAATTCCACCGAGTGCGGTTCCGCTGTCCCTTGCTTTAGGAACGTAGCGGCCGCGAATACCAGCGCTTTCGCAACCTGGACAGGAGGCGCCAGCAACTCCACCGTTAACCTAACGGCCACGCCGCCGGGAGTCGGCGGCACCGGAACCGGAACTGGAAACAACACGACGCTTTCACAGACGGGAGGCGATATCACTTTGACTGCGTTCGCCGGCGGTGCGGACGGGCAGGCGTCGATTACAGCTTTCGACAACCTGTATGGCACCACCTGCGCTTCCGATGGAGCCATACCGACTTCGTATTGGTCATACAACACGACGACAGGCAGTAAGATAGTGACCGCCCCAATCCTGTCGACAGACGGAACGCAAGTGGCGTTCGCGCAGAGCACGTCAGGTGGAGTCGCGAGCTTGGTGCTGCTCAAGTGGGCGCCCAATGCGGCTGCCCATAGCGTTACCGGCGGAGCCACTACGAATGCCGGCACTACCGTCACGGCCGGCACCAACGGCGGAACCTTCAGCGCGAGCGATGTAGGAGCGCTGGTTTCAGGAACGAACATACCCAAAGGCGCTATTGTCACTGCGGTAACCAACTCCACTACTGCGACCATTTCGCAGGCCGCCACAGCGACGACGTCAGGTAAAGCCGTCGGATTTGGCATCACCGCTCCTTCAGTCGTGAACCCCGGAACTATTCCGATAGCGGCCACCGCAGCGGCGTACAACACATGCACCGCGCCATGCATGTTCTCCATACCTTTCAGTGGTGGTGCGAATGACACCAATTCGTCGCCGTACTACGACTATAGCCCGGGGTCCGACACGCTGTATGTCGGCGACAACAACGGCCGCCTTCACAAGTTCAATCCGGTCTTCGCTGGGGCACCGGCCGAGGCTGGAAGCCCATGGCCAGCAGTAATTCTGACGGGCAGCACGCTTACCAGCCCTCTACTCGACTTGGGGACCGGTAATGTCTTTGTAGGCACCGGGGGCGCCACTGGAACCATCTCCTACGTCAACGAAGCGACACCGGGCACCGTCATCTCAACGGCCACTTTGGACACCGGTGAAGGATTCACCGACGGACCAATTGTGGATTCGAGTGCCGGCAGTCTGTACGCATTCTCGCCGCAGCATGGCGTCTATCAACTGAGCACCGGGTTCAGTTCGGGCGCTACTCCGACGGCGACCGCGGTGGGGACCGGAAGCACGACTATTCCGGTCTACGCAGGAACGTTTGACAACGCATATTTCACCAATGCCGCTCCGACCGGAAATATATTTGTATGTGGGGATCCGGGCGGCGGCCCAAGGGTGTACCAGATACCGATCACGTCCAATGTGATGGCTGGCACCTCGACCGCGGGGCCGATCGTAAGCGCCGTGACCACTACATGTTCTCCGGCAACAGAGGTATTCAACAGCCCGGCCGATTGGGTGTTCCTGAGTGCGCGCACTGAGAGCGCGACAAGCCTGCCAAGTGGTTGCACCAACGGAATCGGCTGCCTGACTTCGTACGACGTGCACACGGGGGCGGCGGTATTTTCGCACGCCAGCCCGCAGGCGGGAGGAACCAGCGGAATCTCAATTGACAACGTGTCAAGCACGACTGGGAATTCGCAGATCTATTTCTCGACGCTGGCGAACGGAACCGCGAAATGCGCCACGTCTTCGAACACGGGCGATGGCGGATGCGCGATACAGGCAGCTCAGTCGACTTTGGGACAATAGTTTGACGACACACGGAGCCGGACGCTAGATTGAGTAGAGATTCACATGACAAAACATAATCCGACCGAGCAGGCGACCGAATCGAAGGCTAAGAAGCCGTACTTGAAGCCCGGCTTTCAGCGAGAGAAGGTCTTCGAGACTCAGGCGCTCACCTGCGGGAAGGTTCAAAGCACTCAGAGTTCGTGCCATCGCAACCGCAAGGTCTCTTGATTCGGAGATCCATGCCCGCACGAGAGCCGCCGCAGAGATGGGCTGAGTAGAACTCGACCTTTTGGGGAGCCAACAACTATCGTGGTGAGACCGTTTGTCAGTATTCTTGCCGGCATTGTCGTGTCCGGCTTGATGGCGATGCCGGCGTGCGGCCAGGAATCGGCTACTACCGACCTGACTGCGCAAATCAATGGCTACGAAGACGCGACGCACAGCGCGTTCGTGGGCGTGCCGACGGACTGGAGCACCCGGCATGTCACTTACTCGGCGCCGGAACCCGGATCCGACGCGGAAGACAAAGCTCAGCAGGATCCGCGCTACTGGCTGCAGCAGATTCGGCGCGCCCAGGGCGATTCCGACGACGCAGTCGCGGCGGATTGGAACCTCGGCGATCTTCCAGACGCGAAGCCGGATAAGAAAAAAAAGAAAAAAGCCAAGAAGTCCAAAATAAAGAAAGACTGGAGCCAGACGCTCGGAGGTACGGGCGCCAAGATCGGTCCGGGCTTCTTCCCGGCCAAGTATTCGTTCAATACGTCGTCAGCATCGGCGAGCTGCGCCAACGATTACGTTGCGTTCAACACCAGCCTGGCTGGAAGCGCCACGCAGGCGTCGGTGATGGCCTTCTCGAATCTCTACAGCAGCTGCACCGGCACATCGCCTAGCGTCTTGTGGGCCTACAACACTGGAGGGACTGCGCTGCCATCGGTTGCGCTGTCACTGGACGGCACCCAGTTGGCGTTGATGCAGAACGTGGGGACGACGGCGCACCTGGTCCTGCTGAAGTGGCACGCGGGACCTGCAACCGGCTCGTTCACAGCGACTCTTACCACCGGCAGCGCTACAATAACCACGGCAACGCCGCAGTTCTCGGCGGCCGACGTCGGCGCAAATATCACCGCCACCGGCATCCCGGCCAACACCTACATCACGGCGCAGACCGGGACTTCGGCCACGCTTTCGCAGAACGCGACTGCAGGCGGGGCTCATACTGTGACCATCCACGCTGAGACGGCAGCCGCGCCCGGAGTACCGCCAACCGCGGCCAGCGCCAGCGCTTATCGTACTTGCACGGCGCCCTGTATGTTCAGCTTTGCCTTCGGCGCCACTACACCAGCGACCACGCTGACCGACAGCAACTCGTCGCCATTCGTTGACTACGGTAACGACGCGCTCTACGTCGGAAGCGACGGAGGTTATCTCCACAAGTACTCGGGCGTCTTCCTCGGGGCGACCCCTGCCGAGGTTACGACCACCGGATGGCCAGCCTTGACTGCTACCGCAATCCTGAGCGACCCCATTTACGATCCGGGATCGACCACAGTGGACGTTGTCTCCTCGTACGATGGGACTTCAAATGGCGGCAGGCTCCATTCATTGAGCGCCACGACCGGTTCCGGTTCGGCCCTCGACTCGGATCAATTGGGGCCTACGACTGCGTCTGGCGCGAATTGCGCGGGTACTACTGCCGGCAGTGCCGCCTTGACTCTCGACGCGCCGATACTGGACCCGGCGGCCGAGAAGATTTACGTGTTTATCGGCAACGACGGTGACGCGACCGCCCACAGCGCTGTCTATCAATTTGCGCCGGGCTTTGCGCAGCACTCATGTGGCGTCGAGGAAACGGTAGGAACCGGCACGACCGCGAATGTGCCGGTCTACTCGGGATCGTTCGATAACATCTATTTCACCTCAGTCAACGGCGCGTCTCCGAGCGGGAATCTCTACGTTTGCGGCAATGCCGGCGGGCAGCCCACGCTCTACAGAGTACCGATTGCGTCCAACGTGATTCAGACCCCGGTCGCGATTACGACGACCCTGGCTACTGCCACCACCACGTGCTCGCCGGTGACGGAGTTCCTGAACGGTGCTGTCGACCGGGCCTTTCTCAGCGTAGAGGCGGACGGGCGGCCAGCGGCGTGCGCCGCCAATCTGGCAGGATGTGTGATCTCATACACCATCACGACGGCCTTGGCGGCCGGAGCGACTCCGTCGGCGTCCTTGCCCGAGACGGGCGGGACCAGCGGGATAGTGGTGGACAACCAATCGGCGGTGGGTGGTGCTTCGCAGATCTACTTTGCAGTGCTGGGCACCGCTAGCGCGGTTCAGGCGGCGCAGTCGGGTCTGTAAATTTGGAAGCAGAGCTACATAATCTCGACCGCATCGGATGCGAACTCGTCGCCGAGTCGGTCCGTGCCGGTCATGACGTGCGCGTGCGGGTGTCCGGCAGCAGCATGCTGCCGACGCTGTGGCCCGGCGACGAATTGCTGGTACGCGCGCATGGGCCTGCAGAGCCGTCGCGCGGAGAATTGGTGCTGTTCGTGCGCGACGGCCGGTTGTGCACCCATCGGCTGATAGGCAAGCTGGACGGCGCCGGCGCCGCGCAATTGATCATGCGCGGCGACACTGCGATCGCGAGCGATCCGCCGGTTACCGTGTCCGAAATCCTCGGCACGGTCGCGTCGATCAGCCGCGGCGGGCGCGAAGTGCAGATCTCGGCGTCGCCCGCTCAGAAGTTGATCTCGTTTGGAATCCGTCACTCTGATTTTCTCCGCCGCGCGGTCCTGAAAATCCATTCCATCAGCCGACGGCTATGGACAGATTGAGCCAAACCGCAGTCGAGAGTCGCGGCGGCCAGCTAGCGGTCGTCATCGGCGGCTTGCCGATCGAGATTCAATCGGAAAACCGCAGCTTCATCGAAATGCTGGCGGCGCGATACGCAGGATTTGTCGGCGAGCCTGCCAATGGCCGTGGAATCCGGCTCGATGTCGAGATTGTCGAGCCGATCGATAACGGCGCCGACGACGACGATGAAGACCTCGAAGTGAGCCTCACGGATGGCCGCTGGACGATGAACCGCGGTGACTTCCGCGCGCATTGGGACCCGATGAGCCTGCGCGGATACGTGCGCCAGTCCGCCTATCCGTATGCAATCGATTCCGTGATGCGCATCGTGCACAGCCTCGTGTTGGCGGAGCGCGGCGGTTTCCTGCTGCATTCGGCCAGTGCGGTGCGCAACGGCAAGGCATTTTTGTTCTCGGGAGTATCGGGTGCGGGCAAGACCACCATTTCGCGGCTGGCGCCGCCGGACGCGACGCTGCTGACAGACGAAATCTCATACGTGCGGCGCGTCGGCGAGGGCTACGAGGCTTGCGGCACGCCGTTCGCCGGCGACCTCGGCAGGGCTGGCGAAAATATTTCGGCGCCGCTGTCGGGGTTGTACTTGCTGGTCCAGGGACGTCACAATCATGCGAGCCCGATTGGACCGGCGGACGCGACGAGGCGGCTGTTGCGGAACATTTTATTTTTTTCGGACGACGCGGGCCGGGTCGAGCAGTTGTTCCGGTCGGCGTGCGAGTTCGTGTCGCGGGTTCCGGTTTTCGAATTAACTTTTCGGCCCGATGAAGCAGTGTGGGATCTGATCGGATGAGCACAAGCGTGAACGCCGGCGACGTGTACATCAAGCCCAGCCGCGATATCGCGGCGCGCAGAATGGTGGACGAGATGGTCATCATGTCGGTCAAGGATTCCAAGGTCTTCAGCCTGAATCCGACCGCCACGGTCATCTGGAGCGCCGCCGACGGCGCCACGCCCCTGCGCGAAATCGTCGCACAGGCAGTAGTCCCCGAATTCGAAGTGGACGCGGATACCGCCTACCAGGACGCGCTCGAACTGGTCGAGGAACTCGCGCAAGAGGGGATCCTGCTGCTCGCCGATCGCCCAATCGGACCGGAGGGCGCATGAGCACGATCCTCGAGAACATGAACTCGAAGGCAATCGACCTGGGGATCCCGCTCGGCGTTCACCTCGACGTGACCTGGCGCTGCAACGAGCGCTGCATCCATTGCTACCTCGATCACGACGACCTCGGCGAGATGACCTACGCCGAAATCGACGACCTGATGACCCAGATGGCGGCCGCTGGCGTCTTCTTCCTGACCATCAGCGGCGGCGAGCCGCTGCTGCGCAAGGACCTGTTCGATATCATCCGGCGCGCGCGCGAGCTGACTTTCAACCTCAAGCTCAAGACCAACGCGATCCTGATTCGGGAAAAAGAGGCGGCGCTCATTCGCGAGCTCGGCGTCGAGTCTGTCCAGGTCAGCATCTACTCGCATCGGCCCGAAGTGCACGACGCGATCACCAAGGTCAAAGGATCGCTCGAGCGCTCACTCGACGCGATTCGCTTCATGGTGTCGCGGGGCCTGAAAGTGACGATGGCCAATGTCGTGATGAAGCAGACGCGCCTCGACTATCCCGGAGTGCAGGCGCTCGCGGCGGAGCTCGGCGCACATTTCACGGTCGACCCGACTATCACGCCGCATATCAATGGCGACCGGTCGTTGCTCAAGCTCAACGTATCGCGCGAAGACCTGCGCGACATAATGAACGACAAGACCATCACCGGCGGCGAAGACCAGTTCATCGCCGTGGCCCCCGGCGCCGACGAAGACGCGATGGACAATATCCCGTGCAGCGCCGGCCATAGCGCCTGCTACGTATCGCCCTACGGCGACGTTTATCCATGCGTGCAATTCCCGCTGCCCAGCGGCAACGTGCGCCAGCAGAAGTTCATCGACATCTGGAAATATTCCCCGCAGCTCGAGGAGGTGCGCTCGATTCGGTCGCGCGACCTGCCAGTCTGCTCGAGCTGTGCGCATGTCGCCGGATGCAGCCGCTGCCCGGGCCTCGCCTATATGGAAGGCAATATGCGGGGTCCGTCTACCGCTGATTGCGAGAAGTCGTTTGCCAAAACCGGCATCCCGAGCGCCAATATGCTTCGCAAAGCGGCGCTCTCGAGCGCATAAGTGGGGCGATGTGGCGACTCGGGCAGGTAGCGGATGGTATAGAGGAGAGAACGCTTTCAGTTAGTTGTTTTTATTGCTATCGTCGTCCACCGAAACCTTAGGCGCGCATATGCGCCGTCTCAGGCAACCTGGACCCGGTAGCGGAGTCAGCTCAGAGCCGAGCTGCGCGGATACAGAGGTTTTCGTCAATTTTGGCCGTGTGTCATAGTTCGACACCAACGGTCGCCGCTAAGGATCACCGATGATAGTTAGAAGCAGAGGCAGATCAATATGACTTCCTTGCGAATTGCGACGCTGTTGGGGCTGGCTATGCTGTGCATTTTCGCTGTGGTTCCGGCCGCAAGCGCACAAAATACCGTTGGCACGATCACCCAGGTTCAGGGGACGGCGAATATTCAGCGCAACGGCGCAACTTTGGCGGTAGTGCCCAACCTGCCGGTCTTGCTGCACGACAGGATCACGACAGACCCGAGCGGATCGCTGACCATCGGGCTGGTGGACAATAGCTCACTGCAACTAGGCCCGTCTTCGACCCTGACAATCGACGAAAGCATACTGGTGAACGGCGTCGGCGCTCCGAGCAAGGTCGGACTGCTCGGCGGCCATCTGCACTCGATAATCGTCGGCGCGATGCGTGGCAGTTCGACCGCATTCCAGGTGAACACACCTAACGCGATCGGAGCTGTTCGAGGAACCGAGTGGGATACTGATTTCGATCAACAGGAAAAAACCAAGGGATGCTTCCAGAACACCAAGGTCGACGTTCAGGACGGCCAGGTGCTGGTCTGCAATACTGCTTCGCCACCGCAATGCCAGCAGGTCAGCTCCGGTCATCACACCGAGGTCCGGTGCGGTGCATTCTGGGCCGGCGGCCCGGGCTTAGGCGGATGGGGAGCATTCGGTGCGGCAGCGCTTGGCGTAGGCGCGGCCGGCGGTATTGGTGTCGGTGCAGCGGCAGGAGCAGGAGCATTTAACGGCTCGTCGGGAGGAGCACCAGCCCCGACGCCGTCCTCGCCAATGCAATAACATTTGATCCAAGCTGGAACTAAATCGCGCCGCCCGAAGATTCTTCGGGCGGCGCGACTGTTATTGGAAGCCGCAAGGGCTCGCCGTTAGGGCGGAAGGTATCGCCGCTGGTTGCCGCTGACAGCGAGATCTTCAGTTCGTACTATCAATGATTCCGTTGTGCGAGTACGCAAAGAAAAACCGACTGTCTCTTTTTAAAGAGCAGCGTTGTGGTCTATCCGCGCTTGCTGCGCTCCTTCCTGCGCACAAATGAGAGAGCCCATGGAGAAAATAAATATACAGAGGCGAGCCACGTTTAGACTCCACAACTTGTCTGGCACACGAACACTCTTTGTCTACATTCTTAGAGTTTTGGTTATCTCAAGTACTCTTTCGGAGGCTGAACCGGATGCGTTGGTTCGCCAAGTGTGACAGGGTAGGTGCGTCTTCCAGATGTTGGGTGAGCGAAGGATCCATTTTACTTTTGCCACTCTGGAACGCCACAAGGACTTGCGGAGGTTCGTACGCGAAGTCGGGAAACATCGAATGACGCTTTCGCGAGGCAGAGAAAAAGGCTGCCTTCGCCAAAGGAGCTTGATCAGTTCGGTACGAACAGCATGCTCGCGTTGATTCACGATGCTGTAGGTCATCTCGTTGTGCCGTTCGACCGCCTTCCAAAGGCCGTAGCTGTTCTCGAGCAGATCGCGGGTACGTTGATCGAGCAGCAGATGCTTCTAAGAGAAACGTTGATCGGTCAGAAGGGCTCGGCTCTGGCCCGCTCCGCTGTTGACGGAACCGAGGAAGCTCCTTCGCTCGCATATGCGGTAGTGAAACGCGATTTGCGATTTGTTTCAGTCAGCAAATCTTATGCTTTCTTGTTTGACCTCAAGCCGCCCCAGTTCCGACAGATGTTATTGAATGATCTTCTTCATCCAGGGGACGTTTTGCCATTCGATAAAAGTATCAAACAGTTGCTATCGGGCAAGGTCGGTTCATGTGAGCTCGTCCATTGGAGAGCAACCGGCTCCGGCCATTTCGTACTCACCAGAGATACACTCTGGGCAATAGGGAAAGTTAAAGTACGAGGTCCGGAATACATTGCGACCGTGTCCGAGAAGATCCCTCAGCAAGACGAGGCGAAAATGCTAGTCGAGCGCGCCAAGCTGAAGATTCGCAGAAGCTGATCGTCAGTACACTACACTAAATAATTCTGTCGCAGTTTCGCTTAACTGCATTGTTGGCGGCGTGAGCGTTGACGAGCCGAAGGCTCCGCGACTCGAAGGCGTCATTCAGTGTTTCCGGTCGCGAAGCAATTATTGGCCGCTGTGCCATCGCCAGCAGATTGTTTACTCCGTCGAACCTTCTCGCACGTGCTGTAGTCTCCCTTCGTGTAGACAACCCTTCCGCTGCCGGCTGTTGGATACCACAGAAAACCCCACCGCAGAGCGGGAATAGAACCCTTGGTTGACTCCCAGCAGTAGGAACCTGCGCCGCTGGTCACGAGTGTTCCGGGGTAGGCGTAGCCTGTTCCGGTGATAACACACTTAGGTAGCGGCGGACTGCCGCATTCCTGCTTGTAGCGATATTCCGCGCTGCCCCACCAATCCAGGCAGCATCCCGCTCCAGTGTTGCATGGGTACGGTCCGACGGTAATTGGAGCTACCTGACACTGCGGGCAGTTGGCCGGCGCAGGCGGTATCACCGTGAACGACCAGCGTTCGCTGGCATAAGTTGTAAGCGCTGGAGTGAATGTCAGTAGTAAACAGAGTGCCAGCTGTTTGGCGATTTGTTTCAAACAGATTGTTTCTGATGATCAGCGATCTCACTTGAAGGAAGTGTTGATGACCGATGTTTTTTCGCGACGTCTCACTGCTGGGTAGTGCAACTGACATGCCGATACGTAGAGCTGCCGGTGTGAACAAAGAAATTAGTGTTGCGATCGCCTATCGTGCGCCGCTGTCTCGCAGTCAATTTTTTGGCAACATCAAGCTTCACGCCGTGTCGCCGTACGGCACACAAAATGTCGGCTTTGAGACTACGAAATGATCAGCAAGCGTGAGCGAGGAGCGAGACGGGCAGAGGCGCGACGCTACGAGGGAGTCGGAGTCATGGTGCTTTCCCGGATGCCGCTTCAGGAGGCGCGACTGTTATCGGCAAGTTCAAAGGCTGGCCGATAGGGCGGGGGTTTTCGCCGCCGCTTGCCGCTGACAGTGAGATCTCCAGTTCGTACTGACCGGGAGCGTCGGGGGCGACCGTCGCTGCCTCCATGTCCCTCGAATTGCCGGGGAACACGTCACGATGGAGGTCGCGGTGGCCGTCGCTGTCCTCCAACACTTGCCCGTCGTGTTTCCATTCCCATCCGAGGCCGACTGCGCCGCGTCCGTCGGTTGAGCGCGCCGCCAGCCATACCGCCTGGCCGTTGTTGATAGCGTGTAGCGGGACGTGAACCGGCGCTCCCGCCGAAACTACGGCCGCCTGCGGAGTGCGGACGCCAAGCCCGCCGCCCAGCAGATCGGGAGAATTGCGGCTCGTCGCAAGATGCCGCAATGTGATTCTCGTCGAATCATAAGACCAGCGGATCGGATCGACGACCGGATTGTCGGTCCATAGCCACAGTCGCGTTCCAGGATCGCCGAGCGCCCACACGTTCCACGCCCGGTAGCTGATGAATGCGCCCGACGCGTTGGCGGCTATCGACCATGCGGCGAGTATTGCGAATGCTGCCGCCATCCCGCGGCGCTCGCGGATCCGATCGGCCAGCGGAAACAGCGCAAATGCGAATATCGGCGTGATATCGGCAAGCAGTCGCGGCCCGAACGACTCGCCGCCGGATGTCTTGTGCCATTTCGCGGCCAGCAGAAAGCTTAGCACCGCGCCGATACCGAGATAGCGGAGCAGCACGTCGCCGTTCCTGCGCCACGCCATCGCCAATCCGAAAAATGCGAGCGCGAAAATCGGCGAATAGAAGAGCAGTCCGCGGCCAGGGCTGAGTATAACTGTCGCCAACCCATCGAAGAGCGGAGTCGTCCAGAATCCGGCGGAGGGAACGCGCTGGCCGCCCGCAGCAGCCTGTTCCGTGAAAAACTGGATTCGAAAGGGCGTGCCGAAGTAGGCGGCGTTGTACCAGAGCTGAAACAGAATCGATGGAACTGCCGCTGCGATGAATCTCCAAATCTCGCGCCGATAACTGACGAGGACATAGAGGCCGAGCGGGGCCGCGACCAGCACATCTGCGGGCCGAGTGATCACTTCGAACGCCAGCGGCAGTCCCGCGTATCCCGCCCAGCGAGGATCGTCGCGTGCGCGCACCAGGCAATAGATCGCCGCGGCGAGCGCGAGCTGTGCCGGCCCATGCTGCCATAGCGCCTGGCTGCTCACGCTAAGGCTGGTGGTGCCGAGCGCGTAGACGAGGGTCAGCAGCATCGCCATCCAGCCGGCGGTCACGCGCGCGGCAGCCATATACAGCAGCGTCGCGGACAGCGCCACTATCGTTGCGGCCGAGACCTTTTCGAGCTCACCGTAAACGCGGCTGCCGGGGTTGACGCCGCAAACGACTGACGGGACATAGAAGGGCAGCGCGACCAGCGCGGCGCCGACTGGATAGTCGGACAGGTAATGGCCGTCGCTCTCGCGCAGGTAGTAGGGGATTTTTTTCGCGCCCGGAGTTACCAGTCGATCGAGGTAGAAGTTGCCGTGGCTGAGGATACTGATCGGCAGATTTTTCGCGGGCACCGAATCGCCGCCGGGAATCGTGCGGCCGTTGGCGAGAAATACGATCAGCGCGATCGAAAAAACCATGAATCCCGGATTCGATTTGAGCGCGCCGTGGACTGAACCAGCCCCGAAAATCAGTCGAAGGATCGCAAAGCCGAGCATCGCGACGATCGCGGGCCACAGCTTGTCCGCGTTGAACCTGATGCCCGCAAGATTCACCACGTAGCCGCCCGTCAGCAGGACCGAGAGCAGGTAAATCGCAGCCAATGCGCAGGCCGCAGTCGCGAGCTTTTGAAGCAAACGTGGATTCACGATTGTCGCAGGCACAACCGTATATCACGCGCGCGATCTGCGCTTAAGGCGATTGACTCGCGGCATCCGCAGTAAAAAACTCGAAGCGAGCGAACTGACGCAAAGGAGACTGTCGATGAGCCTGATTGTCGGACTCGATCACGTAAACCTCCTCATCGACGCCGGCGACGACGTCCTCTCGAAAGCGCGCGGATTCTACGAGGGCCTGCTGGGGCTGGTGCCGCTCGAACGTCCCGCCAACACCGACAGCGGACGGCCGGGCGCATGGTATCAATGCGGTCCGCAGCAACTCCATTTGACCACCGAGAAGGACGCGTCGGCAGTCAACGAGGCGTCGCGCCGCCATCCGGCGTTTCGCGTTGCCAGTCTTGAAGCGATGCGCCAGCGGCTCGAAACGGCCGGCGTCGAAATAATCGCGGCCAATCGATTTCCCGGCCAGGAGCGCTTCTTCGTGCGCGATCCATGGGGCAACCGCCTCGAATTCGTCGAGAGAACCGCTGGCTGATCAGTAGCCGCCGATGGGTGGGGCCGACGGCGATGAGGCTGCTACCGGGGTTGCTTCGCCGAGCGGCGTCTCTTGCGGGGCTGGAGTTCCTACCGGCGCGCCGAACGGCGCCAGCGCCTCGTGGCCGTATTTCATACCCTCGATCGCTCGTCCCGACGTGATATTCGCCGTCGCGGGCGCCGGGCTCACAACCAGCGCCTCCGCCACGCCTTCATGCTCGAACGGTCGGCGCACATCGAGCGGCGCCGGCTCGACGACATGCCCGATATTGACGTCCGCGGTATCGACGCGAATCTTGCTGGCGAGAATTACACCGCGTTCGGCGCGAAGATCGTAGAGCCCCGGCGGCAGGTCGGCCGTGAACGAGCCGTCCGGCTTGGTCGGCGCGACGAAGATATCGTTGGTGACGCGGTTCTCATAATGAAGCTGGCGGCGGTCCGCCGCTTTGCCGTCGCGATACGACATCACGCCGCTCACGTTGGCTGCGCCCGCAATCCTCGCTCCCGCCCCGAGACCCATTGCGACGGCTGCCGCCAGAGCCAACCCCGCGAAACGCTCAGCGCGGCCCGACCTGCGATTGGAAATGTTCTTCACGACGACTCCATGGCAATAGGTTTCACGCCGGCTGAGATTCTATCCGCTGACGCAGTCCCCATCAAAGCCCGCGCATCGTTCCTTCTGATTGATAGCACCCGGCGCCGGAGCCTATGCTTTCAGAAAATCCGGCCGAGGCAACCATGGAACGTATCACCGTCTATCACAATCCCGCATGCGGCAATTCGCGCGGTGCGCTCGAGATTCTGCGCGAGCGCAAGGTTGAGGTTGACGTAATCGAATATCTGAAGGCGCATCCTACTCGCGAGGCGCTCGAGAAAATCGCCGACATGCTCGACGGGCCCATCGCCGACCTGGTCCGCAAGGACAAGCGCTTCAAGGAACTCGGCCTGGACGCCGCGAAATACAACGACAAGAAGACGGTGGTCGCGCTTTTGCTGGAGCATCCCGAACTGATGCAGCGCCCGGTCGTGATTCGCGGCAAGCGCGCGATCATCGCGCGTCCGCCGGAAAAGCTGGAACCTCTGCTCTGAACCGCTGCGTTTTATCGAGGCTCGTAGATCGAGAAATTTGTCATCCGCTCGGTCAGCTTGAAACGGGCGAGTGCGCGATCGGTTTCCGGTGTGGGGGCAGGACCGCCCCATCCGGGCAGCGTTGGGACCACGATCATGTCCGCCGAATCGATTCTCGCGACCTCGTGCTCAATCTCCGGCGCACTTTCCAGGGCCGGCGTGAAGTAGGTGCCAGACGGCGGTTCGAACCCGGGGAACATGAGCTCGACCGCACCCGCGTAATGCAACGCGACCACGCGCCGCCCCTTGCTCAGTGTGAGAACCCTGGTCCAGTCGTCGCGCACCGCGGGCAGGCTCCATAAATTCGCCGTGACAGGCGATCGGCTCATGGCTCTCCAACCGAAAATCGAGCCCTTGATCTCCCCGTAGTAAGAGATGGCGGCGACAACGATCAGGGCTGAAAGCGCGGCGCGGCGAAATGGCGCGTCGACTGGCACGGCGGCAGCGCCTGCTATCAGCAGATAAGAGTAGTAAACCCACGAACCGGAAAGGCCGTAGAAAAAAAATACGAACGCCAGGTGCAACAGCGCGCAGGAAAATATTATTTCGTCGCGGCGCGCTTCCGCGCTGCCGGATTTGGCCGCGAGGTTTCTCCAAAGGCGCACGGCGGCAGGGATCGCGCCCCAAATCAGGTACCCGGTCGCGACCGCCCACAAGCCGATCATGGTGCCGGGATAGTAATGCCAGGTCGCGTGCGGAGGATGCCAGAAGGTTGATCCGTCCGTGCCGAAAAAGCCCATTTTCATCGTCCGATAGTTCGCTGCTCCGCTGATCGGAAGGACGGTCCGCCACACGAGGTCGGCTCCGAACACAACAGCGAGAACAGCGCCGAGCGAAATTCCAACCGCCGCAGCGATCTTTAGCTGGTTGAACCACGCCGACAGCGTGATGCTTCCCCGGCGATAGAGACTCGCCGCCATCAGCGCGATCAGCAGCGCCGAGTACACAAAACCCATGCTCGGTTTTGCGAAGACTGCGGCCGTCGTCAACCCGAGCGCGTTCGCCCGAGCACCGCGCGCCTGCTCGGCCAGCGCGAAGCTTATCAGCACGGCCTCGAGGCCATGCGCGAAATTCCAGTAGGTGGGCATTACGGCGCGTCCGATCGCGACGAAAAGAAAAACCAGCTGGATCGGTCTCAACGCCAACCGCCGAGCGGTTCTGGCGATGCCGCAGGCCAGACCGATCTGGCAGAGGACGGAAGCGGCCAGGTAGCCGGCGGGATTCAGCGGGACCGCGCGGAACCAGATCATGTCCGTGAGAATTCCCAGCAGGCCGTAGGCGTAGCCGAAATCGAATACGGGCCGGTATCCGCGAGAAACCAGGTACGAGATGGTGAGGTTGCTGCCAGGATCGCCGAAAGCGAACGGATCGAATTTCAGGATTTGTGTCAGCCCGAGTAGATCCCAGAACAGGATCATCGCCGACAACCCGGCAGCGAGCGGTATCCAACCCGCATCGGCATTGCGCGCTTGCGATTTCAAGGGTCAGTTTCCGCCGCGGGCCCACCTGGAAGATCGGGGGTCAGTGCGGCGCATCACTCGCGCAACCAGAACATCCGGCGAACTCCGCACCACGTCCAGCTGCATCGGCGGATGTTCGAGCAGCGCGGCTGCCTGCCTGTCCCAACAATCCTTCGAGCCTGGATCCGGCGGAGAGACCACAAGATACAATTCCCGGTCCAGCGCCGCATCCATCCACTGCTCTATTCGCTCCCAGCGCACGAAACGCTTCATCAGGCAATCATCGTCCTCGATAATCGGCACGGCCTGCCGATGCGCATAGATGCTGATCAACTCGGGCGCCCGGCATATTGCCACCGCGCGGTGGAACCAAGTGCTCGGCCGTCGTGACCAGGCTGTGCAGCGGCAGCTGGTCTTTTATCATCATGGATTTGCCGTGAGGTAAGCGAACAGGATCCATCCGAGCGACGCACGCCGCATCATCGGCAAGTAACAGGCCTACGCGCTTTTCTTGACCTTGCCCGCGCGGATGCAGCGGGTGCATACGAGGACTCGCTGCACGTTGCCGTTTATCTCCGCGCGCACTTCCTGCAGGTTGGGATTCCAGCGCCGCTTGGTCTTGTTGTTGGCGTGGCTGACGTTGTTGCCGACAGAAGGATGCTTCTTACAATATGCGCAATGTCTCATGGGTCTTCCGTTCGATCCGGGATAATCCAGCTAGGGTAGCCCGACCTGAGGCCGCGTGAAAGAGGGCGAAAACCTGGCTTTCAGCAGCGCTTCGCCCGCCGCCTCTCCCGTCAGCACCGCGCCCGCGTCGCATCCGCACTTGAGGCTCATCAGCCATGCGCTGCGCCCGAGCGCGCCCGCATAGCTGTCGAGCTTCACTTTCAGCCCGTCGGGCGCGTCCTTGTCCTCGACCGTCAGGTCTTTGGCGGCGACGATCACTTCGTTGGGCGCGCTGCCGGTCTGGTCGTTGAAGAGCTGCTTGATCATGGCGACGAACGCCTGATGGTCGAGCGCGGGCACGTCGCTCCTGATTACGCCGTCGTAAGTCGATTCGGTGCTGCGGTCGGGCACGTACTCGAGCACGCGGCGAATCGAATCGGCGCGCGAGCTCTCGGCCGATGGCGCCTTCTCGTAGTCGGCCAGGATTAGCCGCGCCGCGCCCGCGTTGCCGCCCGCCATCGCGCCGAGCGTGCGTCCCAGCAGCGCATTGGCCTCGCTGCGGCGCAACTGCCCCTGTGCGTTCGCGATCATCTGCTGAACTTGCGCCTGCAATTCCGGATTGTTGATTCCCGTCGACCTGAAGACGGCCATCGCATCCTCGCCGTCGCCGCGATCGAGCAGCGCCTGCGCGGTACTCAGCGGATTGAGCGGAGTCGTGTCGCGAATCGACGCGGTCGCCAGGTAGAGCTTGGTCGCAGCGACCAGCTTCGCCTCGACTCGCGTCTGCACCGCTTCGAACGCCTGGTATTGATCGCTCGAAATGAGTTTCTTGCCGGTCGCGCGCTCGGCGAACACCTGCGCCGGCAGCGCCAAAAAAGCGCTCGCGCCGCCGATCACCGGCTCGTTGTCGGTGAAGGTGAAGCGATGGCGGTCCTCGGCCAGGGTCGAAAGATTCAACGTCCAGATTTCGTAGGCGCCGGTGAAGCGCGCTTCGTTCGAGTCGCGCGACGCCTGAAACGACTCGGTCGGCAGGCTCACGATCATCACGGCGTCGAGCCGGTCATCGGGGTCGCCGGCGACAAAGCGCTTGACGCATGCGTCAACCCCGCCCGGCGGCTGTATCGGCACCGCTTTGACGTTGGGCAGCTTGCCGACGATAGCGTCGATATCGGCCTCGGTCTGCGGCGAGATCGGTCCAATGACGCCGACGCCGATTTTAATTGGCGCCGCATACGCACCTGCCGCGGCCGCGGCCATAATGATCGCCGCGCCGAGCAGCATTACCGTAATTTTTCTCATTGCTTGTGTGATGCGGCGAATTCGCCGCGCCGAGAGCTTTTCAAAACCCGCCGCGATCTTCAACCCACGCAAGCGCAATCTCCCCGTCTATAACGCCGTCGCGCCGAGTTGCTTGAGTATCCGGTCCGAAAGCTACAATGTCTAGGCAAGGTTGCGCCCAGGATGCCCGAGCACATCGTCCACATACTGCCCGAGCAGGTCGCCAGCCAGATTGCGGCGGGCGAGGTCGTCGAGCGGCCGGCCTCCGCCGTCAAGGAGCTGGTCGAGAACTCGCTCGACGCGGACGCCCACTCGGTCAGCGTCGAAATCCTCGGCGGCGGCACGGCGCTGATAGCGGTCGCCGACGACGGCTGCGGCATGACGCGCGCCGACGCCATTCTTTCGCTCCGGCGCCATGCGACGTCGAAGATTCGCAGTGCGTCGGACCTGGCCGCGATTCGCACGCTCGGGTTTCGCGGCGAAGCGCTCGCCTCGATTGCCAGCGTGTCGCATCTGCGGATGCAAACCCGGCTCGCCGCCGACGAGCATGGCGTCGAAGTCGCCGCCGAAGCCGGCAATATCGAGGATACTCGCACCTGCGCGATGGCGGCGGGGACTCGAATCGAAGTGCGCGAGCTGTTCTTCAACACGCCCGCGCGGCTCAAGTTCCTGAAGACGCTGGCGACCGAGCAGGGCGCCATTGCCGAATCGTTCCAGCGCGTCGCGCTCGCCAATCATCACATAGCATTTCGCCTCACGGCCGACGGTCGCGCCGTTTTCGATTTGCCGCGCGCCAACTCGGTGCTCGAACGTTTCCGCCAGGTGTTTGGCGCCAAACTCGCCAGCAAGATGCTCGCGTTCGAGCTCGATCGCCCGGACCTGAGCGCGCAGGGGCTGGCCGCAACCAGCCAGGAGTCATTCGCCACGGGCAGGATGATCTTCACCTTCGTCAACGGCCGCTCGGTGCGCGATCGGATGCTGATTCGCGCAGTCGAGCAGGCCTACCAGACGCTGATTCCGCGCGGGCGTCATCCGGCGACGCTGCTGTTCGTCGATATGCGGCCCGAGGACGTCGACGTGAACGTGCATCCGATGAAGACCGAGGTGCGCTTTCGAAATGGCGGCGCGGTATTCGATGTCGTCTATCACGCGATTCGCGACCGCCTGGCGGACCAGGCCAAAGATGTGGACGCGCCGGCGGCGCCCGCCGATGACGCCGCGATGGGACTCATCACGATGTCGTCGGTTAGCGAAACCGTGGCTCCGCATCCGCGAAGCGACGCGCCGCTGCGTTTGGTGCCCGACGCGCCGAGTCATGCGGCATTTCAGCGTCCGCTGAGCCTCGCCTACGATCGCGACGCGCGCCCCGGCGCTGCGACGGCGGCAATTCCCGCAGCGCCCATCCCGATGTATTCGCAGCTGCGCGTGATCGGGCAAATCTTCGCCGGCTATATCGCACTCGAGACCGAGGAAGGCCTGCTGCTGATCGATCAGCACGCGGCGCATGAACGCGTCACCTTCGAAAAGCTGCGGCGCGAACTTCGCGACGGCGGCATTCGCACGCAGGCGATGCTAGCGCCAGTCCCGGTCGAGCTGAATCCCGCGCGCGCGTCGCAGGTGCATGGCGCGCTCAGCGAACTGCGCGCGATGGGTTTCGAGGTCGAGCCGTTCGGGCCGACCACGCTGCTGCTCAAAGCTGCGCCCGCGGTGTTCGGGCCCGAAGGCGGTGCGAAGCTGCTCGGCGACATGATCGAGAGCATGGGCGACGCCGGTTTTCGCGGCGGCGGCGAGGCCGCGTTCGAGAACTGGCTGAAGCAACTCGCGTGTCACGGATCGGTGCGCGTCGGGCGCGTGCTCGAGCCGGCGGAAATCCATTCATTGCTCGCCGAGCTCGATCGCACCGAGTTCAAGACCAACTGCCCGCACGGACGCCCGGTGCATATTCAGTTCGGACGCGGGCAAATCGAACGGATGTTCCGCCGATGAGCGTCGCGCCTGCTACATCGGCGGCGGAAACCGGGGCGCGCACGCGTCCGGGGCGCATCGCAGTCGGCTTTATCGTCGGGCCGACCGGGGCGGGCAAGTCGGCGCTCGCGATGGCGGTGGCGGAGCGCACGAATTGCGAAATAATCAACGCCGACTCGCGCCAGTTCTATCGCGGGATGGATCTCGGCACGGCGAAACCCTCGGCCGCGGACCGCGCGCGCGTGCCGCATCATCTTATAGGTGTGCGCGATCCCGACGAGACGCTCGACGTGGCGGAGTTCGCGCGGCTCGCACGCGCGGCGATCGAAGATATTGCGGCACGCGGGCGAAATTCGCTGGTGGTGGGCGGCAGCGGGCTTTATCTGCGCGTCATCCGCGGTGGAATCTTCAGCGGCCCGGCCGCGTCGGCTGAAATCCGCGAGCGGCTGGCGAAGCGGGCGGCCGAGCAGGGCGTCATGCATCTGCACAGTCAGTTGCGCGAGATCGATCCCGACGCCGCAAACAGAATCGGCGTCAACGATTTGTATCGCATCGTGCGTGCGCTCGAAGTCTTCGAGCTGACCGGCGAAACAATCTCGGCGCATCAGCAGCGGCATCAGTTCGCCGATATCGGCTACGACACTCTGACCGTGGGCGTCGAAGTTGAGCGCAAGAAACTCTACGAGGCTATCGACAATCGCTTCGACGCGATGGTCGCGGCCGGGCTGGTCGCGGAAGTCCGCGCGCTGGTCGACGCCGGCTACTCGCCCGGCAAGCCGCCGCTGAGTACGATTGGATACAAGCAGATCGCGGCGTATCTGCGAGGCGAATGTACGCTCGACGAGGCGACAGCGGCGGCCAAACAGGAGTCGCGGCGGCTGGCCAAGCGCCAGTTGACCTGGTTTCGCCGCGAGCCGCATATCATCTGGCTTGACCCGGATCGCGGCGCTCAGGATGCTGTTGCGTTGTTTGGGAAATTTTTCAGGCGTGAATCAAATTGAAAGCTAATTCGAACGGACACAAGGCGCGCGGCGGAAAAAATCGCGCAATCGAAATTGCGACGGCCGAAGGACCGGCCTCGGAGCCACGCAGCGCGATCGAGCGCGTGCGACTCGCGCGCCATGCCAATCGGCCGCAGACGCTCGACTACATCGACCTGCTGATGCGCGACTTTGTCGAGATACACGGCGACCGCAACTTCGCCGACGACGGTGCGATCGTCGCCGGCCTTGCCTACTTTGGACGCCGCGCGGTCGCTGTGGTGGGCCATCAGCGGGGCCGCTCGACCACCGAAAGGATCAAGCGCAACTTCGGCAAGCCGCTGCCCGAGGGCTATCGCAAGGCGGGGCGCGTCTATGAACTCGCCGATCGCTTCGGGCTGCCTATCATCACGCTGATCGACACGCAGGGCGCCGAGTCGGGAATCGGCGCCGAGGAGCGCGGGCAAATCGAGGCGATCGCGCGCAACCTCGAGCTGATGGCGCGTTCGACCGTGCCTATCGTCGCGTGCGTGATAGGCGAGGGCGGCTCGGGCGGCGCGCTGGCGCTGGGAGTCGCGAACGTCGTGCTGATGCAGGAGAACGCGTGCTACTCGGTGATCACGCCGGAAGGATGCGCCGCAATTCTGTGGCGCGCGGGCGGCGAAGAAAACGTCGCGGCAGCTGCGTCAGCGCTCAAGTTGTCCGCGCCCGACTTGCTCGAGCTCGGGTTGATCGACGAGATAGTGCCCGAGCCCGCCGGCGGAGCGCATACGGCGCCCGCCGAAGCGGCTCATCTGATGGGCGCGTCCATCGCACGGCATCTCGAGCGCCTGGTCAAGCTGAAGCCGCAGGAGCTGCGCCGCGCGCGCGAACGCAAGTTCGCGGCGATGGGGAGTGCGTACCTCACGCGCGGCAAAATCGAAGACGATCCGCTGAATTAAATGCGGAACCCACCGTGGGTTCCACACTTTTGCTATCGGTTTCTGGGAGGAGGGTCTTAATCCTAGCCTCTCTCTGTCAGGGAGAGGCCGACGCTCGTCTTCGAGTGGCGGGTGAGGGTCCGAATTCCGGATTCTCGCTTTTCGCGTTCAGCGTTTTTGAAGAGACAGACACGAAAAGATAGGAAGGAATCGTATGTGCGGACCCTCACCCGCGCCGGAGGCGCGGCCTCTCCCTGACAGGGAGAGGCAATTACATACGCGCACCCATCGCGTTGGAGGCGCGGCCTCGCCTATCACTTCGTGCCGCAGAGCGTGCCGTTTATGTCGCATTGCGGGGATATCTCGCGATCGCGTTGCTGTTGATTCAGCGCGGAGATGGCCTTGTTGGTTTTTGGGCTCGGATCGCATCCGCATAGCTGGCTCGCGCAGCAACTGCATGAGGCGGCGGTTTCGGCTTTGACTATTTCGGAGATGTCGCATCCCGACAGTCCCGAGCATGCGGTGCTCACCAGGTCGCGATCGTTGCATTCGTCGGTGCACAAAGTGGCGTCGCAGGTGAAGCCCGACATCGCGCCCTTCGGCTGCAGGCAGCTGTGATACTCGTCGCAGACTTTCGCGCAATCGACGCCGCTGTCCGGCGGGAGCATCGTCGTGCCCGGAATATAGAGCGGACATCCATAGCCACCTGGTGCGTCGGGAAGGCAGGCCGGAGGGCTGGGAATTGCCGGGGCGGGATTAGCGGCTGCGGCGCGCGAATCTGCAGTTGGCGAGGCGTCAGGCGTTGGGGTTGGCGTCGCTGGGGGCGCGTACGCGGCCGACCATACAAGGTCGTCACCGAGTGTGCATGCCTGGTCGTTCTGGCCTACCTGGTAAGGGCCGTTGAAAGTTGGGCATGAGCAGTTCACGATGCCGGCCTGGCTGGTTTTGAAGCACGGCGCGGTCATGCATCCGGCGTAGGGCTCGGCCGGGCAGTTGGTCAGGCCGAGTCCGTTCTCAGGCACACAATCGAAGCTGAAGGTGGAGAAGACGCTCGAGCCGGGAATCAGATTTCCCCCGTTGACGTTGGCGCACACCGGGGCGGAGTTGAGCGTCGTGCACATGCTGCCGTCGGCGCCGCATTGCGCGACGGTCTTTTCATACACGGCGTGATTGAGAATGGCGTTGATGTCGACGAAGTAGACGCCGTACGGAATGTCGAAGCATTGGCAGTTCGCGTAATTGCCGTCCTTGGTCGGTACGCATGAAAGATTCTCGGCGCCGGAGCTGGGGCCGGAGTAATAGCAGAGCGCAAAGGGTCCGCCGCGGCACGGTAGGAAGTTGGTGGATGCGGTCGTGATGTCGGCATAGGCGGGGCCGAAGGCGGTCGTCCAGTTGGTGGGATTGCTCCAGAACGCATGCGAGTTGGGCACGAAATGAACGATTCCGGGTGAGGATGTTGAGGACGACGAGGAGCCACCGCCGCAGCCCGCGAGGAGCATCGCGAGCGCGAGGAGGGGAACTCGGGAGCGGCGTTTCACAATGATCCAGCGTGCAGTGTTAGCAGCCAGTTTGCAAGCATCAACTGAGAGTCAAGCTGCATTCCTTCATTATATAGAAGCCCGCCGCGGGTTTCAGCAATGATGACCGCTGCATCCAAGGCCGATCCAGATCCTAACCTCTCCTTGTCCAAGGAGAGGTCGGCGCGCGCCGAAGGAGCGCGACGGGAGAGGTGCAACGCCAGCCGCCGCAATGGCGTACGCTTTCCTTTTGTACCAAATCAAAATAGTTGTGCCGCTGCCTGCGGCGGCCGCGCTGTCGATCGTTTGCGATTAGACGAGTCGGCATTGGTGCTACTTCGGGCGTTGCACTTCTCCCGGCGACACCGCTGCGCGGCTTACGCCAACCTCTCCTCGGACAAGGAGAGGTTTAGGAACTTCCCTGCGGTGCGTTGAAAAGCGGCGGTTGATCCGGTAGCCATTCTTGTTCGATGTCATCACGGACTGCCAGGAAGGCCGCGCCCGAGCCGCCGTCTATCGAGACCCTGCGGGCGCGGATGGATGAGATCAATCTCAAAATTCTGCGGTTGATTTCGGCGCGCGCCAGCGTGGCGACCGAGATCGGCCGTTTGAAGCATCATGAGGGCGGCGAGGTTTATCAGCCGGTCCGCGAACGCGCGATTATCGAAAGGATGATCGCCGAAAACCAGGGGCCGCTCACCGGCGATCAGGTCAAACGGATTTACGCCGAGATAATTTCAGCGTGCCGCGCGCTCGAACATGAGCCGCGCGTCGCGTTCCTCGGCCCCGAGCACACCTACTCGCATGAGGCGACCCTGCTGCGCTTTGGCTCGAGCGTCGAGCTGATGCCGCTTCAATCATTCGCGGCGGTCTTCCAGGCTATCGAGAATGGGCGCGCGGATTTCGGCGTGGTGCCGGTCGAGAACTCGACCGAGGGGTCGGTGACGCTGACGCTCGACCTCCTTATAGACACGTCGCTGGTGATAATCGGCGAAGTGCTGCTGCCGATTCGGCATTCGATTATGTCGCTTGGCGGCGACGCGGGCGCGGTGAAGCGAATCGTGTCTCATCAGCAGAGCCTCGCACAGTGCCGCGGCTACCTGAGCGCGAATTTTCCGAACTGCGAGACTGAAGCGGTGGCGTCGAATGCGCTTGCGGCCCAGCGCGCGGCGGCTGACGCGTCGATTGCGGCGGTCGCGTCGAAGGCGGCAGGCGAGGCGTACGGTCTCAAGACGATCGCGGCGAATATCCAGGACGTCGCGGCCAACACGACGCGCTTCCTGGTGATGGGCACGCGGCCGGTCGAGCGGTCGGGCAAGGACAAGACGACGCTGCTGTTCGCGGTGGCGGACCGGGTCGGCACGCTCAACCAGGCGCTGAACCTGTTTGCGCGCAACGCGATAAATATTTCGAAGATCGAGTCGCGTCCGCTGCGCGCGCGGCCGTGGGAATACCTGTTCTTTGTTGATGTTATGGGGCATCGAGACGACCCCAAGCTGGCGCGCGCGCTGAAGTCATTGTCGACCAAGGCTCTATTCTTGAAGGTCTTAGGATCGTATCCTGAAGGAAGGTCGGCCGCTGCCTGAGCCGGGCAGGAGAATCCTTTCAGTGGCCGTTCGCCTCTTTTGATCAAAGCACAAGATCTCGTACTCCCTTCCGTCGCCGCGCTTGCTCCGTATGAACCGGGCAAGCCTGCTGACGAGCTGCATCGCGAGCTGGGCATCGTCGATCCGGTCAAGCTCGCATCGAACGAGAATCCGCTCGGCCCGTCGCCGCGTGCGCTCGAGGCGATCAAGGCTGCGCTGCCCGAGCTCAATCGCTACCCCGACGGCGCGAGCTACGAGCTGCGCGCCAAGATCGCGGCGCATCATAAAGTTGGAGTCGAGCGGGTGTTCGCAGCGTCGGGATCGGTCGAGGTGCTCAACCTGCTCGCGTTCCTCTACCTCCGGCCGGGACTCAACTCGGTTTACTCGGAGCATTCGTTCGCGATTTACCCGCTGGCGACCGCGTCGGCCGGCGGGGAGCATCGCGTGGTCAAGACGCTCGACGGTTTCGCGCACGATCTCGACGCGATGGCGGCGGCGATCGACGCGAACACGCGAATTGTTTTTCTCGGCAACCCGAATAATCCGACCGGCACGATTTACCGGCGCGCCGAATGGAAGCGGTTCCTCGAGCGCGTGCCGGAGCATGTGGTGATCGCCGCCGACGAGGCGTACTTCGAATTCGTGCGCGACCCCGAGTATCCCGACTCGATGGAAGACCATGACGACCGGCGGCTGATAATCACGCTGCGGACGTTTTCGAAAATTTTCGGCCTGGCGGGACTGCGCGTCGGCTACGCGGTCGCGCGCCCGGACATGATCCAGATGCTGCACAACGTGCGCCAGCCCTTCAACGTCACGTCGATCGCGCAGGTGGCGGCGATTGCGGGGATGGACGATCGCGCGCATATCGCGCGGACGCTGCAAGTGAACGCCGACGGGATGGTTTACCTCGAAGGCGAGTTCGCGCGGCTCAAGCTGCCGTTTGTGCCGAGTCATGGGAATTTTTTCCTGGTCGAGGTCGGCGACGGCCGCGCGGTTTACGACCAGCTGATGCGCAAGGGCGTGATCGTGCGTCCGATGAACGGTTACGGCTATCCGCGCCACGTACGAATCAGCGTCGGGCTGCCCGAGGAGAATCGGCGGCTGGTTGCGGCGCTCGGCGAAGTGATGGGCGCGAAGTCGTGAAGAATCAAAACGCAGAATGGCTGGCGCGGGCGCTTCTCGTCGCGATGTTTGCCGTCGCGGCATGGGCGTGGCCGTCAACGCCGGCCCAGATTCCGATTCATTGGGACATCGCGGGGCAGGTAAACGGCTACGGGTCGAAGTTCACCGGGCTCGTGCTGATGCCGATAATCGCGACGGCAGGGTATGCGCTGATCGGTCTGACGGCGGTTCTTCGTCCCGAGAAATTTCAGGGCGCAGCGATTAATGCGCTGTCGTGGTTCAGGTTCGCCTATGTGCTCGTGATGGCGGGAGCGTTCGGCCTGATCGTCGCGGACGCGCGCGGCGCGAACGTCAACGCGAATCATGTAATTTTCCCGCTGCTCGCGGTCGTAACGGTCGCAGTCATCAACCTGGTCGTGCAATCGAGCCGAAACAAATCGGCGGGCACGACGCCGCCATGCGGCGGAGTTCTTTCCTGATGGCGCAATTGTTTCGGCAGATGACCGTGTGCGGAGTGGGCCTGATTGGCGGCTCGCTCGCGCTTATCGCGCGGCGCGCCGGCATCGTCGGCAAGGTCGTCGGGCTTGGACGGTCGCAGGCGAACCTGGACGTCGCAGTCGAGCGCGGCATGATCGATGTCGCGACGTGTGACCCGGTCGAGGCGGCGCGCGGCGCGGATTTGATCGTGCTGGCGGTGCCGATACAGACGATGCGTGCGACGTTGGAAAAAATGATCGAGCACTCGGCGCCGGAGGCAGTCGTGACCGACGTCGGCAGCGTCAAGGAATATGTTGTGCGCGAGCTCGAGCCGCTGATCACCGGGAAGCGATCGTTGGTGGCGGCGCATCCGGTTGCGGGCAAGGAGACGACCGGCGCGGTTGCAGCCGACCCTGCTCTGTTTCGCGACCGCCGCGTGATTCTCACGCCGTCGGCCAAGAGCACGCCCGAGGCGATCAACAAGATCGAGCAGTTGTGGGACGAGACGGGCGCGTGCGTCGAGATGATGGACGCAGCTACGCACGACGCCGTGCTCGCGCGTTCAAGTCACCTGCCGCAGGCGGTGTCGAGCGTGCTCGCGGCAGCGCTGGCGGGCGAGAAAGTTGGCGACAAGATTGCGGCAGAGTACGGAGCGGGCGGACTACGCGATACGACACGGCTGGCGGCATCGTCATGGGAGATGTGGCGCGACATTTTTGTCACGAATCGCGAGGCGATCGCGGCGGCGCTGAAGCTCTATGGCAATACGTTCGCCGAATTTCAGCGGTCGGTCGAAGCCGGTGATATCGAAAGCGTCGAGAAGATTTTCAATCGCGGGCGCGCGATGCGGGAAAAGATCAGATGAGCCGCCGGGAACCGATTATTGCGATTGATGGTCCCGTGGGTGCGGGAAAATCCGTGGCGGCGCGCGAGCTTGCGCGAGCGCTTGGGTTCTCGTACCTGAATACGGGTGCGATGTATCGCGCGGTCGCGATCGCGGCGCGCGAGGCGGGCGTGAATCCCGACGACGCGAACGTCGAAGCGCGGCTGGCGCCGGTTTTGGAGAAGATTAAGATCAAATTTGATGGCGAGAAGATATCGCTCAATGGCCGCGACGTGACCGCAAGAATCAGCGAACCGGAGATCGGCGACCTCGCGTCGCGCTTCTCGGCGATCCCTTCGGTGCGCGCGCGGATGCGCGATCTTCAGCGTGCGGCGGGTGCGGACGGCGGTGTGGTGATGGAGGGACGCGATATCGGCACCGCGATTTTTCCCGATGCCGAGTTCAAGTTCTTCCTCGTTGCCGATATGAAGGTCCGCGCGCATCGCAGATTCGAAGAGCTGAAGAAGAAAGGCGCCACGGCCAGCGAGCATGATGTGCTCGAGCAATTGATCGAGCGCGACCGCCGCGACAGCGGACGTGAGCTGGCGCCGCTCAGGCGAGCAGAGGATGCGATCGAGATAGATTCGACCAGCCTGTCAGTCGAGGCGGTGGTCGCGACGATGAAAGAGAAGATTAACGCTCGAATCGAAGCCGCCAAGGACTTGAAACGAGCCTAGCCCGGTTGTAAGGATTGCAGCAGCCCCGAAGTCCCGGAAGGTCCCACTAAATGGAGAAAGCGTTGCCTGAACAGATGAGCGGAGGAGAAAATGACTTTGAGTCGTTGATGGAAGAGAGTTTGAAGGCTCCCCGTCCCGGCGACGTGCTGATCGGAAGAGTGCTTCTGATCACGCGCGACAGCGTCATCATCGACATCAACTACAAGTGCGAAGGGCAAGTCCCCCTCGCCGAATTCCTCGACCACGAAGGACATCCGACGGTCAGGGAAGGCGACGAGGTTGACGTGTACTTCGAAGGCACCGAGACCGAGAACGGTACGGTGATGCTTTCGCACGCCAAGGCCGAGAAGTTCAAAGTCTGGCGCGAACTCGACAAGGCGTTCCAGGCGGAGACTCCGGTCGAGGGCGTCGTGCTTGGCAAAGTCAAAGGCGGGCTCAAGGTCGATATCGGGGTGCCGGCATTCCTGCCGGGATCGCATGTCGATATTCGTCCGGCGCGCAACCTCGACCGCTACGTCGGGCAGCGTGGACGATTCCAGATTCTGAAATTCAATCGTGCGCGTGGCAACGTGGTCGTCTCGCGGCGCAGCGTGCTCGAGCGCGAGCGCGCGTCGCTGAAAGAGCAGACGCTCAAGGTGCTGGAAGAGGGCGTGATCCTCGAAGGCACCGTGAAGAATATTACCGACTACGGCGCGTTCATCGATCTCGGCGGAATCGACGGCCTGCTGCATATCACGGATATGGCGTGGGGCCGGTTGCAGCATCCGTCGGAAGTTTTGAAGGTCGGCGACAAGGTCAAAGTCGTCGTGCTGAAGTACGACGCCGAGCGCGAGCGCGTGTCGCTCGGAATGAAGCAGATCATGCCCGACCCGTGGACCAAGGTGGCGGAGGAATATCCGCCGGGCACGCGAATCAAGGGCAAGGTCGTCAGCGTGACCGACTACGGCGCCTTCGTCGAAATCGAAAAGGGCGTCGAGGGTTTGATCCACGTCTCCGAGATGAGCTGGAGCAAGCGCGCCGTGCATCCGTCGAAAGTCGTCAACCCCGGCGACCTGGTGGAAGTGCAGGTGCTCGGCGTCGACGAGGCGAACCGCAGAATCTCGCTCGGGCTCAAGCAGACCGAGGCGAATCCGTGGGAAGAGCTGGGACAGAAGCATCCGATTGGCAGCCAGGTGAAGGGCAAGGTCAAGTCGATCACGGACTTCGGCGTGTTCGTCGAGATCGAGCCGGGAATCGACGGGCTCGTGCACATTTCGGATCTGTCGTGGACCAAGAAAATTCGGCATCCAAGCGAAGTGGTCAAGAAGGGCGACGAGCTCGAGGCGACGGTGCTCGGCATCGACGTCGAGAACGAGCGCGTCAGCCTGGGCGTCAAGCAGCTCACGGCCGATCCGTGGAATACGGTGGCGGAGCGCTATCCGCTGAACACGCGGATTCATGGCAAGGTCAGCTCGGTGGCGGACTTCGGCGTGTTCGTCGAGATCGAAGAGGGAATCGAGGGGCTGATCCACATTTCGCAGCTCAGCAACGAGCGCGTGGACAAGCCGTCGTCGCTGTACAAGGTCGATGACGAACTCGAAGCGCTGGTGGTGCAGCTGGATCCGAAGGAGCGGCGAATCGGGCTGTCGATCAAGGCGGTCAAACAGCACGAAGAGCGCGAGGAAATGCAGGCCTACCTCAAACGCGAGCACGAGGCGGCGCGATTCTCGATGGAAGATATCCTGAAGGAAGAGCTCAAGCTCGATCGCGACGACGGCGAGCGGCGCGCGGCGATTGGCCGCAAAAACAGCTGAAACGGGGAGCCGCTTCGACCAGGACGGGGCGGGTGACGGCGGCGAGATCGATGACCAAGCGGGAAATCATCGAAGAACTGCTGGCGCGCCGCCAGCGGTTTACCCATCGCGAGTCGGAGACGATAGTCAATGCGATGTTCGACGCGATGGCGAACTCGCTGACCCGCGGCGAACGGATCGAGATTCGCGGCTTCGGCAGTTTCGCGGTGAAGCAGCGGCGCGCGCGGCAGGGGCGCAATCCCAAGACCGGCCAGCTGGTCAGCGTCGATGCCAAGAAAATCCCGTTCTTCCGGGCGGGCAAGGAACTCCGAATCGAAGTTAATGGCGCCGAAGAAGCGGGCGGTTAGGCAGCGCGATCCGGCGGCGGTGCCGGCCGAAGGAATGCGGCTGTGGGCGCCGTGGCGATACGAGTATCTGCGCAGCATGAGCACCGAACCCAAGGGGTGCATCTTCTGCCTGGGCAAGCTCTCCGAGGCCGAGCGGCGGGAACGGCTGGTCCTGTTCGAGAATCGCGAGGTACTCGTGATGCTCAACAAGTATCCCTACAATAACGGTCATATCCTGGTGTCGCCGCGAACTCATGTGGCGTCGCCGGAGTTGTTGACGCGGGCGGAGCGAGCGATGGTGGCAGAGACAGTCGCGGCGTCGATCAAGCGGGTGCGGGAAACCTTGCATCCGCAGGCGTTCAACGTCGGCGCTAACCTCGGCGGCGCGGCGGGAGCGGGATTCGGCGATCACATGCATTGGCACGTGGTGCCGCGCTGGGCGGGCGATAATAATTTTATGCCGGTACTTGCCTCGACGCGTGTGCTATCACAGAGTTTGGATGACAGTTTTTCGCAGCTGCGGCCGATTTTCAAAGACATCGGCGCTGAAATATCCTAAAATCAAGCAATCAACCCTGCGGGTTTCGCAATGAATGAACAACTGCTGAAGATCCGGACACTGGGCGAACTCAAGAGCGCGGGCTACGAGACGATGCCGGTGCGGATGGAGATGCGCAAGAATCTGCTCGACCGGCTGCGCACCAAGGAGCAAATCCTTCCCGGAATCGTCGGTTACGAGGAGACGGTCATTCCCGAAATCGAGAACGGCGTCCTCGCCGGGCATCATATGATCTTCCTTGGCGAGCGCGGGCAGGCAAAGTCGCGAATCATCAGGGCGCTGGCCGGGCTGCTCGACGAATACGTGCCGGTGGTCGACGGCTGCGAAATCAGCGACGATCCGTACGCGCCGATCTGCCGGCGATGCGTGAAGCTGAAAGAGGAGCATGGCGACGCGACCCCGATCAAATGGATCGGGCGCGACAGCCGCTACGCCGAGAAGCTTGCGACGCCGGACGTTTCGGTGGCGGACCTCATCGGCGAGATCGATCCGATCAAGGTGGCCGAGGGGCGCTACCTGGCCGACGAGGAAACGATCCATTACGGACTGATCCCGCGCACCAATCGCGGCATCTTCGCAATCAACGAACTGCCCGACCTGACCGAGAAAGTGCAAGTTGGGCTGTTCAACCTGATGGAAGAGAAGGACGTCCAGATCAAGGGCTACAAGATTCGGCTGCCGGTCGACGTGGTGTTCGTGGCCAGCGCGAATCCGGAAGACTACACCTCGCGCGGACGGATCATCACGCCGCTGAAGGATCGTTTCGACATCCAGATTCGCACGCACTACCCGAAGACGATCGAGCACGAGATTGCGATCATGGAGCAGGAAGCGGCGCATCCGACGCGATCGGGCGTGGACGTGCGGATTCCGCAGTTCATGAAGGACATCCTGGCGCAGGTCACGTTCGAGGCGCGGGCGTCAAACGAGATCAATCAGTCGTCGGGCGTGTCGGTGCGCGTGACGATTAACAATTTCGAATCGGCGATCTCTAACGCGGAAAAGCGCGCGGTGCGCAACTCGGAGAACGAGATCGTGCCGCGGATTTCGGATTTGCATTCGCTGTATGCGTCGACGGCGGGAAAAATCGAGCTCGAGTACGTCGGCGAGGACAAGAAGGAAGACGATTTGATCGAGCGCCTGATCAATCGCGCCGTGCTGAAGGTGTTCGACAAGTATCTGAAGCTCGACGATCTGAAAAAAGTGTCGAGCTACTTCGAGGGCGGCTGGGGGGTCGAGGTTTCGGACAGCGCGCCGTCGTCGGAATACATGGAGCCGCTGCGCGAGGTGACGGGACTGCGCGAAGTGATCACGCTGCTGGGCCCGTTCGAGACGCCGGGGCTGATGGCTGCCGCAAGTGAATTTATTTTCGAGGGCCTGCATCTGCATCAGAAGCTCAACAAGGATCGCCAGGGCGGGCGCTTCGCCTACCACGCATGAGGGGCAGGGCAATGAGTGCGGTCGTCACGCGTTACACGCAGTGGGATGGGACGCAGCGGCTCAAGCTCGACGCCGACAAGGTGTTCGAGAAGCTGGCCGAGTACCTGTCCTACACCGACGACGTGCGCCAGGCGATGGACTGGATGATGCGGCAGGGGATGGACTTCGACGGCGTCAAGGTGATGGGGCTCGAGGAGTTCGTCGAGCAACTGCGGCAGGAGATGCGCCAGCGCTATCGCGACTTCAACCTGAAGAACGCGCTCTCGGAGATGGAGCAGAAGCTCGAGGACATCCTCAATCGCGAGCGCAATACGCTCGAATCGATGAAGGGCCAGAAGCCGGGCGCCGAGGAAAAGCTGCGCGAGCTGTCGCGGATGCCGCGGCGGTTGTCGGAGGCGATGCGCAAGCTCGAGAGCCACGAATTCGAGGATGCGCAGGCCAAGGCGGACTTCGACGAGCTGCTCGAAGAATACGAAAATATTCGCGACCTCGAGAATTTTCGGGATCGCAATCAGCACATGTTCCACGGTCCGAAGAGCCTCGGCTATGACGAAGCGCTCGAGCTCATGCGCGAGATGGACCGGATGCGCCAGCTCGAACAGGATCTGATGTCGGGCAACTTCGACACCATCTCGATGGAAGACCTGCAGCAGATCCTCGGGCAGCAGGCGAGCAAGGATTTTCAGAATCTCAAGCAGGTGATGGTGCTGCTGACGCAGTCGGGCTACATGGTGCCGAAGGGCGACCACTTCCAGCTCTCGCCCAAGGGCGTGCGGCGAATCGGGCAACTGGCCCTGCGCGATATTTACCAGAACCTGTTGAAGGATCGTTCGGGCGGGCACCTGACGGACCATCGCGGCATCACGGAGATGCGGCCGGAGCAGACCAAGCCGTACGCCTACGGCGATCCGCTAAATCTGAACCTGGTGGCGACGCTCAAGCACGCGCTAGCGCGCAAGGCCGGTGTGCCGCTCGAGCTGCGCCCGGAAGACTTCGAGATTTACGAAAACGACTACGCGAGCTCGTCGTCGACGGTGCTGTGCCTCGACATGTCGTGGTCGATGAGCTGGGAAGGGCGCTTTGCCGCGGCGAAGAAAGTCGCGATGGCTATGGAGACGCTGATTCGATCGAAGTTCCCGCGCGATTTCTTTTCTATCGTCGGATTCTACACGCGCGCGGTCGAACTGAAGCTCAAGGATCTGCCCGAGGCGTCGTGGAACATGGGCGATCCGTTCACCAATCTGCAGGACGGCTTGCGGCTCGCGTCGGACTTGCTTGGGCGGCATCCGTCGCGCAATCAGCACATCATCGTGATCACGGACGGGCAGCCGACGGCGTACTTTCTGAACAAGCGGCTGTACTGCGAGTGGCCGCTGTCGTTCGGCGGCATCAGCATGCGCGCGGCGCAGGAGACGCTGAAGGAAGTCGAGCGGATCACGCGCAAGGGAATCACGATCAACACTTTCATGCTCGACGATTCGCCAAGTCTGCGCGCGTTCGTGGACAAGATGACGCAGATCAATCGAGGCCGCGCGCTGTTCACCCGCCCCGACCATCTCGGCGAATACATGCTGGTCGACTACCTATCCAAGAAGCGCAAGCGGGTCTGAACCAGGGTAAGTGGGAGCGGTTGCGGAGGTATTGGGTTCGCGCTCTTCGCCCAAGCCCCCTTTGAAGTGGGCGGGCGGCAAGCGATGGCTCGTGCCCCATCTCACCCGCTTATGGGATCCTCATCGAGCTCGCCGACTGGTCGAGCCGTTATGCGGTGGCCTGGCAGTTTCGCTGGGCCTGGTGCCCGATCGAGCTCTTATAGCCGATATCAACCCGCATGCGATTAACTTCTATCGCTGGCTCAAGAACGGCCTGGCTATCTCACTTAGGATGCAGAACGAGAAGACTTACTTTTATAGGCAACGCACCAGGTTCAATGAGCTTATAAGTGAAGGTAAGGCGAACAGCCAGGAAGCGGCGAGTCTTTTCTATTACCTGAATCGTACCTGCTACAACGGCCTATGCAGGTTCAATCGCAAAGGTGAGTTCAACGTTCCTTTCGGACTTTACAATAAGATCTTCTACAAGACGGATTTCACGGAATACGTAGAAGCCTTCGCGCAGTGGGAGTTCGTGTGTGTGGATTTCGAAGAGCTACCGCTCGAGTCTGGCGATTTTATTTATGCGGATCCGCCTTATGACGTCGAGTTCACGCAATACTCTAAGGAAGTGTTTGGCTGGGACCAGCAGGTAAGGTTAGCCGAATGGTTGTCGCGGCATCCCGGTCCTGTAGTGCTATCGAATCAAGCTACGAAGCGGATACGAGACCTATATCAGAAGCTGGGATTCAAGCTCACTGTCCTGGAAGCTCCGAGGCTGATTAATTGCACGGGAGATAGAACTCCTGCCCGCGAAGTGTTAGCAACCCGCAATCTGTAGAGAGTCCTAGCGGCCGGCGGCCTGGCTCGTCGCGACCGACTCGGGCATTGTCCAGGTTCCGCCTATTTGGCGCAGTACGATCCTGTCCTGTTGATC
>JBEKLS010000021.1:0-65477 GCA_050010075.1 Binatus sp. (SeqCode) | reverse complement strand
GGCCGCTTGCGCATCAGCGCCGACCGCTTGCAGTACGCGACTTCTTCGGCGCGCTGGTTGAAGCATCGATGGTCGAACACGACGATTCCCGCGTCGGGGCGCGAGCGGCTCTCGCGTTTTTCGGCGACCGTCGTTTCGGCGCGCAGCGTATCGCCGATAAAGACTGGGTGCGCGAAGCGCGTATCGGCCATGCCAAGATTCGCGACCGTAGTGCCGAGCGTGGTGTCGCCGACCGACACGCCGATCATCAGGCCGAGCGTGAAGATGCTGTTGACGATGCGCTGGCCGAATTCGGTGTTCTTCGCAAATTCGGCGTCGAGGTGCAGCGGCTGGGGATTATGCGTGAGCGCGCAGAAGATCAGGTTGTCGGTCTCCGTGATCGTGCGCGTGATCGCATGCTTGAAAACCCGGCCGATCTCGAATTCCTCAAAATATATTCCGGACATCTTACTCCCGCTCCTGCATCATCGATTGGGCGACCTGCAGACTGACCAGCCGCGCGATCAGAATCGCCATATAAAATTGACCGAGCACCGATTCCATCACCGAGAGGCTGCGCGCGCCCTCCGAGATCGGCGAGATATCGCCGAATCCGGTCGTCGTCAAGCATACGAAGCTGTAATAGATGAGGTCGTGCAGCGAGCCGAGCAGCGGCGCCATGCCCGTGGGCCGGTGAATCAGCGTCACGCTGAACGAGTTGGGATGCTCCAGCTCGACCACCGCGTAGGCGTAGGCAAACGAGACGCCCAACAGCAGGTAGGCGCAAATTGCGGCGGCGATAGTGTCGAGGGTCACGCTTTTCACGATGAACAACCTGGAGACGAGCGCGATGACAGTCACGGCCAGGAACAGGCAAGATGAGATCGCACCGAACATCTCGAGCGTCTCGTTCAGCGTGAACAGCATCACCAGCCGGAATCCGATCGAAGGTATCAGCAGAATCAGGGCAACGATGAAGTAGACCCGGGCCGAGCGAAACGCATAGAGCGCGGCCACCAGCACGCAGGACATCGACGCGGTCGCGACGTTCTGCGCCAGCGCATGGCCCGAGAACACCGGCTGAGTAACGAGCAGCAGCAGAATCGTGCCGAGCAGCATCGTAAACCTGCCCGGCCGATTGTGATGCGCCAGACCCAGCCGGCTCCATAGCGTGGAGTGGGTAGGCGCGCTCCCGTGCTCGCTCATGATGCATCCGTTTCGCGCAACGGTGCGGGCAGTGTCAAGGCGAGCAGTCCGCCCACCATCAGCGACGCCGACATCAGGAGCATCCCGCCGGCGAAACCATGCGTCGCCTGCTTGACCATCCCGACCAGATACGGACCGGCGAAGCCGCCGAGGTTTCCTATCGAATTGACCAGCGCGATTGACCCGGCGGCGGCAGTGCCGCTGAGAAACTCCGGTGGCATCGCCCAGAATGGTCCGAAGGTCCCCCATATTCCCACCGCCGCAATCGACAGCGCGCCCAGCGACAGCGCCGGTGAGCGGGTTATCGAGGCGAGCACCAGGCCGGCGGCTCCAACCGCCGCGCAAACCGCCAGATGCCTTCGGCGCTCGCCGCTCAAGTCCGACGCCCGGCCAACCAACACCATCGCGATCGCCGCCCCGACGAACGGAATCGCGGACAACAGCCCGATTCCGAAGTCGCTGCGATTACCAAAACTCCGGATGATTTGCGGTAGCCAGAAAGTCACGCCATATAGTCCAAATACTATTGCAAAGTATACAAGCGAGAGTATCCAGACCGTCGAGTTACTAATCGCTTCAACAAAACTGTGCTGCCGTTTCTGAATACCATGTCGCCGCTCTTCTTCAAGCAGGCTCAGTAATGCGTCGCGCTCACCAACTTCAAGCCAGTCAGCGTTTTTCGGGCCATCGGGAAGAAACCGCAATACCAACACGCCAAGAACCACCGCGGGCAGACCCTCAAGAATGAATAGCCACTGCCAACCTGAAAGACCCCCGAGCCCGTGCAATTCGAGTAATGCGCCCGAGATCGGACCTGCTATAACGCCGGCCAGGGCCGTCGCCGTCATGAATTGCGCGACTGCCCGCGCCTGCTCGCGCGCCGGGAACCAGAATGTGAGATAGAGGATAACGCCGGGAAAAAATCCAGCCTCGGCCAATCCCAGGATGAACCTGATCGCAAAGAACGACGAGGCGCCGCGCACCGCGGTCATCGCCATTGCGGCAATCCCCCAGCTGATCATGATGCGCGCGACCCAGCGGCGCGCGCCGACGCGCGCGAGGATCAAATTGCTCGGCACCTCGAAGATCGAATAGCCAAGAAAAAACAGCCCCGCACCCAGACCGAACACGGATTCGCTGAGTCCAAGCTCGCGGTTCATCTGCAGCGAAGCGAAGCCTACGTTGATCCGATCGAGATAGGCGACGAGATAGAGCACGAACAGAAATGGAATCAGTTTGCGCCGCGCCTTGGCCAACGCGGCATCGGCCAGCAGTGATGAATCGGCTTCGATTAGAGACTTCGCCGGCGATGCGCCGACGTGAGCGCTGCATGGATTCCCGCCAACACGAACTCGTTGACGAGCACCTCGATTTCGCGCTTAGGCAGCCGCTTGGCATGAAGCGTACGGCCAAAAATATCGGCCGCACTCAGCATCGCGCTGGCAACGGCTTCCGCGGTTGCACGATCGACGCCGAACTCCTGCTCCATCTGCCGCGACCAGAAATCGACGAACGGCGCGAGCCGTTGACGCACAGTGCGCTTCAGTTTGCGCCCGCTCAGCTTGGTCTGCAGGATCACGAACAGCACGCCGCGCTCCGCCACCAGGTTCAGATGCGCCCGCAACGCCCGGCGCATCCGCTCGTCGAAGGAGTCGCAGCCGGCGGTAGCCGCTTCGATCGTTCGGTAGAACTCCGCCATCTCGCGATCGTACAGCGCGAGCGCTAACTCTTCCGCATTCTCGAAGTAGGCATAGCCGAGGCCCTTGCTGACGCCTGCGCGCTCGGCCACCGATTCCATCGTGAGTGACTCGAAGCCTGCGTCGAGAATGATCGCGGCGCCGACGTCGAGCAGATGCTCGCGGCGCTGTCCGGCGGGAAGCCGGCGCGGCTTGATTGCTCCCGGCGCGGCGGTTGCAAGCGACATCAAGAGGTACCTCTGGTGCTGCGGTCAGCCAGGCGACCGTTGAGCGATTTCGACGTTAATTGTCGGTTGCCGGAGATTCAACAAGCTTTTTTGAGTTGACCGAAGTGTCTCAATCTCGAAGTCCGTTCTGGAAACTTGTCCTAAAACGAGACGCCGCGGACTTCAAATTTGCCCGCGACGCAAAGCGATGCGACGGAACCGCGCGACGAGTCTGCACAATCTGACGCTTTGCTGCTCAGACCGCGCGGCACGCACGTTGCGTATCGACATAGGCACAATAGCGCGCGCGACGGAGCGCATTGACCCCGCAGATCGACATTGCTCGGCATCGCTTCCGCAGCAAAGGAGCAGTTCATCCTTAATGGACCAAATCATTCAACAGGCCCTGGCCGGCAGGCGATTCGCTTTGATGGGTTTCGATGAGCGCGAGAGCGACCCGATCATTGGCGCGTTGGGCACCGTCCGTGGAATCGGGCACGTAGTTGGCGCGGCTCCGGCGATTCCCGGGCTCAACACGTTGGCGCCCTTCGACGCATGCTTCATCAACGCTTCGGCCGCCGCCATCGGTGAGCAGCCGCCGCCCATCGAGATGATCGCACGCAGCCGCAAGCCCGCCGTCATCATCGGCACGGCCGACGAACTGGTTGAACGATTCCCGGCGGTCGCCGACCTCAACCGCGACTTCATGCTGCGCCCGTTCCAGCCGGAGGAATTGTTGCTCAGGGCATATCGCATCCTCAGGTTCGCCGAGACTCTTGCCGTCGCAGTTCCAGTGCCGGTTCGAAATGGCGCCCGCCGCGTGGTCCTCGCCGATGACGACGCGACGACGGTCGTGATGATCTCGACGATTCTCAAGCATTTCAATTTCGAGTGCGACATCGCGCACGACGGTGTCCAGGCGTTTGAAATCGCCCGCAAGAAGAAGCCCGACCTGGTGCTGCTGGACGTGTCGATGCCACTTATGAACGGGTTCGACACGCTGACGGCTTTGCGCGGCGACGCGGGGACGCGGAGTACGCGTGTGATCCTGGTCAGCGCGCATCATGATGAAGCGGAAGTGGTCAAAGGCTTCACGCTCGGCGCCGACGACTACATCACCAAACCGTTCAACTCGGGCGAGCTGATGGCTCGGATCAACCGGGTCTTGCGCGAACCCGCTGAACACTAAAAGCAGTTCGGTTGTGATGACCGGAACGGTTGTCATCTAGCGTCTGCCTGTCTTACTGTTCGCACGTGTTCCGGCTCGACGGGAAAGCTGCGATCGTCACCGGCGCCGGCTCAGGAATCGGACTGGCGATCGCGACGACGTTTGCGCAAAATGGCGCGCACGTTTTCGCGCTCGACCGCGATCTGAAAGCGGCGCGCACCGCCGTCGAGAGCATCCGCGCGGCTGGTGGCGCAGCATCGGCGCTCGAATGCGATGTTGCGATCGCCGACTCGGTGGAGACTGCCTTCGCACGCATCGATGCTGACCGCGACGCGTCCCGCGTCGACATCCTTGTCAACAACGCGGGCATCGCGCATATCGGCACCGTCGAGAACACTTCGGAGGAAGACCTCGACCGCATCTACTCGGTCAACGTCAAGGGAATATTCCTCTGCTCGCGCGCCGCGGTGCGCCGGATGCTGACTAGCGGCGGCGGCGTGATTCTCAACCTCGCGTCGATCGCGTCGCTCGTCGGTCTCACCGATCGCTTCGCCTACTCGATGAGCAAGGGCGCCGTGCTGACCATGACGCGGTCGATCGCGGTCGATTACGTCAAGCGCGGCATCCGATGCAACTGCATCTGCCCCGCGCGCGTTCACACGCCGTTCGTCGACGGATACTTGCGCACGACCTATCCGGGGCGTGAGGCCGAGATGTTCAAGCAGCTCTCGGAGTATCAGCCGCTGGGCAGGATGGGCACGCCCGCAGAAGTCGCCGCGCTCGCGCTCTACCTTTGTTCGGACGAGGCCTCGTTCATCACCGGGCAGGCGTATCCGATCGACGGCGGCGTGCTCGCATTCTGATGAAACAGTACGGCCGCACGATTCTTCTGAAGGACGACCCGCAGATCATCGAGCGCTACCTCGAACATCATCGCTCGATTTGGCCCGAGGTCGAGCGCGGCCTCAAGTCCATCGGCATCGAGCGGATGCTCATCTTCAAGCTCGGCCGCCAGCTCTTCATGTTCATGGAGACGACGGATTCCTTCGATCCCGAACGCGATTTTGCGCGCTACGAGGCGAGCAATCCGCGCAATCGCGAATGGCAGGAGCTGATGGCCTCGATGCAGGAGCCGGTGCCCGACGCACAACCAGGCGAATGGTGGGCCGAGATGAAGCTGGTGTTCACGCTCTGAAGGGTACGAACTGCTTCTTTCAGTTCGCGGTCGCTGGCTTCGTGAACTTGAGCGTCATGCGGTCGCTCTCTCCGATTGCCAGGTATTTTGCGCGGTCCTTTTCTCCCTCGCGCAACGTCGGCGGCAGATTCCAGACTGGATGGTCCCGCAGGTCCTTGGGATTCGCGTTGATTTCCGATGTGCCCGCCAGCTTGAAGCCGGCCTGCTCGGCCAGTTGGATCATGTAGTCCTGGCGCACGTATCCATTCTTCGCGTTCGGATCCTGCGGCTGCGACGGGTCCGCGCGATGGTCGGTAATTCCGAGGATGCCGCCGGGTTTCAGCGCGCGGTAGAAAGCCTTGAAATAATCCTGCGTGGTGCCGCGCGGCAGCCAGTCGTGGACGTTGCGAAACGTGAGCACCATATCCGCGGTTCCCGCAGGCGCGATATCGGTTTCGGCCGGGGGCTGCAGCGTGGTTACGATCACCTGGCCGTACACCGCGGGATCGGCCTTGAGTTTGTCGTCGAAGGTCTTGGCGCCCGCTCCGCCGCCGACCGCTTCGTATAGTTTGCCGTGGTCTTTCAGAAACGGCGCGAGGATCTCGGTATACCAGCCGGTCCCGGGCGAAATCTCGACCACCGTCATCTCGGGCGTAATCCCGAAGAAGGTGAGCGTCTCGAACGGATGGCGATATTTGTCGCGCGCCTTATTTGCATCAGAACGCTGCGGCCCTGCGATCGCAGCTTTGAGCGCAGCCGCAGCACTGGCGTCATCCTGTGCCGCCGCCGACTGCATCTGTGCGATCGCGATCACCGATAGCGTGAGCAGGACGAGCAACGCGAATCTGATTCGGTGTTGGAACGACATTTTCACTTTCTCCATTCCGCGCCGCCGGGGAACTCGAAGGCGTCGAGCGATGCCGGGAGCATCTCGATGCTGAATCCTGGCGCGGTCGGCGCCATGTAGCGGTCGCCGCGCACGACTACCGGATCCTTGAAATGCTCGTGCAGATGATCGGCGAATTCGATCATGCGGTGGTCGAGGCTGCCGCTCACGCAAATGTAATCGATCAGCGAAACGTGCTGGGCATATTCGCACAGACCGATTCCGCCCGCGTGCGGGCATACCGGCACGCCGAACTTCGCCGCGAGCAGCAGCACGGCGAGCGCTTCGCTCAGTCCGCCGAGGCGGCAGTTGTCGAACTGGCAGAAGTCGATCGCGCCAGCCTGCATCAACTGCTTGAAGATCACGCGGTTCGCCGCATGCTCCCCCGTCGCGACGCCGATTGGCGCAATCGCGCGGCGAATCGTGGCGTGACCGAGGACGTCGTCGGGGCTGGTGGGTTCTTCTATCCACAGCGGGTTGAACCGCGCGAGTGGGCGCATGAACTCGATCGCCTCGCCGACGTCCCACGCCTGGTTCGCGTCCATCATCATGGTGGCGCGCGGTCCAATCTCTTCGCGCACGAGCGCCGCGCGATGAACGTTGGCAGCCGAGTCGCGGCCCACTTTTATTTTGAACCTACTCCAGCCCGCGGCGATCGCCTCGCGACACAGCCGCCGGACTTTGTCGTCGGGATATCCCATCCATCCGGCGGACGTGATGTACGCCGGGTAGCCCTCTTTGCGCATCTGCGCTTCGCGCTCGCCGCGGGTCGCGAATTTGGCGCGCAGGATTTCGAGCGCCTCGTCGCGGGTCAGTGCGTCGGTGAGGTAGCGGAAGTCGATGCACGCGACGAACTGCTCGGGCGTCATGTCGGCGACCAGTTTCCACTCCGGCTTGCGCTCGATTTTCGCGTAGAGATCCCAGACCGCATTTACGATCGCGGCCGTCGCCAGATGAATCGCGCCCTTTTCCGGACCGATCCATCTGAGCTGACTCTCCATCGTGAGCCGCTGCCAGAAGCCGCCGAGATCCGCGACGATGTCTTCGTACTTCGAGCCGACTACCAGGTGCTGCAATGCGCGGACGGCCGCCACCACAACTTCGTTGCCACGGCCGAGCGTGAACGTCATGCCGTGGCCTTCGACGCCGTCGCGCGCGTCGGTCGTCAGCACTACATAGGTGGCGGAATAGTCGGGGTCGGTGTGCACGGCGTCGGAGCCGGCCAGCGTACGCGAAGTCGGAGTCCGGATGTCGCGAACGGAGAGTCCCGAGATTGTGCGCGCCATGATCGCTTCCTCAGCGCCGCATGGTAGCATCGCGCGACCCGCGATGACGACTCAAACGCCACCTTCGATTCGCGATCTGCGGCAGTCATGGTCGCGGGCGTCGGCGCCGAAGCCGATCGTCGTGATCGGCGCCGGCAGTATTGTGCGTGACGCGCATCTGCCGGTTTACAAACGTCTCGGCTTTCCGGTCGCCGGAATTTTCGATCTGGACCCGAAGGCGAGCCGCGAGCGCGCGGCAGCGTTTGCGATTCCGCGCGTGTTCGAGACGCTCGATGAAGCCGCGTCGATGCGCGACGCAGTCTTCGACGTTGCGATTCCGCCGGAGAATATCGCCGGCGTGCTCGAGCGGCTGCCATCCGGGGCCGCAGTTCTGATTCAGAAGCCGCTGGGCCGCGACCTCGCCGATGCGCGCCGGATAGTCGCGATCTGCAAGCAGCGAAAGCTCTCCGCCGCGGTGAATTTTCAGCTCCGCATGGCGCCCAACATGCTGGCCGTCAAGGACGCGCTCGCGCGCGGCGTCTTCGGCGACGTGCTCGACGTCGAAGTGCGCATCAATCTGCACACGCCGTGGAACTACTGGGCGTTCCTCAAGGGCGCGCCGCGCCTCGAAGTGCTGATGCATTCGATTCACTACCTTGATTTGATTCGCTCGCTAATTGGCGAGCCGCGCGGCGTTTACTGCAAGGGCGTGCGGCATCCGGGGATGACCGACTATGCGGACACTCGCACCAGTATCGTGCTCGACTATGGCGATTCACTTCGATGCAGCCTGACGATGAATCACGCGCACACTTTCGGCGCGCGGCACGAGATGTCGCAGCTCAAAATCGAGGGCAGGCGCGGAGCTGCAATCGCGAAGATGGGCGTGAATCTCAACTATCCCGCGGGCGAGGCCGACACGCTCGAAGTCGCGAGCGAAGATTCCAATGGCTGGAGCGAAGTTGCGCTGCGCGGTTCATGGTTTCTCGAAGCGTTCGAGGGCCCGATGTCGAATCTGCAGCGCTTTGCCGCCGGCGAAGATGCAAAACTGGTCTCAAGCGTCGAAGACGCGCTCAGCACGATGGCAGTGGTCGAAGCCTGCTACGAATCAAGCGCCCACGGCGCGACCCCGATTCCCTCAGTGCGTTAGAATCGCAATCATTGTCGGCGGAGGATTTTCATCCGATGGCGTCAGAACATGTGGTGATTTTGTTTGATGTCGATAACACGCTGATCGACAACGATCGCATCGTCGAGGACATGAAGAGCAACCTCGTGCGTGATATCGGCAACGATCAGCAGCAGCGTTACTGGGAATACTTCGAGCAGTTGCGCACCGAGCTCGGCTACGCCGACTACCTGGGCGCGCTGCAGCGCTACCGCGTCAATCATCCGCGCGACTTCGGCATCATCGCGGTGTCGTACTTCCTGATGAACTACCATTTCGCGAACCGGCTGTTTCCCTGCGCGCTCGACGTGCTCGAGCAATACAAGCAATACGGCGAGACGGCGATCCTGTCCGACGGCGACATGATTTTTCAGCCGCTCAAGGTCGAGCGCTCGGGACTGCGCGAAGCCGTCGATGAAAAGGTGATGATCTACATCCACAAGGAACAGGAGCTCGACGACGTGAAGGCGCGCTATCCCGCGGACCATTACGTGCTGATCGACGACAAGGTGCGGATTCTCGACGCGGTGAAGAAGAGCTGGGGCGCGAACGTGACCACGGTGTTCCCGCGGCAGGGGCATTATGCGTCTGACGCCGCGGAGGTGGCGAAGTACATGACGCCCGACGTCACGGTGGAGAGAATCGATCAGTTGATGGACTACGATTTGGCGAAGCTGCGCGCGGCTACGCAGGGGTGAGCGGCTGAACGTTCTAGTTTGAGTGGACGAGTAGACTCGGGTCCGGATCTATTCTTTTGAGCGCACCGAATGAGCCGAGTACGTAATGCTCGCCATCGCTTTGATAGAAATACTGTCGTCCCCACGGATCGCTCTTCAGCGACTGGTGCGGCTCAACGATTCCTCTAACGAGTCCTGGATCCTCTTCGACTCCGCCAAATAGAGTCCGCAATCCTTCACGCGTCGTAGGATAGCGGCCGGTCTCCATTTGAAACTGCTCCAAGTCCGTTTGTAACTCCGCAATATCCATTCCGGCGCGCAAATATTTCTCTCGCTTCGCCTCGTTTCGATAATGGATGGCATAGAAACCGAAGCCGAGGCCTAATAGACCAGCCAACCACAGTTTCAGATAAAGCCTTCGCTTTATCCGATTCGCGACGCTAACAAGTGGTCTTGTCATGTATGCGAGTCCGGTCTTTTGACGAGAATGGTCGAGCTTTGATTCAAGGAAGAGAAGCAGAAGTGCTTCCGCCCTCGGCTCAGGCCGTGCTCAAACTCTCACCGGCCGGCCACGTCGCAGCCTGCCGCCTCTAACGTGAATGGGCGCGGTACCCGGTCTCAGGCCAGGTCGAAGAACAGTACTTCGGCGGGGGCGCTTGCTGATAGCGTCACTTTCTCTTCGTCGCTGATTGCGGCGCCGTCGCCTTCCGCCAGCGCGATGCCGTTAACCGTGACTGCGCCGCGCGCCACTTGCACCCATCCGTGGCGGCCTTTTTTCAGATCTTTTGCGACCGTCTGGCCGCTCTCGAGTTTCGCGACCGACAATTCGGCGTCCTGGTGGATCTTCACCGACTTATCGGTGCTGTTCGGAGCGCCCACCGTTGCGAAGCCGCCGTGCGCTTTCGAATCGTCGATGGTCTTCTGCTCGTAGCCGGGCGCGATGCCGCGCGTCGACGGCGTTAACCAGATTTGCAGAAAGTGAACCGGCTCGGTTTTCGAATGATTGAATTCGCTATGCGTGATTCCGGCGCCGGCGCTCATCCGCTGAGCCTCGCCGGGTCGGATGATCGAGCCGGTGCCAAGGCTGTCCTTGTGCTCGAGCGCGCCTTCGAGAATGTAGGTGACGATCTCCATGTCGCGATGGCCGTGCGTGGGAAAGCCGGCTCCCGGGCGCACGCGATCCTCATTGATGACGCGCAGCGTGCGAAAGCCCATCTCGTTCGGGTCGTAATAGTCGCCGAACGAGAACGAATGGCGGCTGTCGAGCCAGTCGATCTTCGTGCGGCCGCGGTCGGCGGATTTGCGCAATGTGATCATCGGGAATGCGTCCTCAGGCAGCCTTGGCTGCCGGCTTCATCTTGAGCCGAATCGGCATGTGCTTGATGCCGCCGACGAAGCTCGAGCGCAGCCGCTCGACCGGTCCCGCCAGCTCGGCATGATCGAGGCGTTGCGCGAGCTGGCTGAAAATAATTTTCAGTTCGAGCCGCGCGAGATTTGCGCCGAGGCAGAAATGCTCGCCGATGCCGAAGGCGATCTGCGGATTCGGATTGCGGCTGATGTCGAATTTGAAAGGCTCGTCGAAAACTTCTTCATCGCGATTGGCCGATGGATAGAACAGGCAGACTGACTCGCCGGCTTTAATCTTCTGGCCGCGAATCTCGGTGTCTTCGGTCGCGGTGCGTGCGAACTGGATGACCGGCGTCGTCCATCGCACGATCTCTTCGACCGCCGAGTCGATCAGCTCGGGATGACGCTTGAGCTTCTCCCATTCCGCGGGATGATCGATAAAAGCCTGCAGGCCGCCGGTGGTGGCGTTGCGGGTGGTCTCGTTGCCGGCGACCACCAGCAGGAAATAGTACGAGAGCATCTCGAACTGCGGGATCGGCTGGCCGTTCACCTTGCCGTTGGCGACGATGCTGGTGATGTCGTTGGTCGGATGCTTCATGCGCGACACGACCATATCAGTGAAGTACTGGAACAGGCCCAGGCGCGAGCGATCCATCGTCTCCTGCGCAGTGGTTCCCGCCTGGAACTCGGGGTCGCCGCCGCCAATCGTCTCGTTGGTCCATCGGAAGAGCTGTTCCCAATCCTTGTGCGGAACACCGAGCAGTTCCGCGATGACAGCGAGCGGAATCTTCGACGACACGTCGGTCACGAAGTCGCAGGTATCGCGGCCGGTCAGGTCGTCGAGCACCTCGCGCGTGATGTTTTCAATCTCGGGCCCGAGCGGACTCACGCCGCGCGGCGTGAAATTTCGGCTGACGACGACGCGATACTCGCCATGCTCCGGCGGATCCATGTCGAGCAGGTGGCGGAACGGCGGCGTCGGACTCTCGTCGAGGCCATCCTCGTTGACGAACACGAGCAGGCGCGGGCCGTTGAGAAACAGGCGCGGATTCTTGGCGATCTGAATGATGTCGGCGTGCTTGGTGATGGCCCAGAACGGATCGGTCTTCGGATACTCGCACCAGAAAACCGGCTTGTTCTTGCGCAGGTAGGTCCATTCGCGATGCGGATAGCCGTTTTTCGCGTAGTGGTCCGGTCCAATAATGTTCAACGTTTCGAGTGACAGGGCCTGTTCAGTTTCCATTGGCGAGTATCTCCGCGATGCCGGGATTTCCGTCTCTGTTCCGCATTTTGACCTGTGGCACGTAATGAGTCATCTAGTCTTCGCTGACCGTGATGGCCTGACGGGGGCACAATCGCGCCGCGAGCTTGAGCTTGTCGCGCATGCGCTCGGGCGGATTGTCGAGCAGCAGATGGCTCTTGTCGTCGTCGCGCACCTCGAAGACTTCCGGCGCCGCCTCCTGGCATTTCATATTTCCCTCGCACAACTTCTGATCGACAACGACCTTCATCGCGCTATCTCCTTTCTCGATGCCCCTCAATTCGGGCCGGGAACGAGATCATATAAGAGGATCGTGTTTGCGACTAGCAGCGCTAATATCGCGCGCGCTCGCCGGCTCGAAGCATCATTTTGTGTGATGAAGATGACTCGTAGATAGCAGAAGACGATATTACCGCGATCTGTGTGCTCCAAAGAACCCTCGTTTTGGCGCGAATCCTTGCGCCACGAGAGTCTTTCCTGCGATACCGTGTGTCACGATGATCGCCAGGAATCGCATCCCCGGAGAAATGTTGAATGGGCTATGACCTGATTATCAAGAACGGAACGGTTATCGACGGCACCGGAGCGTTCCGTCGCCGTGCCGACGTCGCAGTCCAGGACGGGAAGATAGCCGAGATCGGAAAAATCGCGGACAGCGCGCAGGAAACGATCGACGCGTCGGATCTGATCGTGACGCCCGGCTTCGTCGACCCGCATACTCACTACGATGCGCAAATCTGCTGGGACCCTTTGGTCAGCTGCACCTCATGGCATGGCGTCACCACCGTCGTGATGGGGAATTGCGGAGTCGGAATTGCGCCGTGCAAGCCAGCCGCGCGTGAGGTGGCGGCGTGGGACCTGGTCAACGTCGAGGCGATACCGTTCGACGCGCTGTCGAAGGGGATTAGCTGGGAGTGGGAGAGCTTTCCCGATTTCCTTGCGGCGGCGGGACGTCGCGGCGTGGGAATCAACCTCGCGTTCCTCGCGCCGCTCACTCCGTTTCGACATTACGTGCTGGGCGACGAGTCGATGGAGCGCGAGGCCACGCCGGAGGAGACGACGCAGGTCGCCGCGCTGCTGCGTGAGGCGATCGACGCGGGCGCGTTCGGATTTTCGACGACTACGCTGCCGCAGCATATCGGGTACCAGGGGCGTCCGCTGGCGTGCCGGCTGGCGTCGCGCGATGAGCTGAAGGCATACGCCAACGTGCTGCGGGACGCGGGCCGCGGCTCGATCGAAGTGGCGCTCACGCGGCGCGCGGGACGGATGTCGGAGGACGAGCAGGGGTTGCTCGAATTTCTGCTCGACGAGAGCGAGCGGCCGGTCACGTGGCTGGCGATGGCGAGCCGGCCCGACAATCCCGAGGCCAGTGAGCATACGCTGAAGCGGCTCGAGCCTCTGATCAAGCGCGGCGGCGTGCCGCAGGTTCTGTGCAAGCCGTTCGTGGTGCAGATGGATTTGCGCAATCCGTTTTCGTTCGCGGACATGGAGCTCTGGGGTCCGGTGTTCAATCAGCCGATCGAGAAGCAGAAAGCTTTCTATCGCGATCCGGCTTTTCGCGGCGCCTTTCGCGAGGAGCTGAAGCAGCCGCACCTGTTCCAGGGCAAATGGAATCGCGTTGAGGTGCTCGAGGTGTCGAATCCGGTGCTCAAACAGTACGAGCGCAGGACCGTGGCGGAAGTCGCCGAGCGGCGCCGTCAGGATCCGCTCGATACGTTCTTCGACCTCGCGCTCGAGGACGACCTGAATATTCAATACACGATGCAGCAGTATCATGAAGAAGGAATCAAGCGGCTGATTTCGGATCCGCGCACCATGATCGGGCTGTCGGACGGCGGCGCGCATGTGAACATGCTGTGCGATGCGGGCTACTGCACCTACCTGCTCGGCACGTGGGTGCGCGAGCGGCAGGCGCTGACGCTGGAGACGGCAATCAAGCGAATCACGTCGGAGCCGGCGGACTTTTTCGGAATCAAGGATCGCGGACGGCTCAAGGTCGGGCTGCCGGCCGACGTCGCGATATTCGACGAGCACCGGATAGGATCGGCCAAACGCGCGCGCATGCAGAACGATCTGCCCGGCGGCGGACGCCGGCTGGTGATGCCGGCGGAGGGTGTCGAATACACGATTGTCAACGGCGACGTGCTCTACCAGCACGGCCGCCACACGGGCTACCTGCCGGGCCAGGTACTAAAGTCAGGCGCGCAATAGCTCTCTATTTGATTTCCCGCGCGCGAAGGGATCTCTCAAAATCCGGTTCCCCTTCCACCAGGGGAAGGGGTTAGGGGTTAGGTCGTTTGCCTCATTCGTAACGCCCAGCTCCAAGCCCCAATGCTGGCGCGCGATTTTTGCGCGCGTCCCGCAATTGCGTCGTTCATTTCGCGCTTTTTTCCTGTCATCCTTGTGATCGATGTTCGAATTTGCGCGGAAGTTTTCGCTGATCGTTGCGGTCCTCACGATGGCTTCTACAATTCCTGCCCCGCCGGCACTTGCTCAACTGCCGCCCCTGATTCCGCGCGATGCGCTGCTCGGAAATCCTGAGCGGGCCACTCCACGGATTGCGCCTGACGGCAAGCGGCTGGCGTGGCGGGCGCCCGATGATCACGGAATCCTGCAGGTGTGGGTGCAGACGATCGGGAAGCACGACGCGCGCGCCGTTACGGCGGACAAGAGCCGCGGAATTCAATCCTATGGATGGGCGTTCGATTCGAAAACGATCCTCTACTCACAGGACGCCGCGGGCGACGAGAACTTCCACCTGTTCGCCGTCGATCTCGACTCGCACAACGTCCGCGACCTGACCCCGTGGCAGGGCGTACGCGCTGAGTTCGTCGCGGCTAACCCGAAATTTCCCGATCGAATACTGGTCGCGCTCAACCTGCGCGATCGCAAACTGATGGATGTCTATCGAATCGATTTGCGCACCGGCGCGGTCGAGCTCGATACGAAAAATCCCGGCGATGTCGCGGGATGGCTGGCCGACGACAACATGGCCGTGCGCGCGGCCATGATCACGACGCCCGACGGCGGCACTGAGCTGCGGGTTCGCGACAGCGCCGCGGCGCCGTGGCGCACGTTGATGAAGGCCTCGATGGAAGACGACCTGGAGGCGCTCGACTTCACCAAGGACGGGCGCTCGATCTTTCTCGGCACTTCAATCGGGACCAACACCACGCGGCTCGTGCGCCGTGAACTCGCGTCGGGCAAGGAAACCGGCATCGCGCACAGCGAAGACGCGGACTTGAGCGACGCGTTGATTCAGCCGACCCGTCACGAGGTGCAGGCGGTGGCATTCGATCCCGGCCGGATACATTGGACGGTTGTCGATCCGTCGATCCAGGCTGACTTCGACGCGATCGCGAAAGTAGCCGACGGAGACTTTTCCGTCGTCGACCGCGACCTCGCCGACAAGACCTGGCTGGTCGCGTTCTCGAGCGACCGCGCACCGTGGCGTTACTATTCGTGGGACCGCGCGTCGAAGAAGGCGACCTTTCTGTTCAGCGTCCAGCCGAAACTCGACGACGCCCCGCTTGCAGCGATGAAGCCGATTGAGTTCACCGCGCGCGACGGGATGAAACTCAACGGCTACCTGACGCTGCCGCCCGGCCCGCCGGCCAAAAATCTTCCGCTGTTGCTGGTGGTGCACGGCGGACCGTGGGCGCGCGACAGTTGGGGCATCAACCCCTACATCCAGCTGTTCGCGAACCGCGGCTATGCGGTGCTGCAGATAAATTTTCGCGGCTCGACCGGCTTCGGCAAGAAGTATCTGCACGCGGGCGACCGCGAATGGGGCCTCACGATGCAGAACGACCTGACCGACGGCGTGAAGTGGGCCGTCGAGCAGGGAATCGCGGACCCGCACCGCGTCGGTATCTTCGGCGGTTCGTATGGCGGCTATGCAGCGCTCGCCGGCGCCGCGTTCACGCCTGACCTTTATCGATGCGCTATCGACGAATGCGGCCCGTCGAATCTGTTCACACTGCTGGCGTCGTTCCCGCCGTATTGGGAAGTTGCGCGCTCGATTTTCTTCACCAGGGTGGGCAATCCCAACGACCCGAAGGACAAGGAGCTGCTGACGGCCGCCTCGCCTCTATTCTCCGCCGACAAGATCAAGATCCCGATGCTGATAGGTCAGGGCGCCAACGATCCGCGGGTCAAGCAGGCGGAGGCGGAGCAGATCGTCGACGCGATCGCGAAGCATAACGGGAGCGCCGTTTACGTTTTGTATTCCGACGAAGGCCACGGCTTCGTGCGGCCCGAGAACCGGATCGACTTCACCGCGCGAATGGAAAAATTCCTCGCCGACAACCTGGGTGGTCGCTACGAACCAATGAACGGCGAGCGGATGCCGGGCTCGACGGCGAAAGTCCGAGTCGTGAGCCCGCCGACAACCCAGAACTAGCGGTGCGGTAGACTCGGGCGGACGCTTGGCGGATCAGTTGTGCTATGAAAACTGTGCGCCGCCGGCGCATTTCCGGCGCGCGACCATTCCAGGAGGAATCGCCATGGCCGAATTCGGAGTCTCGATGTTCCCGACCGACTACGCAATCCAGCCGATAGAACTTGCGCGCGCGGCGGAGGAGCGCGGCTTCGAGTCGCTGTTCTTTCCCGAGCACACTCACATCCCGACCTCGCGCAAGACGCCCTTCCCTGGGGGAACCGAACTGCCCAAGGAGTACTGGCATACGCACGATCCATTCGTCGCGCTCGGCGCGGCGGCGGCCGTCACCAAGAAACTCAAACTCGGCACGGGAGTGTGCCTGGTGATCGAGCGCGACCCGATCACGCTCGCCAAGGAAGTCGCGTCGCTCGATATGATTTCGGGCGGGCGCCTGCTTTTCGGCATCGGCGCCGGTTGGAACGTCGAGGAGATGGCGAATCATGGCGCGGTGTTCAAGCGGCGCTGGAAGATCGTCAAGGAAAAAATTCTCGCGATGCGCCAGATTTGGACCAAAGAGGCGGCAGAGTTTCACGGCGAGTTCGTGAATTTCGATCCGATCTGGTCGTTTCCCAAGCCGGTGCAAGCGGGCGGACCGCCGGTCATCCTGGGATCGCAGTCGCCAAAGACTTTCGATCGCGTCGCGGAGTATTGCGACGGATGGATGCCGATCAACTTCCCGCGCTACGACCTGGCCGCCGGCCTGAAGGCGCTTGCCGAAGCGGGTAAGAAGGTAGGCCGCAACAAACTGCCCGTTTCGATGTTTGGCGTGGGACCGAACGAGGAGCACATCAAGAAGTTCCTCGACCTCGGACTCGACCGGCTGATCTTCGCGCTGCCGCCGGCACCGCGCGATACCGTTCTGCCGATGCTCGACAAGTATGCTGAGCTGAGGGCGAAAGCGCGCTGATTCCGATCACAACCTCTCCTTGCCCGAACAGGGAGAGGTTGTGCTCCGGAATGACACGGAGAGGAATTTCCCGCCTGGGAGTATCTAAAAATTTCTTATTCCCGACCCTTGACTGAATTAGCCGATTCTGGCTTAGTCTAGCCACCTTATCGATTAAAGGCCAATTAAATTTTCTTTATGTGTCGGCGCTTTTTATAAGGAGAATAGTCTAGTCATCTAATAGGACAAGTTATGAAAGTCGACTCAATCTTAGCCAACCGCCGCGAACTCCAATCAGAACCCGACTCGGGCGACGAAGTCCTGCAGCGCATCGCCAAGGCGATAAGCGGCGTGCGCTTCGGCTCTGTGGAAGTCGTAATCCAGGATTCCCGGGTCGTGCAGATCGAGCGCAAAGAGAAATTTCGCTTCGATAAGAACAATCGCGGGTAGCAGCCGCCTCCAATCGAATTGTATCGCCCGCAACCATTGAAATTTTCAGGCGAGGAGCGCCGGACCAGGGAAGGATCCGGGTGCATCATGACAGAGCCGTCAATCACCAACCGCGAGCTGACCGGTCATCCGGAAGTTCCCAGAAATGATGAGGGACTTTTTCAGATGAGAAACCGCGCAACGCTTTTCCGGCCGGGTCTGCTGGCGATGGCACTGGTAATTTTAGGGTGTGGAGTGCTGATGATGCCGGCGTCGGGCCTGGCCCAGACTGCATGCCCGCCGACCATCAATGCGTGCGGATGCACAATCGTGAAGGCGGGCTCCTACAAGCTCGGACTGGCGATCAATTCGACCCAGGGACTTACGCCGGCAGGCGCATGCATCGAGGTTGCCTCCAGCTTCGTGATCCTCGACGGCGGCAAGAAAAACATCACCGGCCCCGGCGGCACGACGCCGTCTGGAATCGGGGTTTGGGTGCATCGCCCCTTCCACACGGATTTCATTGAGTTCCGCGGCTCAACGGTCAGCGGGTGGGACGTCGGCGTGCTGGTCCAAAGCAGTCAGTCCGTCATCGACGACGTCACCGCAAATAGCAATGGGACGGCAGGCGTGGAGCTGGCCAGCGCCTCAGCTATCGAGCTGACCAACACCACGGCCGAAACAAATCTCAATTACGGAATATGGCTCAAGCAAACCTCCACCAGTGACGTGACCAATTCCAAGACCGAGACCAACGGCAACATCGGGCTGTACGTCGGATGCTCGTCTCTGGGCCCGATCGGCTCCGGCTGCCCGGGAGTCGGGCCATCACCCGGCAACTACATTTTCACTGGAAACATCCAGGGCAATACCAACTACGGCGTCGCGCTGGATCTGGGCGCCAAGAGCACGATTGTAACCAACCAGACAGAGACAACGGCAGGCAGCAATTCGAAGGACGATCTGTATGACGCGAATTCGAGCTGCGGCAGCAACAAATGGTTTGGCAACTTCACAGGGGCGACCAACAATCAGCCGGGCGGCTGCATCAAGTGACGAAGTCTCGATGACTATCAGGAAGTGAAAAAATCGAGCGATCGCGCGGACCAGGGAAGGATTCGCGCAGGCGCCATGACAGAACCTTTAATCGTCAACTACGAGCTGACCGGACATCCGGAAGTTCCCAAGACTACGAGGGGCTTTCGAGATGAGAAAATGCACTTTGCCGATCCTGCCGGTGCTGCTGGCAGCGATGATAACCGGGGTGTTTATTCCCACCGGGCCGGCGCATGCGCAGTCCAGTCGTTCCGCCAATCGGAAGAAGGACCAGGAGATCGAATTGCTCAAGCTGGAAGTTAAGCAACTCGAGTCGAGGGTCGATTCGCTGGAATCGCTGAACCAGAAGGTGAAGGTGATCGACCAAAAAGTCGACACTCAGGCGCAGAAAGTCGACGTTCAGGCCCAGCAACTCGACCTTCAGACCCAAAAGATCAACGTCGAGGTCCAGAGGGAGAGGACTGCGCTTACGTGGCCGAACATCCAGGGGGCGGCGAACGATAGGGGCTTCACGGTTTCGTCGCCGGCGGATCCGGAAAATGGCGGCCAGCCGGACTACAGGCTCAACTTCGGCGGACTCGTCCAGGGCACCGGCCGTTTCTTCATGAACGGCACGGACAAGGCCACCAGCAGCACCTTCTACCTGAATCGCGTTCGCCCGATTCTCAGCGGGACGGTCGACAAGTACTACGATTTCAATATCACGCCCGACTTTGGCCAGGGCAAAGGAGTCACCTTGCAGGATGCGTGGGTGAACATCCACTACTACCCGCAAGGGATCTTCCAGATAGGCAAATACAAGGCTCCGTTTGACCTCGAACGCTTGCAGTCCGACCGCGACCTCGAGTTCAGCGAGCGCTCCGAGATTACCAACCTGGCCGTGAACCGCGACACCGGCGTCCAACTTTTCAGCAATACACTGCTCGGCGGCCGGCTGAACTACGCGCTCGCCTTGATGAACGGCGTGCCGGACAACACGGCGGCCGATCCCACCACCGACGTCGACAACAACGACGGCAAGGACTTCTACGGCCGTGTCTTCACGACGCCGTTCATCCTCAGCGATAACTGGTGGCTCAAAGGACTGGGTGTAGGTTTCGCCGGTTCTTATGGCGACGAGCGCGGCTCCACCATCGACACCTACAAGACCTACGGCACCAGTACCTGGTTCACCTACAACTCGGGCGTGACCGCGTCGGGACTGCGCACGCGTTTCGAGCCCCAAGGCTACTACTATGTCGGTCCCCTCGGCTTTTTGGCCGAGTACGCGCAGGAATCGCAATCGCTGAACCTGTTCACCAGCAAAGCGTCTACCCCGTTCAAACACCTGATCAACCGGACCGATACCTTCACCAATACCGGCTATATGGCGCAGGTTAGCTACTTTCTGACCGGTGAGAACGCATCTTACTCGTGGGTCAAGCCGAATCGCCCGTTCGACCCACGCAACGGCGGGTGGGGCGCATGGGAGTTGGCGGCCAGAATCAGCAACGTCGCTGCAGACACCCGCGAGTTCCAGCTTAAGTTTGCCAGTCCCAACGTCTCCGCGAAGACTGCCACCGAGTTCGCGGTGGGGGTCAACTGGTATTTGAGCAACCACATCAAGTGGTACTTCGACTACGCCAACACCTACTTCGATGGCGGCGCCGGTACGCTTGCAATACCCAAGGATCGGCCCAACGAAAGCGTGATCGAGTCGGAGCTGCAAATCGCGTTCTGATGAAACTGGAGCAACGGATGTCTATTCGCAAAGTGAAACTTACTCATACGCTCGCCGCCGTCATCGTGATGGCGGCGAGCCTTGCGCTTGGCGCGGGCAGTGCGCGCGCAGCCCAGATCACACTCCTCAACGTCTCATATGACCCGACCCGCGAACTTTACGAAGCGGTCAACGCCCAGTTCGAGAAGGATTGGAAAGCGAAGACCGGCGACGACGTGACTATCAACCAATCGCACGGCGGCTCGGGCAAGCAGGCGCGTGCGGTAATCGACGGCCTCGAGGCCGACGTGGTGACGCTGGGCCTGGCGGGCGACATCGACGCGATCGTCGAGAAGGCGCAGTTGCTGCCGGCGGACTGGCAAACGCGTCTGCCCGACAACAGCTGCCCTTACACCTCGACTGTCGTGCTGCTGGTGCGCAAGGGAAATCCCAAAAACATCAAGGATTGGGATGACCTCGTGAAGCCGGGCATCTCGGTGATCACGCCCAATCCGAAGACCTCGGGCGGAGCGCGATGGAATTTCCTCGCGGCGTGGGGCTATGCGCTCAAGAAGAACAACGGCGACGAGGCCAAGGCGGCGGCCTTCGTCAGCGCGCTTTATAAAAATGTGCCGGTGCTCGATTCGGGCGCACGCGGCTCGACCACCACGTTCGTCGAGCGCGGGCTCGGCGACGTGCTGATCGCGTGGGAAAACGAGGCCGGGATGGCGATCAAGCAGTTTGGCGCCGGAAAGTTCCAGGTCGTCTATCCGTCGATAAGCATCCTGGCCGAACCGCCGGTCGCGTGGGTGGACAAGGTGGACGCCAAACGCGGCACGTTGGCTATCTCGAAGGCCTACCTCGAATTTCTTTACACGCCGGTCGGGCAGGAAATCGGCGCGCAGAATTTTTACCGGCCGCGCGACAAGACCGTCGCCGCGAAGTATGCTAGCCAGTTCCCGAGCCTGCCGCTGCTGACGATCGACAAGGATTTCGGCGGATGGAAAAGCGCGCAGCCGAAGTTCTTCGGCGACGGCGGCGTGTTCGACAAGATCTATCAGCCGGGAAGTTAGCGACGACCTATAGAGATGGCCGCGAAAGCCAAACGCACCAACGTGCTGCCGGGATTCGGGCTGACTCTCGGCTTCACGCTCGCGTACCTCGGAATCGTCGTGCTGATTCCGATCTCGACGATCTTTTTCAAGACGTTCACCCTGACCTGGCCGCAGTTCTGGGCCGCGGTCGCCAGTCCGCGCACGGTCGCGGCCTATAAGCTGAGCTTCGGCGCCTCGGTGGCGGGGGCGTCGATCAACTCGGTCTTCGGGTTCATCGTGGCGTGGAGCCTGGTGCGCTACGAATTTATCGGCAAGACGCTGATTGATGTGATGGTCGACCTGCCGTTCGCGCTGCCTACGTCGGTCGCCGGAATCACGCTCACCGCGATCTACGCGACCAACGGATGGATCGGCCAGTACCTCGAGCCGTTTGGAATAAAGGTTGCGTACACGCCGCTCGGGGTGGTGATCGCGCTCACCTTCGTCGGGCTGCCATTCGTCGTTCGCACCGTCCAGCCGGTGCTCGAGGATCTCGATCAGGAATACGAGGAGGCCGCGGCGACGCTCGGCGCCAGCCGCCTGCAGACTTTCATTCTGGTTATTTTGCCTTCGCTGATTCCCGCACTGCTGACCGGTTTCGCACTCGCGTTTGCCCGCGCGCTCGGTGAATACGGCTCGGTGGTGTTCATCTCGGGCAACATGCCGATGCGGACCGAGGTGGTGCCGCTGCTGATCATGAGCAAGCTCGAGCAGTTCGATTATCCGGGCGCCACGGCGATCGCGGTCGTGATGCTGACGGCGTCGTTCATGATTCTGCTCGGTATCAACATGCTGCAAAGGTGGAGCAGCCGCCGACTGGCGGCCTGACGTTCGAGATGGCGAGCCAGTCCGAAGGCGCACCGCACAAACCCGGGACCGCCGATCCGCCCTGGGTCAGACGCACGCTGATCGCGACCGCGCTGGCCTTTGTCGCCCTGTTTATTTTCATCCCGGTGATTGCGGTTTTCGCCGAGGCGCTGAAGGACGGAATCGGCGCCTACTTTGCCGCAATCATCGATCGCGAGGCGCTCGCCGCGATTCGCCTGACGCTGATGACGGCCGCGATCGCGGTGCCGCTCAACGTTGGGTTTGGCATCGCCGCCTCGTGGGCCATCGCGCGCTTCGAGTTTCCCGGCAAGCAGATCCTGCTGACGCTGATCGACATACCGTTCTCGGTCTCACCGGTCATCGCGGGGATGCTGTTCGTGCTGCTACTGGGCATCCGCACACCGCTGGGCGCATGGTTCGACGATCACAATATCAGGATCATTTTCGCAGAGCCGGGAATCGTGCTCGCGACTATCTTCGTCACCTTTCCACTCGCGGCGCGCGAACTCATCCCGATCATGCAAGCGGTCGGCAGCGAGGAAGAGGAAGCTGCGATCGTGCTCGGCGCCGGCGGCTGGCAAATGTTTCGCCGGGTGACACTACCCAACGTGAAGTGGGGCCTGCTGTATGGGATGGTGCTGTGCAACGCGCGCGCGATGGGCGAGTTCGGCGCGGTCTCGGTGGTCTCGGGGCATATCCGCGGGCATACCAACACGATGCCGCTGTACGTCGAGATTCTGTACAATGACTACCAGTTCGCGGCCGCGTTTGCGGTCTCGTCGCTGCTCACCCTGCTCGCCATCGCGACGCTCATCGCCAAGTATTTCCTCGAGCGCCGCGTCGTGCCAGTTAAGCAGGAGCAGGACGACATGGCGGTCAACGTTGCGGCATGAGTATCGAGCTCAGAAACATCAGCAAGAAGTTCGGCGATTTCGTCGCGGTCGACAATATCAGCCTGCATATCGAAACCGGCGAGCTGGTCGCGTTGCTCGGTCTGTCGGGCTCGGGCAAGACCACGCTGCTGAGAATAATCGCGGGGCTCGAGACGCCGGACACGGGTGAGGTGCTGTTCCATGGCGAGGACGCCAGCGCCGTCAGCGTCCGCCAGCGCAAGGTCGGCTTCGTATTTCAGCATTACGCGCTGTTCCGGCACATGACCGTGTTCGAGAACGTCGCCTTCGGCCTGCGCGTGCTCCCGCGGCAAGGGCGTCCCGCCGAGGCGGAGATCGGGCAACGCGTGCATAAGCTGCTGCAACTCGTGCAGCTCGATTTTCTGGCCGATCGCTACCCCTCGCAGCTATCCGGCGGGCAGCGCCAGCGCGTCGCACTAGCGCGCACGCTCGCGGTCGAGCCGAAGGTCCTACTGTTGGACGAGCCGTTCGGCGCGCTCGACGCCAAGGTGCGGCAGGAGCTTCGGCGATGGCTGCGGCGCTTGCATGACGAGATCAAAATCACCAGCGTCTTCGTCACGCACGATCAGGAAGAGGCGCTCGAACTCGCCAACCGGATCGTCGTGATGAACCAGGGGCGCATCGAGCAGATTGGCACCGCCGAGGAAGTCTATCATCATCCCGCCAACGCCTTCGTGTACAACTTCCTGGGCAACGTGAACCTGTTCCACGGCCGAATCGAGAACGGGCGCGTGTTCCTCGGCGATACTGCCGTCGAGCTGGAGAATACGCACGCGCACGCGCATCCTGAGACCGGCAAAGCGGTGCTCTACGTGCGGCCGCATCTGCTGGAAATCGTGCTGAAACCCAACGGCAAGCAGACCTTCCCGGCGACGGTAAAAACTATCAACCCGGCGGGCCCGCAGGTCAAAGTCGAGCTGGTAGCCGACTGGGGCGACCTGGTGCAGGTCGAGCTCGATCACGAGCGCTACCAGGCGCTGCACCTGGAAACAGGCGCCCACGTATTCCTGAGACCAAAAGAACAGAAGCTGTTCGTATATCAGATATAGCGGCGGCTTCGAATCTTAACCTCTCCTTGTCCGAGGAGAGGTCGGCGTAAGCCGCTTGAAAAGCGGTGTCGCCGGGAGAGGTGGAACGCCGAACCTCGCACGAACGCCTACTCGTCTAACCGCAATGCGAGATACTGAGGCCGCCGCAAAAACCAGCAGCACCACTTTTACAAGTTGGTACAAAGGAAAACCGCGCGTGACTGCTTCGGCCTGCGTTCCACCTCACCCGTCGCGCTCCCTTCGGCGCGCGCCGACCTCTCCTCGGACAAGGAGAGGCTAGGATCCGGAATCACCGCTGCGGCGGGAACCGGGCGCCTTTCGGCAGCGTTGTCTAATATGCGATGATCAGGACAACAGGTCGAAAATTGGCTGAAAACACCAGGCCTTCGAATAGTCAGAACGGACTCCTCATCGGGCGGCGCGCATTCGTTGCCGCGATCGCCGCTATCCCCGCGATAATCGCGTTCGGCTACGCCGAAAGAAGTATCACCGGCGATGCCTTCGGCGATTCGCCGGATTCGGGCGCGTCGGGTATAGTCAAAGTCTCAGTCGTCGAATTCACCGACTCCGGACAAAAGAAAGGACTCGTCATGGTAGATAAAGTTGTCAAAACCGACGCGGAATGGCGCAAGGAGCTGACCCCCGAGCAGTACGAGGTCACCCGCAAAAAGGGCACCGAGCGCCCGTTCCAAAACCAGTACGCCGAGAATCACGACAAGGGCCTCTACCGATGCATCTGCTGCGGCAATGCGCTCTTCAGCTCGGACACCAAGTTCGAGTCGGGCACGGGATGGCCGAGTTTCTACCAGCCGATCGCGCCCGAGAACGTCAAGACCGAGAGCGACCGTTCGCTGTTCATGACGCGCACCGAAGTGCTGTGCTCCGAATGCGACGCGCATCTCGGCCACGTGTTCGATGACGGGCCGCAGCCGACCGGCCTGCGCTACTGCATGAACTCCGCGTCGCTGAAGTTCATCAAGGCCGACGAACCCGACAAGACCTGATGCTGCACGTCAGCGGTTAGCGAGCTGCCACTGAATCAGGGTGAAGCCTTCGGGGTGATCTTCGAAGACCGCCTCTACCGGGGCATCGAAAGGCACTTCGCGCTTTGGATCGCCTAGCAGGTTGCCGACCATGCGGACGTTGCCGGCGTCTTGCAGTTCCACCACCACTACCAGATAGGGGCACGCGGTTTTCAGCGCGGGATGCGCCGGGTGCCAGACGCGCTCCCAGCTATAGACGCGGCCGCGGCCGGCCACGCGATGCCATCCGAGGTCGAGCGTATGGCACTTGTGACAAATCCACTCGGGGCCGAACTGGAACGTCCCGCACGAATTGCATTTCTGCACAACGAGCTGGTGGCGGCGCGCCGCTTCCCAGAATTCCTTGTCGAGTCCGTCGCGCGTCGCCGCGGGCGCCGGTATTCCAGCGGGCAGGTAGGTTTTCGATTCTGTAGTTTCGTTGTTCGCCATCGCATTCACCCGCGCAGAATCAGATCGCTTACCGGCGCGACCATCGGCCCCGACACGACCATCGAAATCTCGGCGTCCTTCACCTGGCAGGTCGAAGTGCCGCGCACCTGGCGCGCCGCCTCGATGATCAGTTCGAGCCCGTGCATGTAGCATTCGGCGAGGTTGCCGCCACTGGTGTTGATGGGCAGCTTGCCCTTGGGCGCGGTGAGATTCTCAAAGGTGCAGAAGTCCATTACTTCGTCGGGACGACAGAAGCCGTGCTCGACGATGCTGGTCATCACGGCGCCGGTGAAATTTTCGTACACCTGCGCCACATCGACGTCCTTGGGCTCGATTCCTGCCATCGCGTACAGCCGCGGCGCGAGCGTCTTGAAGTTGGAAGTCGCATAGTCGGGGCCATTCTCGGCGGCGGCGCCCTGGCGGAAGTCAGAACCCTGCGCCGACGCCATCACGTACGCGGGCTTCTGCTTGAGATCGCGCGCGCGCTCGGCGCTGGTGACGATGACCGCCGCGGCGCCGTCGTTCTCGAGGCAGCAGTCGTAGAGATGAAACGGCTCGACGATCCATCGCGAGTCGTCGTACGCCTCGCGCGTCAGCGGACGTCCGTACATGATCGCACGCGGATTGGACTGCGCGTGGTGATAGCAGGACATCGCGATCGCCGCGAGCGGGTCCTGCGAGATGTGATGATCGTGCATGAAGCGCCGCGTGCGCAGCGCGATCCATTGCGCCGGCGTGGACATGCCGTACGGCCAGGTATACGCGGGCGGGCCGGAGATAGTGCGCACCGGCGCCGATTGCCCGAAACGGCCGAACTGCCCCTGCGCCAGCGCTCGATATACGACGACGCAGGTCGCGAAGCCGGCGACGATCGCGGCCGCCGCGTTGCCGATTGCGCCCGAGCCGCCACCGCCGCCGCCGCCCCAGAACATGTTCGTGAAGCGCAGCTCCGGCAGCCCGAGCGCAGTCGCGACGCGGACCGAATCGTTGCGGTCGTTGGCATACGACGAGATACCGTCGATCGCCGTCACCGGGATGCCGGCGTCGTCGGCTGCGCGCTGAATCGCTTCGAGCGCGAGGCGGAATTCGCTGACGGGAGAACCACCGCGCTTGTAGTACTTGGTCTCGCCGAGCCCAGCGATCGCGACTTTGTCTTTGATTGTGAATTCGCTCATCATGCACCGCTTCAATCTCATTAGCGAAACGCGCGCACGATCCCAAGCGAAATCGCGGTATACTCAGGGAACAGTTCGATGGGAGATCACGACATGGCGGTCGACGCGGGCAAATATTGCGCCGACGCGACGATGCTCGACGGCGCCGCGGTGCGGATTCGCGCGATTCGCCCCGACGATAAGGAGCGCCTGCATGATCATTTCAAAGGCATGAGCGAGCAGTCGATCTATTTTCGGTTCATGGGGATTCGGCGCGACTTGTCGCCCGACGATTTGAAGCATCTCACCGAGCTCGACTTCAAAAATCATGTCGGCCTCGCGGCGACCTTGACCGAGAACGGGCGCGAGCGGTTCATCGGCGTCGGCCGCTACATCGTCGGCGCCAATCCCCGTCGCGCGGAGGTTGCATTCGCGGTTCGCGACGAGTTCCAGGGCCACGGCATCGGCACCGTGCTGCTTGATCATCTGAGTCTGATCGCCGATGCGAACGGCGTAGCTGAATTCGAGGCTGATGTGCTCGGCGAGAACCGCCAGATGCTGGAGATGTTCGCGCACAGCGGTTTCGAGGCCCAGCGATCGCTGGATTCGGGCGTCGTGCATCTCCATTCCTCGACACGCAAGTTGTCGAAAAAGTAAATTCGCAATCGCACGTCAGCCGCTGGAGGTCATCCGATGAGCCTGGTCGAATTCGCAGTCGAGGACGAAATCGCGATCGTAACTATTAACCGTCCCGAGGCGCGCAACGCTGTCGATGGGCCGACCGCAGCGGCGCTCGCCGACGCGTTCCGCCGCTTCGATGCGGACGGCGCGCTCTCGGTCGCGATCCTCACCGGCGCGGGCGGGACATTTTGCGCGGGCGCGGATCTGAAAGCAGTCGCGACCAATCGCGGCAATCGCGTGAGCGAGGATGGCGACGGCCCGCTTGGATGCACGCGGATGCTGCTCGGCAAGCCGGTCATCGCGGCGGTTGAGGGCTTCGCCGTCGCGGGCGGAATCGAGCTGGCGTTGTGGTGCGACCTGCGGGTAGCCGCGCGCGACGCGACCTTCGGCGTGTATTGCAGGCGCTTCGGCGTGCCGCTGTGCGATGGCGGCACAATTCGTCTGCCGCGCCTGATCGGGATGAGCCGCGCGATGGACATGATCCTGACCGGTCGCGGTGTCTCGGGCGAAGAGGCTTTCGCGATGGGCCTGGCGAATCGCGTCGTCGAGCCGGGCACAGCGCTGGCGCATGCGCGCGAACTCGCGAAACAACTCGCGGGCTTCCCGCAGCGATGCATGCGCGGTGACAGGATGTCAGCCTATGAGGCATGGGCGCTTCCGCTCGACGAGGCACTGAAGAACGAATACCGCTACGGGATCGCGACAGTACAATCCGGCGAAACGCGCGCAGGCGCAGAGAGATTTGCATCAGGAGTAGGCAGGCACGGAAAATTTTGATGATTGTGCAGCGCGTCAGACAATCGCGCCACACAGTTGTCCTCCACCCTAACCCTCCTCCCACCTGGGAGGAGGGAATCAGAGGGCGAACCCGCAACAATCAACTTCTCCCACTGGCCGTGGAGGCCATTGTGTCGCTGCTCTGCATCCTGTACCCTGTCGGCAAGTCAATCGTGACTTTATGCGCGCGTCGGATTCCGTGACGCCACCCTCGCAACCCATCAGACCCACAAGTTCGGCACTTTCTTTCGAACTGGATCGTTTTCTGAATTTCCCGTATCGCCAGAGATCCATCGTTCAATCAAAGACCGCGGTCATCATACACCGACCCCGGTCCAGGCCGGAGCTATCCCGGTTGCGCTCAGCGGGCGCGACGTGGTCGCCACGGCTGAAACCGGCAGCGGCAAGACCGCGGCCTTTCTGATCCCGACCATCGACCGGTTGCATCGCAAGAACACGCGGCATCTCGCCGCGATTGTGATCATGCCGACGCGCGAGCTCGCAGCACAGGCCGCGCGCGAGTTCGATCTGATCGCACGCCACACCCGCATCCGCTGCGCCACCGTCGTCGGCGGCGAGTCCGAGCGTCATCAAATCGACGCGATTCGCAAGGGCGCGCAAGTGCTGGTCGCCTGTCCCGGACGGCTTATCGACTTTATCGAGCGCGGCATCGTCAAGCTCGACAAGGTTGAAGTCGTGATAATCGACGAGGCCGACCGCCTGCTCGACATGGGCTTTCTGCCGCAGTTGCGCCGCATCATGCGAATGGTGCCGAAGCAGCGCCAGACCATGATGTTCTCGGCGACGATGGCCTCAGGCCCTGAAATGATCGCGCGCGAATTTCTGACGACGCCCGAGCGCGTCACCGTCGGCGGCAGCAAAGCTGCGCCGCCCTCGCAGATTCGCCAATCGATTTATCCGGTCACGCTCGAGAACAAGGGCCCGGTGCTGCTCGAGATACTCAAGCGGCCCGAAGTGGAGAGCGCGATCGTCTTCACCCGCACCAAGAGCCGCGCCGACCGCGTCGCCAAGCTGCTGATACGCGCCAATATCAAGGCCGTGCAGATTCACGGTGACCGCTCCCAGAGCCAGCGCAACGCGGCGTTGGCGGGATTTCGCGCGAAGAAGTTTCGCGTGATGGTCGCGACCGACGTGGCCTCGCGCGGACTTGACATCCCGGACGTGTCGCACGTGATCAACTTCGATCTGCCCGACGAGACCGAAGGTTATATCCATCGCATCGGCCGCACGGCGCGGATGGGCAAGGCGGGCGAGGCGATAAGCCTGGTCACGCAAGAGGAACGCGTCAACCTCGCGCGGTTGGAGCGGACGCTTGGCAACGCGCTCGATCGCGAGCACGTCGATGGTTTCGAGAAAGTCGAGATTCACGCGCCCAAGCCGGTGACCGTGTTCCGATCATCGGGCGCGCGCAATCGATCGACGCGCAATCGTCCGCGCTCACGCTGGGCCTAACAGCGCAAATTCCCGCAAATGAGTTCGACCACCATCGAGCCTCTCGCAACCGCGATTGGCTCGGTGGAAATCATTTCCTGATGCGCCGGGATCGGTCGCGCGCTTAAGTTTTTCCGAAATTCGTTTGGGCGTAGGATCGAAGACTGATGCTGCGCCATAAACCTGTCTCCATCCTCCTCCGCTGCGCGCTGGTCTCGACGTGTGTCGCCATCCTGGCCATCGCCTCATGCAGCTCGGTCAAACTTTTCGTCAACGGCGGTGAGAAGCAGGTCAAACGCGAGCCGCGGCCACCCGCGCCGGGTCCTTACGTTTTGATCTTCGCTTTTGACGGCGCCGGCTACGATCAGCTGATGGCGGCTCTCGCGTCCGGCAAGGCGCCGGCGATGGCCGGCATGCTCGGCAAGGACGAAGGCGGCGGCCTGTACGAGCACGCCTACTCGGCGCCCAACGCGGTGAGCATTTTGCCGTCGACTACGGTCGCCGCATGGTCGGCGATTTTCACCGGCGCGCCGCCGGCGCAGAACGGAGTGCCGGGCAACGAATGGTTCGTGCGCGAGGACATGAAATTTTTCGCGCCGGTGCCGGTCTCGGTCGAGGAGATGGACGACAACCACGCGATGATCACCGACAACCTCGTCGGCCGGCAGCTCAAGGTGCCGACCCTGTTTCAGCAGGCTGGAGTCAGATCGTCGGTTTCGATGAATATGGTTTATCGCGGTGCGGACTACTTCACGATCATCGATCCCACCGACATGGTCTCGCTGTTTTCGGAATTCGTGGCGGGCAAGGACAAGCACTCGTCGGGCAAGCGCGACATCTACCAGCAGATGGACGAGGACTCGGTGCCGAAGCTGCTCGACTCGACGAAGGCGCACGGCGTTCCGAATATCCAGGTCGTCTATTTTCCGGGAATCGATTTGTACACGCATCTCGCGCCCGATCCGCTGCCGATGGAGACCGCTTATCTCGAGAACGTTACCGACCCGCTGGTCGCGAAGATTCTAGACGCCTACCGCGACTACGGCATTCTCGATCAGACCTACATCGTCGTGATTGCCGATCATGGGCATACGCCCGTACTGAAGGACCCGCGCCACGCGCTTGGCGCCAACTCGAGCGACGGGCCGGACGCGGTGGTCGAGGCGGCGGGATTTCGACCGCGCAAGCTGGTGCTGAATCCCGGCAAGGATGAGCAGGATTACCAGGCGGCCTTCGCCTACCAGGGCGCGATCGCTTACGTATACCTCGCCGACCGCTCGACCTGTCCCAATCCCGGCATGACTTGCGATTGGAAGCGGCCGCCGCGCTACAAGGAAGACGTGCTGCCGGTCGCGCGCGCGTTCTACTACGCGAACAAAAAAGGCCACCCGGTGCAGCTGATGAAGGACACGCTCGACCTCGTTTTCGCGCGCGTGCCGACTCCGCCCGGGCAGCTCACGCACGAGTACGATATTTTCGACGGTCATCGGCTCGTGCCGATCTGGCTCTATCTGCTGATGCATCCGCGGCCCGACCTGATTCAGCTCAACCGGCGGATGCGATGGTTGAGCGCGGGGCCGTACGGCAATCGCGCGGGCGACGTCCTGCTCCTTTCGAAGTCGGGATTGGACCGCCAGATCCAGGACCGCTACTACTTCTCGGCGCCGTATCACTCGTGGCACGGGAGCGCGTCGATCCAGGATAGCCACATCCCGCTGATTGTCGCGCGCAAAGACTACCCCGGCGCCAAGCTCAAGGCGCTCGTCGATGGAATCGGGGGATCGGAGCCGTCGCAACTCGCGCTGGTGCCGATCGTGCGATCGCTGCTGGTGTCAGAGCCGCCGGCTGCTCCCGCCGCGGCGGCGGTCAAGCCGGAAGCGGCCCCGTCAGCGACGCCCGCTGCGAAATCTCAATAGCGTTGCCGTCGGGATCGCGAATGAACGAAATGCGCGCGACGGTGCCGAGCGTCAGCGGCGGCGCGCCTTCCCACACGCCCATCGAAATGAAGCGGCGATGCTCGACGTCGCAGTCGCGCACCTGCACCGTGATATAGCGAATCCCGACGGCGCGCGTCGTTGCTTCAGCCGCGCTGCCCGGCGCGGATTTCGGTGGGCGCACGGCCGCGGGATCGTGCCTGAAGCTGATGACAGTCTTGCCCAACTTGAATCGGCCCGGGCCCAGCCGCTCCGCCTGCATGACCTCTCCATAGAAACGCTCGAAATCCGGTTCATTGGTGACGCCGATTTGAAGTTCGATCTGATCGAACTTGTCGCGCGGCACCAGCTCGACGTCGTTGCCGTCGGGATCGTGCATCGGGAGCGGCATGGGGATGCGCGGATCGGAAATCAGAAGCTTGCGATAGCCCCCTGCAACTCGTGGCGGCAGCGGATCGCGGATGTGATTGATTTTGAGCACGGAGCCGAGCAATCCATAGCGGTACTGCCGCGCGCCGCCTCCCACCTTCAGCAGTTCCTCGTAAGGCAGCCGGACTTGCTCGCCGTAGAAAGCGCGCATCTCGTCAATCTGGTTGGTGAAAATTCCCACGTCGATGAATTGCTTAGCCAGTTCCATTTTGATCTTCCGTCAATGCCCGTTCTTGCCTCTCCCTGTCAGGGAGAGGCCGCGCCAACGGCGCGGGTGAGGGTCCGATTGTAGAGATGTCTTATCTGCTTCCGCCACGAATAGCTCACGACGACATACGTTGCGAGTACAAGCGCGGCAGAAGAATTAGGAATTCGGACCCTCACCCGACGCTCAAGGTCTCGCGTCGGCCTCTCCCTGACAGGGAGAGGCTAAAACACGGACTGTTGCATCGGGGTGACTATTAACTATAGTTAACTACTATGACGAACCCCAATCAGAGCTGGGATCCTGACGAATACGCGCGCAACGCTCGCTTTGTCTCCGACCTTGGCGCGCCGGTGGTCGAACTGCTGGCGCCGCGCGCCGGCGAGCGAATCCTCGATCTCGGATGTGGTGACGGCGCCCTCACGCTCAAGCTGGTCGAAGCTGGATGCGAGGTCGTGGGCGTCGACGCGAGCGCGCCGCAAATAGCAGCCGCGCGGCGCCTCGGTCTCGACGCGCGGGTCGCCGACGGCGCGCGGCTGGCCTTCGACGCCGAGTTCGATGCCGTCTTCAGCAACGCTGCAATTCATTGGATGAAGCCCCCCGATGACGTGATCGCCGGCGTCTGGCGCGCGCTCAGGCCCGGCGGCCGCTTCGTCGCCGAGTTCGGCGGCCATCGCTGCGTCGCGACGATCAAGCGCGCGATCGTCGAGGCGCTCCGCCGCCGCGGCATCGACGGCGACGCGCTCAACCCGTGGTACTTTCCGACCGTCGAGGATTATTCCGCGCGCCTTGCGCGCCCCGGATTCGCCATCAGGTATATCGCGCTGATTCCCCGCCCTACTCCGCTGCCCACTGAAATCAACGGATGGCTCGAGACGTTTGCGCAAGCCTTCATGGCGCCGCTGGCGGGCAGCGACCGCGCAGGATTTATCGACGAAGTTCGCGAAGCGCTGCGGCCGGAGCTATGCGACAGCGGCGGCAAATGGTTCGCCGATTACATTCGCCTGCGATTCGCCGCCGACAAGCCACCCGCGTGACGGCTGAAGCGTTTGAGTTCGCCCGCGGGCAGCGGCAGTATCGCCGTGGATGGGAATCTTTCGCGAGCTGACCGAGGGCCTGCCACGACAGGCGCCCGGTTCCCCTGAGGCAACGCTGCGCGCGCTCGGCCTCGCGCGCGGACTGCCGGAACGTCCGCGAATCCTCGACATCGGATGCGGTCCCGGCGCGCAGACTATCGAGCTCGCGCGCGCATCCGGCGGCTCGATCATGGCGGTCGATATCCGGCAGCGATTTCTCGACGAGCTGACCGAACGCGCGGGCGCGGCGGGAGTGCTGGCGCAAATCACGACCGTCAACGCCTCGATGCTCGAGATGGATTTCGTCTACGAGTCGTTCGACCTGATCTGGTCCGAGGGCGCGATCTATATCGCGGGATTCGCCCATGGCCTCGCCGTGTGGCGCCGCTTCCTGAAGCCAGGCGGATGGATCGCAGTCTCCGAGCTGACATGGCTGGAGCCGGAACCGCCGGACGAAGCGGTCGAATTCTGGGCGCGAAATTATCCAGCCATGGGCACGATTGAGCGCAACTGCAAGGTCATCACCGAGGCCGGCTACACCGATGCCGACGGCTTCGTGCTGCCGGAGAAGGACTGGTGGAACTACTACGGGCCGGCCGAGCAGCGCGTTGCGCAGCTACGGGAAAAGTACGCGCACGATGACGATGCCGCGGTGCTCGCCACCCTCGACGAGGCGCAGCGCGAGTACGATCTGTTCCGCGCCTATCACGAGGCGTACGGCTACGTCTTTTACGTGATGCGCAAACCCGCGCCGTAGCGCTCCCGTCGCTTCATGCTGAGAAACGCGCGCGAAGCAGCGGCAGATGCTGGCGTCCAAGGTACAGATCGTCGTTCAGTATATAGGTGGGCACTTCGAACACACCCCTGTCGCGCAGCTCGGATTGAAGACGCGCCAGCTGGTCGCGGCCCTCGCCCTTTACGAACGCTTCAAACCCGGAGACCGGCGCCTCAATCTCTGTGAGCAGAGCTCGGATCGAGCGCTCGTCTTCGATGTCGAGCTCGCCTTTGCCGGAGCGTTCGAAAACTCGCTCGACATACGCCCGCGCGACCGAAGGACGCTGGCGCTCGGCCCATAGCAGTCCAACCGAGACGAGCGTTGAATCCTTGCGCCGATCGAGCCTGCCGATCGCGAGACCACGGTCGGCGGCGTAGCGGGCAACGTCGCGTTCCAGGTAATCCGCGCGATAACGGCGATGGCGCGCGCCGCGGTCATCTCCGGAAGTGGGCGCCGCCGCTGCTTTCGACGGAGCGGCGGCCAGCGGCCGCCAGTCGATCGCGATCCCAAGCTCGTCCGCCAGCGCGCAGGTCGGCGCGACCGCCAGGTAAGCCTGCGGACTCCTGAAATCGATCATTACAGCAAGCTGGCCTTTGCGCGTCTCGCCCGCTGCCTCGCGTCCGGTTGAAAAATCCCCGTAAGCGATATCGGGCGGCGCGCCCGAGCGTCCGCTCAGCATCCATCGAATTCGCGGGAGATGTTCCCGCCCGAAAAATACTTCACCGTCGATCACGTAGGTCGGCACTCCGAAGAGTCCCGCGTCGAACGCGCTGCGCTGGATTGTGTCGTGGAGCACACGACCCTCGCCCGCCGCGTAATCCTGGAAGCCCGCCGTCCGCGCGCCGGCCTCGTCAAGCACGCGCTCGATCACGGCGGCATCTTCAAGGTCCAGGTCGCGCTTCCAAAAGCGTTCATACACCAGCCCCGAGTAAGCGCGCAGCAGCGCTTTGCCCTGCGCCTTTGCCCATAGCATTCCGATTCCTGCGAGCGACGAATCCCAGACCTTGGTGGTGCCACGCACGACGATGCCGCGCATCGACCCGTAACGTCGCACGTCGTGGTACGCATACTTCACCTTGATCCACTGTCCGGGCGTGCGCTGTTCATCGACCACTTTGCCTTCGTTGCTGAGTCGCGCGGAACCGAGGTAGCTCGGAATGTCGAGCGTGAACGGCCGCCAATCGATCTCGATGCCGAGTTCCTCTCCGAGCGCATAGGTCGGCTCCACGGCGAGGTACGCGTACGGACTCTTGTAGTCGATGTAGACGATCAGCGGCGCGGTGGATGCGAGCGGGTTGAAAGCTGCTGAAGACATGATGGTGTCGACTCTGCCTCAGGCTATATCAGGTTTTCATCTCGCTTTCATTTCCGTCCGATCTGGGTTACCTGTTGCCTTACAAATCATTCGCCTCGCGAGGATCGAAATGGACTTTTCGCTGACCCCCAAGACCGAGCAGTTGCGCAAGCGCGTCTCCGACTTCATGGACCAATACGTTTTCCCCATCGAAAAAGATGTTCAGCGCGTGATGGGCGAGAGCGGTAATACCGAGCCGGATTCGCTCAAGGACGTCCGCAAAAAGGCCAAGGCCGAGGGACTCTGGAATCTTTTTCTGCCCGATGAAAAATTCGGCGCCGGCCTCAAGAACTACGAGTACGCACCGCTCTGCGAGCTGATGGGCCGCAGCCCGATTGGCGCGCGCGCGTTCAACTGCATGGCGCCCGACACCGGCAACATGGAGATCCTCACCGAGTTCGGCACGCCCGATCAGAAAAAGCAGTGGCTGCAGAAGTGCCTCGATGGCGAGATTCGCACCTGCTTCTCGATGACCGAGCCCGACACTCCGGGCTCCGATCCGACGCAGCTCAAGACGCGCGCCGTCCGCGAGGGCGACAACTACGTGATCAACGGCCACAAGTGGTTCACCTCGAATGCGATCGGCTCGGCCTTTGCGATTGCGATGGTCGTGACCGACCCCGACGCGGAGCCGCATCGCCGCTCGAGCCAGATAATCGTTCCGACCGATACCCCGGGATTCAACCTGATTCGCCCGGTGCCCGTGATGGGTCACACGGGCGGCGGCGGCCATTGCGAGATCATCTACAAAGATTGCCGCGTGCCGGTGACCAACCTGCTCGGCGAGGAAGGCGGTGGCTTCGCGATCTCGCAGGCGCGGCTGGGTCCGGGACGCATCCACCATTGCATGCGGACAATCGGAATCGCGGAGCGCGCGCTCGAACTGATGTGCAAGCGGGCGAGTACGCGCTTCACGCACGGCAGTTTTCTCTCGGAAAAATCGAACATCCAGGAGTGGATCGCCAACTCGCGAATCGAGATCGACTCGTGCCGCCTGATGGTCATGCACGCGGCGTGGAAGATGGACACCGCCGGCAAGAGCGCCGCGCGCAACGAAATCGCGATGATCAAGGTGATGTGCGCGAACATGGTGATGATCGTGCTCGATCGCGCGATCCAGGTGTTCGGCGCGGCCGGCGTCAGCGACGACTTCCCGCTTGCGCGCATGTGGCGCGACAGCCGCGCGCTTCGAATCGCCGACGGCCCCGACGAAGTGCATCGCATGACGATCGCGCGCCGCGAGTTGCGCAAATACAAGTGACGCAAGCGGTCGGGCATCACGCGCATGGCTGAAGCTGTCGAAATCGTCCCCGAATTCGGCGACGTCCGCGACGAGGAGCAGCTCGACTGGGGCAAGCTCGCCGCCCACCTGCGCGGCAAGATTCCCGGCGCCGACGCTCCGCTCACTGTCCAGCAGTTTCGCGGCGGCTCGTCGAATCTCACCTACCTGCTGCGCTTCGGCGACCGCGAATGGGTCATGCGCCGGCCGCCATTCGGCCCGCTGCCGGTCGGCGGGCATGACATGGGACGCGAATACAAAGTGCTCTCGCGCCTGTGGGAAGTCTTCAAGCCGGCGCCGCGCGGGATGCTCTACAGCGACGACGTGTCGATCGTCGGCGCGCCTTTTTTCGTGATGGAACGCCGCACCGGCATCGTCATCAAGAATCGCCAGCCGCTGCCGCTCGAACTCGGCACCGATCCCGCGGACTTTCGCGCGATGTCGCAAGGATTCATCGACACGCTCGCCGATTTGCATCGCGTCGACTACGCGTCGATCGGGCTCGCGACGCTGGGCAAGCCCGACGGCTTTCTCAAGCGCCAGATCACCGGCTGGATGGGCCGCTGGGAGAAGGCGAAGACGCGCGAAGTGCCGCTGATGGAAAAACTCGGCGCGTGGTTCCTCGACAACATGCCGGTGTCGCCGCCACCGGTGCTCGTACACAACGATTTCTACCTGCACAACATCATGCTGGGCGCGGTCAATCACGGCGACGTAGTGGGAGTCTTCGACTGGGAGATGGCGACTATCGGCGATCCGCTGGTCGATCTCGGAATCTCGATTGCGTATTGGCGCGAGAAGAGCGATCCAGAGGAACTGCTCGCGACCTCGCAGGGTGAGGCACATACGCTGCGGCCGGGATTTCTCAGCCGCGACGAACTACTGCACCGATACTCGGCGCGCACTGGCCGCGACGTCAGCGGCATGCCGTACTACTGGGCCTGGGCGCATTGGAAGACGGCGACCGTCGTCGAGCAAATTTACGTCCGCTACGTGCGCGGCCAGACCACCGATCCCCGCTTCGCGCTGATGGGCCCGATGGCGCCTGCGCTCGCGCTCGCCGCAGCGCAAGTTGCATCGCGCCTGGGATTCAAGAGCTAGCGCTCTTCGCCCTCAATTCGCTGTCTCACGCTGTCTCACTAAATAGCTGGATACGAGTGGTTGCGGTTCAAGTCTTGGCCTGCGCTTTGCTCCTAATTTTGAGCGGCGATCGGACTCATTTTTTCACGCTCTGAAGACCGCTCTTTGTGCGTCGATATTTCACGCCTTAGCAGAAGCAAGGACGCTGTCACCCGGGGCACGTCTGACCAGTCCTATGATGATTAGATTCAAAATTGAGTGCATCAGATTGAACTTCGGATGCAAATGAGGACACCCAACATGACATTCAACCGCTTGGCCACTGTAGCCGCGCTCGCGTTGACGGTTGCGTTTATCTCGTCACCCGTTGAAGTGCGCGCCCAGGTGAAACCTGGAGATACAATCACCCCTGACAACGCATCGCAGGTCGAAGGCCTCGTGAGCCCCGGCAACTACGTTCTCGTCAGGCAAGGCATGACGATGAAAATAGTTCCGACCTCTCATCTCGACTGGCCGCCACCATACAAGGCCGCCACCGAACAGTATTCGCCGCAGGTCTCACTCACGCCGAATGGCGACCTGAAGAATTACGTCGCCGGCCTGCCCTTCCCGCTCGTGGACGCCAACGATCCGCAAGCCGCGACCAAGATCATGTGGAACTTTGAGTTCAGGCCGCTGGCCAGCGACGACCTCGATGCGCGCAATGTCGAGGTCGTGAGTCATCAAGCCGGGTCGTCGAACGAGATCGAGCACTTCACCTTCGGGCACCTCGGCTTTTACAACTATATCGGCCGCACCGAGGTCGCACCGACGCCGATTGATCCCGAAATCCTGAAGACCGGTATCGCCTCTCGCGCCGGCGCTTATCCGATCCTTGAGCCGGCCGAGATGGCGGGCGCGGGAATTGTCAGGCAGCGCTACGCGATCCCCGGGATGGACGACGCGGTTTGGGAGTACAGCCAGGGCTCGCGCAAGTTGAGGCGCTTGCCAACTGCTGAACTTTCCGACTCGTTCGGAGTTTCCAATACCGGCGGCGGCGAAAGGAATGGCGGCAACGGCGGCGTGACGACTTATGCGTCCACCTGGGATCCGGATTCAGCGTTTGGCTTCTCGGGCAGAATCCAGGACTACACCTATCGCCTTTTGGGCGAGCGTTCGATGCTCGCGCCGGTCGAGGCCGCGAATTCTCCCGCTCAGCCATGCGCAAGTGACGGCGGCCGATCAGTCTGTCCGGAGAATTGGGAGATGCGCAATCTGTACGTGATCGAAGCGACTGCCAAGCCTCGCTCTCCCGCGGGCGGCAGCCTGCTGATCCCCAGGCGCATCTTCTATATCGACTCGGAAGGCTGGTTCATCACCGCTTCGGACCAATACGACAACAACGACCAGCTTTGGAAAACGCTGGTGACCTACCATGCGTATCGCGACCGCGCAGTTCCCGATGCCAAGGTTGCGATCTGGCCCTTCAGACGAATATTCGAAACCGCGATGGTTGATGAAGACATCACCAACGGTTTCTCGACGGTCGTCTATACTCCGGGGCATGACAGCCACGACGACAGCCTGTTCATCAACATGGGCGCAGTCGATCAGAACTTCTTCACTGCCGCGAAGATGGTCCAGGCCGGCCACTAAGCCGCGATCGATCCGACTTGCCTAAGGGAAGATGGTGAAACCTCCGTGGGTTTCACACTTCCTCGGGCGAGTGCTGCATCCTGGCGTCCATTCGGGCTGCCCGCGACGCGGACCGGTATCGCTTGGGCGCATTGCCGGTGACCCGCTTGAACGCGTTGCTGAAAGCGCTTTCAGACGTGTATCCAAGCGTGCGCGAGAGATCGGAAACGGGAATCGTTTCTTCGCGAAGAGCCCGCTCAGCAAGACGCATCCGCCACTTCGTCAGATAAGCAAGCGGAGAGACACCGGCCACCTCTTTGAAGGTCTGGGCGAAGGTGGTCCTCGACATGGCGGCGGCTTTTGCCAGCTCTTCGAGCTGCCATGCTCGGCCTGGATCGCCATGCATCAGGCGCAGCGCGGGAGCGAGCCGTTTGTCCGCGACCGCGCGAAGCCATCCGGTAGCCAACGGACCTGAAGTTTCCAGATGGACGCGCAAAATCTGGACAAAGATGAGCTGGGCGAGTTGCGCCGATGCTAGACTGGATCCCGGGAGTTCAGCCGCCCGCTCGCGGATAAGTTGTTCGAGCAGCCATCGCAGGACCGTCGCCTGAGGCGATGCGGCCTTGACGTGGATCAACGGCGGCAACACGTCCGCCAGAAGTCCTCCGCTGACGGGGTCCAGCAGCACGTGACCGCCTATTTGAACGCAGTCCTCAGCGTCGCCAATTTTCGCAGTCCGGTTGACGGTGCCGGTGAACAACTTTTTCGCGTCGAGCGGCGTGGCCGCCAGGTCGCCGGCGAGCACAAACGACCTTTGTGCGGAATAGAGAAACACGTCTCCCTCTTCGACGCGCACATGGCCCTCTTGGCCGTCGATGCAGAGCCAGCAATTGCCCTTCACTAATGCGAAAAACTTGATCTTCTCCGGCGCCGGAAAGCGAATAGCCCACGAGCCGCCTGCAGTGAAGCCGCCCGTCACGGCCGTTTCGGCATTTGTGAATCGTAGGATATCGGAGAAAGGATCAGCGGTCATTTCCGTACTATCACGCAGGTTATACGGATTTTCAAGTATTCAAAGTCCGGCGAGCCGGCGTTATGTTGACGTGCATCGGAGGAACGCATTCATGACGATGGGCAGACGCAAACTTGGCAGCCAGGGCCTCGAGGTATCGGCGATCGGTCTCGGCTGCATGGGCATGAGCCAGTCCTACGGTCCGGCCGAAGAGGGAGAATCGATCGCCACGCTGCATCGCGCCATCGAATTGGGATGCGACTTCTTCGACACGGCCCAGGTCTACGGTCCGCTCACAAACGAGGAGTTGCTCGGACGGGCTTTCAAGGGGCGGCGCGACAAGGTCGTAATCGCCACCAAGTTTGGCTTTCGCTTCGTAAACGGAAAGCAGGTCGGCGTCGAGAGAGCTAGCCGGCCTGAGCATATTCGCGAGGCGGCGGAGGGCTCGCTGCAGCGGCTGGGCACCGACTATATCGACCTGCTTTATCAGCATCGCATCGATCCGGCGGTGCAAATCGAGGAGGTGGCCGGCGCGGTGGGCGACCTGGTCAAGGAGGGGAAGGTGCGATTTTTCGGTCTCTCCGAGGCCGGCATCGCCAACATCCGGCGCGCCCATGCCGTCCATCCGGTTTCCGCATTGCAGAGCGAGTATTCGCTATGGGAACGCAATCTCGAGCCGGAGATTATCCCGGTGCTGCGCGAGCTGGGCATAGGCCTCGTGCCATTTTGTCCTCTTGGCCGCGGCTTTCTCACCGGTGAGGTGATGCGCGCGGAAGATTTTCCGGAAGGTGATTTTCGACGGATCGATCCTCGCTACCAGGGCGAGAACTACGACGCCAACGTGAAGGCGGCGCGAATCGTACACGAGGTCGCCGCCGCGAGGCGGGTGAAGCCCGGCCAAATCGCGCTCGCGTGGATATTGGCCAAGGGCGATGACTTCGTGCCGATCCCCGGCACCAAGCGCCGCAAATATCTCGAAGAGAACGTGGCCGCCGAGACCGTCAGGCTTGCGCCGGCAGAGATGAAAATGCTCGACGACGCGATGGCGCCGGGAAAAGTCTCGGGCAAGCGCTACCCCGACTGGATCATGGCGACAATCGATCGCTGAGCGAGCTTCAGAATCAGGAGTAGGTAGAGTGGCCACGTTGCAAAAACCGATCGGGTCCGGCTTCGGCGCCGCTTCCACTGCCGCCGACGTCATCAAAGGCATTGACCTCTCCGGCAAGACCGCGATCGTGACCAGCGGCCATTCCGGCATCGGCCTCGAGACCACGCGCGCGCTGCGGTCTGCCGGCGCGAAGGTCATCGTGCTGGCGCGCGATCGCGACAAAGCCGCGGACGCGCTGCACGGTCTCGACGTCGAGCTGGAGCAGATGGACCTGCTCGATCCCGCTTCGATCGACGCCTTCGCCGAGAAGTTTGTTGCGACCGGCCAGCCGTTGCACATCCTGGTCAACAGCGCGGGCATCGGTGGGGCGCCGCTGACGCGCGACGCGCGCGGACATGAACTGCATTTCGCGACCAACCATCTGGGACATTTCCAGCTCGCGATGCGACTCTGGCCCGCTCTGCGCCGGGCGAACGGAGCGCGAGTCGTCGCGGTCTCGGCATGGGCGCATAGCCGCGCGCCGATCGTGTTCGAGGACCCGAACTTTGAGCATCGCGACTATGTCCCCTGGATGGCCTACGGCCAATCGAAGACCGCCAACATTCTCTTCGCGCTGGCGCTCGACGATCGAGCGAAAGCCTACGGCGTGCGTGCCTTCTCGCTCCATCCGGGCAGCATAGTCGGCACGGGGCTGTCGAAGGATGTCTCGGTGCATGCACTTCGCGCGATGGGTCTCGTCGATGAGGACGGGAATCCCATTATCGACCCGGCCAGGAATATGAAAACGGTGGCGCAAGGCGCTGCGACCAGCGTCTGGTGCGCGACAAGCCCGCAGCTCGACGGCATGGGCGGCGTCTATTGTCACAACTGCGATATCGCCCCGCTGGTGACCGAGCCGCTCGCATCCAACCAGATCGGCTCAATGGCGCTAGGCGTGATGCCGCATGCAGTAGATCCGGATGCTGCCAATCGCCTCTGGACCCTGAGCGAACATCTACTGGGGATGAAACCCTTCAAGCCGGAATGATCGACCCGTCTCCTCTTAGCCTCTCCCTATCAGGGAGAGGCCGACGTTCGTCATCGAACGGCGGGTGAGGGTCCAAATTCCCAATTCTCCTCTTCGCGTTGTATGCTTCACATATAACGCGACACGTGAGATGGTTGATGGCGTGATCCGGAGTTTCCGCGACCGCAACACCCGCGCAATCTTCAATCGCGAATGGGTCCGGCAATTCGAAACCATCGCAAAGGTAGCGCATCGCAAGCTTCGTGAGATTAACCCGGCTACACGATTGTCGGACTTGGGAGCGCTGCCCGGAAACCGGCTCGCTGCGCTAAAGGGAAACCGCACCGGTCAATACAGCATCAGAATCAACGATCAGTACCGCGTCTGTTTCGCCTGGGACGAGAAGGACGCGTACGATGTGGAAATCGTGGGACTACCATTGAGCTTCGTTTTGGAGGCATGAGAGTTATGCGGCGCAGGAAGAAAATACCACCGCTTCATCCTGGCGAGGTCTTGTATGAAGACTTCATTGTTCCAACCGGCATCAGCGTCCATCGACTTGCGATGGATTTGCGGGTGCCGGCGAACAGGATTGCGGAGATTGTGAAGGGTGAACGCGCCGTTTCCGCGGACACCGCGCTTCGTCTCGCTCGTTATCTCGGCACCTCGGCGGAGTTCTGGCTCGGATTGCAAAGCGACTACGAACTCGAAAAAGCCAAAGACGAGCTGGCACCAAAAATCGAGCGCGAAGTCCAACCGCGCAAGCGCGCCGCCTAACACCTGCCCGCTTTTCGTTGCTCTTTTCAGTTGGCGGATTCTGGGGTATCCAAGTTATAAAGGTGGGTATAATCTTAGCCGCTCTGGAGGTTGCCTTCCTTTGCATGCAATCAATTACGAAGCCCCTGGTACGCTCGATCAGGCGCTCAGCATTCTCAAAGCCCACGGCGAGAATGCGCGCCCGTTCTGCGGCGGCACCGACCTCCTCATCCAGTTGCGCGCCGGCGTCCGCCGCACCGGGCATCTGGTCGACATCAAAAACATCAAGGAGCTGCACACGCTCTCCTTCGATGCGAAAAAGGGACTGCGGCTCGGCGCCGCCGTCTCGTGCATCGAAATTCACGAGAGCGAAGTCATGCACCGGCATTACCCCGGCCTGACCGAGGCGGCTCATCTGATCGGATCGCTGCAGATTCAGAATCGCGCTTCGGTCGGTGGCAATCTGTGCAATGGCTCGCCGGCCGCGGACAGCACACCGGCGTTGATTGCGATCGGTGCGCGAGCGCGAATTCTCAGCCCAACCGGCGAGCGCGAAGTGCCGGTAGAGTCGTTCGTCGTCTCGCCGGGACGCACCGTGCTGAGGCCCGGCGAGTTGCTGGTCGAGCTGCTCGCGCCCGCGCCCGCGCCGCATTCGAGCGACGCGTATCTGCGGTTCATACCGCGCAACGAGATGGATATCGCAGTGGTGGGAGTCGGCGCGTCGGTCACGCTCGACGGCGACAAGGTGAAGGCGGCGCGAATCGGTCTTGGCGCGGTCGCGGCGACTCCGCTGCTGGAGAGCAAGGCCGCGGAGGGCCTCGTCGGCAAGAAGCTCGACGACGCGGCGCTCGAGGCCGCCGGACGCGCCGTGAGCGAAATCTGCAGGCCGATCGACGACATGCGCGGCACGCGCGAATTTCGCCTTCACATTGCCGCGGTGCTCACGCGGCGCGCGCTTACAATCGCCGCCGAACGCGCGAAGAAAAGCTGAACCACAGCCACACAATCTACGGCATACTGATATGAAAAAGACCCTGGTAGAAGCGACAATCAACGGCGAAACGGTCGAGTTCCTGTGCGAGCCGCGCCAAAGCCTGCTCGAAACCCTGCGCGACGTGCTCGAGCTCACCGGCTCGAAGGAAGGATGCCTCACCGGCGACTGCGGCGCATGCACCGTGATGGTCGACGGCCGCGCGGTCGACTCGTGCCTGATGCTCGGGGTCGAGGCGCAAGGCAAAAACATCTCGACCGTCGAGGGACTCGCGACCAACGGCGTGCTCCACGTTTTGCAAAATAAATTTCTCGAGAACGCGAGCCTGCAGTGCGGCATCTGCACGCCGGGATTTTTAATCTCGGCGAAGTCACTGCTCGATCGCAATCCGAATCCCAGCGAGCCGGAGATTCGCTACGCGCTGGCGGGGAATCTTTGCCGATGCACCGGTTACGACAAAATTGTGAAAGCGGTGCTCGACGCCGCCGCTGACATGCGCGGGCAGGACAAGCGCAAATCCGCGGCATAACGAGTTCATCGATCGATACGAACAGCTCTTCGAGAGGTAAGCCTATGGCGGCATCAACTACGACAGGCAATTTCAAAGTTATCGGCACGCGCCCGATTCGGCACGACGGCGTCGACAAGGTCACCGGCCGCGCCAAGTACGGCGCCGACTACGCGTTCCCCGGCATGCTGCACGGCAAGGTGCTGCGCAGCCCGCACGCGCACGCGAATATCAAATCGATCAACGTCGACAAGGCGCTCAAGCTGCCCGGCGTGAAAGCGATCGTCACGGCGAAGGATCTGCCGCAGGCCGAGAACAAGCTCGAACAGGCCGGCGAGATGACGATCAACCCGATGTACCTGTCGATGAACATCCTCGCGCACGACAAGGTGCTGTACGACGGCCATGCGATCGCCGCCGTCGCCGCGACCAGTCCGCATATCGCGGAGGAAGCGGTGCGCCTGATCGAAGTCGAGTACGAGGTGCTGCCGCCGGTGATGACCGTCGACGTCGCCACCAAGCCGGACGCTCCGATTCTGCTCAAGGACCTGCGCAACAAGGAAGAAGGCGACAAGCAGACCAACGTCGCGCAGCATTACCAGTTCAAGCGCGGTGACGTCGAAGCGGGATTCAAGTCGGCGGACTACGTCATCGAGCGCGAATTCAACACCGCGATGGTCCACCAGGGATACATCGAGCCGCACAACGCCGTCGGCATCTACAACTCCGACGGTCAGGCGACGATCTACTGCTCGACGCAGGGCGCGTTCGACGTGCGCTCGCTCAGCGCGCAGGTGCTGGGCATGCCGGTCGGCCATATCAAGGTAGTGCCGGCCGAAATCGGTGGCGGCTTCGGCGGCAAGACCACCATTTATCTTGAACCGCTCTCGGTGCTGCTGTCGAAGAAGACCGGCGCTCCGGTCAAGCTCATCATGTCGCGCTCGGAAGTGCTGCGCGCGAGCGGACCGACCTCGGGATCGAAAATCAAAGTGAAGATAGGCGCGACCAAGGACGGCAAACTGGTCGCCGCTGAAATCTGGATGGCATACGAGGCCGGCGCGTTCCCCGGTTCGCCGGTGGGCGCGGGCGCGATGTGCATCATCGCTCCCTACAACATCGAGAATTTTCAAATCGACGCGTACGACGTGGTGGTCAATCGGCCCAAGACGGCGGCCTATCGTGCGCCGGGCGCCACCAACGCCGCGTTCGCGTCCGAGACGGTGATCGACGAGCTCGCCGAGAGATGCGGAATCGATCCGATCGATTTCCGTCTCCAGAATGGGGTCAAGGAAGGCGATGCGCAGGTCGTCGGCCCTCCGTTCAAGCGCATCGGATTTATCCAAACCCTGGAAGGGATCAAAAACAGCCCGCACTACAAATCGAAGCTGACCGGCAAGTTCCGCGGACGCGGCGTCGCTTCGGGATTCTGGTTCAACGCCGGCATGCAATCGTCGGCGACGGTGAATATCCACGCCGACGGCACCGCCAGCGTCGTGACCGGATCGCCCGACATCGGCGGCTCGCGCGCCTCGATGGCAATGATCACGGCCGAAGTGCTCGGACTGCAGGTGACCGACGTGCGGCCGATCACGGCTGATACCGATTCGATCGGCCATACCGACGTGACCGGCGGTAGCCGCGTGACTTTCGCAACCGGGATGGCGGTATACGAGGCGGCCAAGGACGCCGAGCGCCAGTTGATCGAGCGCGCCGCCAAGTTCTGGGAAAAGAAGCCCGACGAAGTGGAATTCAAGGACGGGAAGTTCTACGCCAAAGGTAACGGCGTGCCGCCAATGTCGATCAAGCAGCTCGCGCCCCGCTTCGGCCGCACGGGCGGACCTATCACCGGCCGCGCCAGCGTCAATGCGCGCGGCGTCGGACCGGGATTCGCGACGACGCTCGTCGACGTCGAAGTCGATCCTGACACTGGCAAGGTGCAACTGCTGCGATGCACCATCGCGCAGGATGCCGGCAAGGCGATTCATCCGAGCTACGTCGAGGGACAGATGCAGGGCGGCACCGCGCAGGGACTCGGCTGGGCGCTCAATGAAGAATACTTCTACGACGACAAGGGCACGCTGCGTAACTCCGGATTCCTCGACTACCGGATGCCGACCTGCCTCGACTTGCCGATGATTGAAACGGTGGTCGTCGAGGAAGCGAACCCCGGCCATCCGCTCGGAGTGCGGGGAGTCGGCGAAGTGTCAATAGTGCCGCCGCCGGCCGCAGTGGCCAATGCGATTTATCGGGCGGTGGGAGTCAGGATGACGGAGACGCCGATGTCGCCGCCGAAGCTGCTGAAGGCGATGATGAAGCACCGCGCGTCGACACAACATTCTGCCGCGGCGGATTGATCAGGAGTGATCGAAAGGGGCGGGCGTCATGCTCGCCCCTTTTTGTTTTCGCCATGCCCACCGTCATCATTCCCGCGCTGCTGCGCAAATACACCGAAGGCCTTGAGCGCGTTGAGGTTCCGGGCAGATCGATTCGCGAACTGGTTCACAATCTCGGCGCGCGGTTTCCAGGAATTGACCAACAGTTGATCGAGGACGGTGACATTCGAGCGTCGATCGCAGTCTCGATCGACGGCGAAATTGCCACCGGTGGTGTGCTCGACGCAGTTAGCGAGAACAGCGAAGTGCACTTCATCCCCGCTCTAGGCGGCGGTTAGACGCGCTCAGGCAACGACCAAATTTAGTATTCAGTTGTGAATACAAACCCCCTAAATTGTTCTTGCAACATGCATGCACATAAGTACAATACGCTTGCTGGCCGGGGTTTGCCCCCCTTTTCCCGGTTGGCTACGGGCCGGGCGGAGCAATCTGCCTGGCCCTTATTAATTTGCAGCGTGGCGTTATCAGCAATGCCTTAGGTCTGCTAATAGCGCGAACAGCAACGAGCGATCGGTCAGTCCGAAATTAACCTGCGTTTAATAAACGGCGGCCGCGCATCAGGTGCACGCAGCCGCCGCGATTGAGGTGTCTGCTGGCTAGGGTTTGGTGCGAGGGCGGAAGACCAGGACCGAGCATGGCGCATTACGCACGACTTTCTCGGTAACGCTCCCGACGAGTATATGATCGCCGCCGGTCCGCCCGTGCGTCGACATGACGATCAGATCGATCTCCTGCTCCTTGGCGTAATCGACGAGTTTCTGGACCGGAGCACCGACCACGGCGAAGGTGAAGACCTTTTTCGAATCGGCGAAGTCATCCTTCTTGATGCGCGCGAGTTCCTCTTCGGCCTGTTCGATCATCGCGGCCTCACGCACCAGCTCGCGGCTCTCCTCGGCGTTGGTCGCCAGGGGGAGCGGAATGAAATGATGATGCGGCGCGATGACGTGCATCAGGTGAACTTCGGCGCCGACATCTTTCGCCAGTTCCATCGCACCCCGCAGCGCTTCCATCGAGTGTGTGGAAAAATCGATCGGAGCCAGAATCTTTTTGACGTTCTGAATCATAGGAGCCTCCAGGTACCCGACTCTGGAATTACCATGCGCTTCGCCGCCTCTGCAAACCCGCACCGCTCTATGCCATTATCCCGGCAAATCGTCGCCGCTGTCGACGCTAAAAGGGAACCCAAATGAAAGGAACTGTCTTCCACGGACCCCATGATGTGCGCGTCGAACGCGTCGACGACCCCGCGCTCAAGACTCCCACCGACGCGCTGGTGCGAATCACGCGCGCGGCGATTTGCGGCTCCGACCTGCATTTCTACCACGGCGCAATTCCGATCGCGCCGGGCTTCGTGCTCGGCCACGAGGGCGTCGGCGTTATCGAGGAAGTCGGCGCCGGCGTCGAGCGGCTCAAGAAAGGCGACCGCGTCGTCGTCTCTGGCCTGGTCGCATGCGGCGGATGTTTTTTCTGCCGGCGCGATCAGCCCTCGCAATGCGCCGAGAGCGGCGCCGCAATCTTCGGCTACGGCTCATCCTCCGCGGGCAAACTGGGATGGCTGGGCGGCGAGCAATCGGAAGCGGTGCGCGTGCCGATGGCCGACTACACCTGCTACCGGTTGTCCGAAGCGATCGACGATGACGCCGCAGTGTTCCTGGCGGACATTCTGCCAACCAGTTTCTTCGGCGCGACCAACGGCAACATCCGGCCGGGCGACACGGTAGCGGTTTTCGGCTGCGGTCCGGTAGGCCTATGCGCCGTGATGAGCGCCAAACTGTTCGGCCCCGCCGAAGTGATTGCCGTCGACAGCATTCCGTACCGCCTCGAGCTGGCGCGCAAGCTAGGCGCTACGCCGGTGACCACCGAAAACGCGCAGCAGACGATCCTCGATCGCACGGAAGGACGCGGCGCCGACGTGACGATCGAGGCGGTCGGCAACGAGGGCGCGCTCACGGCGGCAATAATGGCAGCCCGCGGCGGCGGCACAGTGTCGGTCATAGGAGTGTTCGCCGCGCAGTCGTACAATTTTCCGATCGGCTACGCCTTCGGCCGCGACCTGACATTCCGAATCGGCCTCGCCAACATCAACGCGCACATCCCGGAACTAGCCCGCTTGATAGAAAAGGGCACCCTCGATCCGCGCCCGCTGATAAGCCACGTAATGCCGCTCGACGACGTAGCCAAGGGCTACGAAATCTTCAACGCAAGAAAAGACAACGTAATGAAGGTACTGCTGAAGCCGTGAAGGAACCTCTCCATGAGCCAGCGGCGACCGTTGCGCGCGGATAGCGAGTGCGCGATATCTTCAATAGCAAATCGAGGTTTACTGACATGGCGGAAAATCCAATTACGGTTCGTGTCGAAGGTGAGATCGCGTACATCGCGCTCAACCGGCCTGAGAAGCGCAACGCGATTAACCAGGCGATGCTCCGCGCGATTCCCGAGGCGATCGACGAGGTCGATCGTCCCGACGTGCGCGCGATTATCATCTATGGCGAAGGACAGGCGTTCTCGGCGGGCATCGATTTCAGTTCGCTCGCCAACGACACCGGCGCGCAGGGCGGTCACGGCGGCGGCCCCGACATTCAGCGCTTTCGCCGCTTCGTCGCGGAGTCGCAAGGCTCGCTGAACCGAATCGAGAGCATCGAGAAGCCGGTCATCGGCGCATTGCATGGTTTCGTCGGCGGACTCGGCCTCGAGCTGGCGCTCGCGTGCGACGCCAGAATCGCGTCGGTCGGCGCGCGGCTCGGGATGCCGGAAGTGCGCGTCGGCCTGGTGCCCGACGTCGGCGGCACGACGCGGCTCACGCGCACCGTCGGCTACGCGCGATCGAAGGAACTGATCATGACCGCGCGCATGATCGAGGCAGCGGACGCTGAAAAGATCGGGCTGGTGAATCGCGTCGTCGCCGAAGGTGCGCATCTGGCGGCGGCCGAAGAGCTGGCGCGCGAGATGGCGCGCAACGCCCCGCTCGCGGTCGGGCTCGCGAAGCGGATCATCGACAAGGGCTACGGCCTCGACAAGATGACGTTCCAGGAACTCGAGGTGCTCGCGCAGAGCTCGCTTCTCGTCACCGAAGATTTTCGAGAAGGTGCTACCGCGTTGGCGCAGCGGCGAGAGCCGCGCTTCAAGGGACGTTGAGGCGAATCTCGAAGCCCGCCTCGAAAGTCTGACCGGGCGCGAGCTCGCGCATTCCCGCCGCGACGCCGCGCGCCGCGAGATTGAAGGCGTCAGGCGCGCAGGTGTACGGCTCGAGCGCGACGACTGCATTTTCCGGCGGAGCGTAGACGACGAAGTCGCCGAACGCGGGATCGGCGCGAACCTCGAGCGCGATTTTCAGCGACGGATCGATGAGCCGCGCGCGCGGAGCCGGCTCGCCGCTCGACGAGGCCGGCGCCATCCGGAATGCGTCGTCGTAAGTATCTGCTCCGAGCGGACGCGGCTTGCGAAGATCGTACTTGCCGGTCAGCGACTCGGTATTGCCGGTCGGAATGAGGCTCGCATCGAGCGCCCAGTGCGCGTCGGCGTCGAGCTGAACCAGCATCGCATCGCGGTTACCCGCAGGATTGAGCGGCGCGTGAAAGTAAGGATGTGCGCCAAATCCGAACGGCATTACCGAGTCGCCGGTGTTGGTGACGCGGGCCTTCAATCTCAGTCCATTACCTACTTCGTAGTCTATTTCGAGCGTGAACGGCCACGGCCAGATCGAACTGAGATCCGAATAGTCAGAGGAATCGAGAATCGACGTGACGAAGTAGGGTCCGCGGCGCGTCACGCGAAAGGCGCGTTCGGATGCGAAGCCGTGAATCGAGTTCCCGCGTGCGGGCTCATTCACCGGCACCCGGTATTCGCGGCCCTTGAACGTAAAGCGGGCGCCGGCAATGCGGCCCGGCCACGGAAAGAGTATCGGAATGCCGCCGCGATGCGGATGCTCACGCCATGCGTCGGGATTGGCGGGGCCTGCGATAACCTCGAGCGCGCCCGCGCGGTAGCTGAGGCATTGGCAGCCGGCGCCGGGAACAATCACGGCGCGTTCACTCTGCGCCTCGAGCGTTACTAATTCCACGGTAATAGTTCAGTCGGGAGCGTTCAGACTAGAAGCTTCATCCCGAGAATCGGGTGTCCATTCGAGTGGATTGACTATACTTTGCTGCGCGCCGAAAAATACTAACTACAATCGCGCACTATCCAGAAATGCAGGAACTGACTAGTGGTCGCGTCCCCCGCGGCGTTCGCCGCCACCACCTCCGCCGCCTCCCCCACTGCGCGCCTGCGCTTCGTTGACGCGAATCGGACGGCCCTTGATGTCGCGGCCGTTCAATTTCTTGATTGCGCCTTCGGCTGCGTCATCGGTCGCCATCTCGACGAAACCGAATCCCCGCGAGCGGTTGGTGGCGCGGTCGATGATGACTTGCGAGCTGTCCACCTTTCCTGCTTCTGAAAATACGTCGAGCAGATCCTGGTCGGTCACAGTCCAAGCCAGATTCCCAACATACAGTCTGCGGCCCATTACTCTCTCCTCGCGCGCGACCCGGTTCTTCTACCCCCAGCGTGCTGCGCCGGCACCAATTCCTGGAGCGCGCATCTAGTCCAAATTCCGGAATGCTTATAGCATCGCGCCAAACTCAAACATAGCCTCCTACCCTCCGTTTGCCGACTTTTATCGAACGATTTGCCCCGATAACTATAGGTCCCACGATAGGGCCTATACGCGCGAATGATGGGTGACCCTCGACCCGAAATAAGGCGATAAGAAGCGTCTTTGCTCATTCAAACTACTAACAAAATCGCAGATAGCCTTATGACCGTCGAAGCGGTCGAGTATTTATGCGCGGTTTTGGGCGCGATATAGCTCCAGGCCACTTCTAAAATAGTTATATAGAGCAGAGGAAGCGGAGTGGCGATGGCTTTCGCCTCGGTTACAAGAGCAACAGGCGAAGGCGCCGCCGAACCGTCAAGCTGCGGCGTCGACTCGCATGGAACATAGCAAGTTCGAATTCCACTAAGCGGTCAACTATTCGCGAGTAGCAACGTCTCAACGAAGATCCGTCACTTCGGCTGATCTGACTATTCGCAGGCTCACTGAGTCGCGAAGCCGAGTAGTCTGATGATTACGAGAGTGCAGGTTCGGGATTATTCATCCGCGTCGAAGCACTAAAGGAAAGAGCAATTCATACTACCTAACGGCTATATCCACTTGGATGATGTTGATAATCGACAAAATGACTTTGATACTTGTGGAAGTAGGTTTGATTGTGTACATTCAAAATTGATTTGTTCTGACCAGTTCCTGAAAGGAGATAGTTAAATGCCTCGCAAGAAAGTCTCTCGCGGAGCCGCGTCTGCGTTCCAACAAGTACAGCGACAAGCTCGCACCCTGTTAGTCAATCTGCGCAAGGACATTCGGGCAAAGGAATCGATACTCAGTAAACTCAAGGAAGAGGAAGAGCGGCTGGGCGCGTTGATCGGCAATGGCGGCGGCGGCGCTGCGGCGAAGGCCGTGAGCAGCGGTCCGCGCGGACGGGTCAACTGGCGAAACGTGCTAATCGCACTTCCCAAGCAGTTCAAGGCGGCCGACGTGCGCAACGTGCGGGGGCTCAAGGGCAAGCGGCCGTCGGAAATTTTCGCGGCGATCACGCGCTGGATCGACGCCGGCGCTGCAAAACGCAAAGCGCGTGGAGTATACGAAAGAGTCTAGTCAAAGCTGCGCGCGACTTGGCCGCATGCGGCATCGCGCCGGAAGATTCGCGAATGAACGGCGCCGCGAACGATCAGCGGCGCCGTTTTCCATTGCCCGGTTCAGCTTAAGTTCTATAAGCTTTGAAATCTCATTTGCGTGAAAGAGAAATAGACTAGATGGCTGTGATGACTATTGAATGGCGGGCCGATACGGTCCGCATGATCGATCAGCGCCTGTTGCCCGCGCGCGAGGTGATTCGCACCTATCGCGACTATCGGGGCGTCGCGGAGGCGATTCGCACGATGGTGATTCGGGGCGCACCGGCGATAGGCGTCGCGGCTGCGATGGGCGTCGCGCTCGGCATCAGAGGCACGGCAGGCGCCAAGGCACAAAAACGCTTCCAGGTCGTCGCGAGAGCTCTCAAAGCCACCCGGCCGACCGCGGTGAACCTGGCATGGGCGGTAGATCGAATGGGTACCGTTCTCGACGAGGGCCTTTCGCTCGACGCAGCGGAACTTTTCCACCGCATGCGCGCCGAGGCGATCGCGATCTACACGGAAGACGTGGCCGCGAATCGAGCGATGGGAAAATTCGGCGCCGAACTCATCGGAGACCCGGCAACTGTGCTAACGCATTGCAACGCGGGCGCGCTTGCGACCGCGGGATACGGCACCGCGCTCGGAGTAATCCGGGCCGCGCGCGACGCCGGCAAAAAGATCCAGGTGTTCGCCGACGAAACGCGCCCATTCCTGCAGGGTTCGCGCCTGACTGCCTGGGAACTTCGCAAAGATCGGATACCGGTCACGGTGATCGCGGACAACATGGCGGCGACGGTGCTCTCGCAAAACAAGATCAGTTGCGTGGTTGTGGGCACCGATCGCACAGCAGCCAATGGCGACGTCGCGAACAAAATCGGAACTTACCCGCTGGCGGTGATGGCGCGGCGGCACGGCGTGCCGTTTTACGTCGCGGCGCCGTTGTCATCGATCGATCTCGACTGTCCCGATGGCGCGTCGATCCCAATCGAAGAGCGCTCGGGCCGCGAGCTCACCGAGTATGCGGGCAAACAGATCGCACCTAAGGGCGTCAGCACGTTCAACCCTGCGTTCGACGTCACCCCGGCCGAGCTGGTGACGGCAATCATCACCGAGCGCGGCGTGGCATATCCGCCGTATAGCGAGAGTTTGCGCAGGCTAAAAGAGGGATGACGATTATCCTGTCCGAACTATAGCTTCTGCGATGTGAATGACTATTGCGGTTCGCAGTTGTCCGACAGGTAGTGACTATTGACGCTTCAACTTCGGCGGTCTGAGTCTCTGCCCTCAACGGTCACGCGCGATGTCCCACTTTTTGCGCGATCCCGTCACCGAGCAGGTTGAAGCCGAGAATCGAGAGGCCGATCGCGAGTCCGGGCGCAGTCGTAAGATGCGGCGCAACGAGCAGGAAGGCGCGGCCGGCGTCGAGCATGTTGCCCCAGCTGGGCGTCGGCGGCAACGCGCCGAGGCCGAGGAATGAAAGCGCGGCTTCGGCACCGATGATTCCGCCGATGCCGAACGTCGCTTGCACGGCAAGCGGTCCGGCGACACCGGGCAATAGATGGCGGATGAGTAGGCGCGACCGGCTGGCGCCCAGGCTCTCGGCAGCAAGGACATAGTCGCGCTCGCGGAGAGTCAACACCTCTCCTCGCACAATTCGCGCATAGCCGGTCCATCCCATGGCAGTCAGGGCGATCGCGAGATCAATCAGGCCGGGTCCGAGGATCGCGGCGAGGGCGATCGCGAGCAAAATTCCCGGGAAGGCGAGCACGATATCCACGCCGCGCATTATGAGGTTGTCAATGCGACCTCCTGACAGCGCAGCGGTCGCACCGATCAGGCTTCCTACGCCGAGCGAGATCGCGACGACGACGGTGGAAATCGAGAGCGAGAGCCGCGCACCCCACAGGATGCGGGCGAGCACGTCGCGGCCGAGCGCGTCGCAGCCAAACGGGTGCGCGCGGCTGGGCGGCGCAAGAACATTAGCCAGATCGATCGACAAAGGATCGGCGCGAAACAATATCGGCCCGAAGCTGGCGCCGAGCACAATAGCTACAACGATAGTCACTCCAATAGCCAGTGAAGGATTGCGGACGCGCACGGTCATGAGATTCGCACTCGCGGATCAACGACTGCGTAAACGAGATCTGTCGCTATATTTACGACGACGTATATCATTGCGAAGGTCAGCACGCATCCTTCGACGACGGGATAGTCGCGCGCGCCGATCGCGGTGATGAGCAACCGGCCAATGCCGGGCCATGAAAAAATCATCTCGGTAATCAGCGTGCCGCTCAGCAGGCCGCCCATCTGAAGTCCGATGATAGTCACTACCGATGTCAGCGCGTTCTTGAGGCCGTGGCGAATGAGGGCGGCACGCGCGCTCAATCCCTTGCTGAGCGCGGTGCGCATGTAGTCGCTCTCGCGCACTCGAATCAGACTCTGGCGCAACATCCGCGCGAGAATCGCGGCCAGCGCGGTGCCGAGAGTGACGGCAGGCAGCACCAGATGCGCGAGACCGCCGCGGCCGGTAAGCGGCAGCCAGCGCAAATCTAGCGAAAACAAAATCATCAGCAGCGGACCGAGGTAGATGTGTGGAATCGAGATACCGACAATCGCAAAGCCCATCGCGCCGAGATCGCCGGCGCCGCCGGGATTTGCGCCCGCGATGATTCCCAGTGGAAATGCCAGAATGAGCGCGACCAGCATTCCCGCAGCAGCGAGTTCGATCGTGGCGGGAAAGCGTTCGGCGATCAGTTGCGAGACCGGTTTGCGATACGAGATCGATTCGCCCAGATCGCCGACAGTCAGCCCGCCCAGGTAAGCTGCATACTGCTCCAGGAGCGGACGGTCGAGACCCAGCTGACGGCGCATACCGACAATATCGGCAGGTGCAGCGGTCTCCCCGAGCATCGCGATCACCGGATCGCCCGGCACAAGGTGGATGATGGCGAAGGTCAGGGTCGCCACTCCAAGCGCGACGGGAATGAGCGCGAGCAGGCGCCTGGCCAGGTACTTTCTCACTTCGTCACTGTGGCGGCACTCCGCCGGCGCCGGGCGTGCTTAACGTCACCGTGGCGAGTGAGCGGAAGCTGCCGTTCGGATATGCGTTGAAGCCCACCAGCCGCCGATTCATCACGGCCACGTTGTCGACCCACCACAGCGAGACGTAAGGCAGTTCTTCGGCGGCGAGCTGCTGGACTTGCGCGTAGATTTTTTTTCGCGCATCGGGATCCACGGTACTCATTCCCGCTTCGACGAGGCGGTCCATGGCTGGGTTGGAATAGTAGCCGCGATTCTCTCCGTGCGGCGGTGTCTTCTTCGAATCGAAGATCATGTAGTAGCTATTGGGGTCATTTATGCCGACCCATTGCAGCGACGTGAGATCGAAACTCCCGGCCTGGATGTCCGCATAGTAAGTCGCGAAGTCGAGCGTCCGAATAGTCAATTCGATGCCTACCCGGTGCAGCATCGCCTGAAACACTTCACCCATGCGCGCGCCTTCGGGAGTCGTTTTGTATTCGAATCTAAGTCCCCGCATCCCGCCGCTGCCGGCTCGATAGCCAGCCTGATCGAGAAGTTGGCAAGCTTTTGCCGGATCGTAGGAATAGGTAGTTACATTACTCTCATACGCCCAATTCTCCGGCGACAGCATGCCAGTAGCTATTCGGCCGGTACCACGCAGGATGGTACTGACTATTGCATTGCGATCGATCGCGTAGGCTATGGCGCGGCGAATTCGCACGTCGCGCAGGCGCGGGTCGCGAAAGTTGAAGGACAGGTATCTATAGGTAGTCCCGGGCGTTTTGCTGATCTCGAGAGATGGGTGCGCGGCGAGCCAGGGCAGAACGTCGTACTCGACATTGTTGCCGGAAAAGTCACAAACCCCTTCTGCCAGTTCGAGTGCACGCACCGTCGGGTCGGGGACAATCTTGAAGAGGATCGATCGTGCCGCGCTTGACGGATAGGAATAGAACGGATTGCGTTCGAGCCGCGCCGCTTCATCGCGCGCGTATGTAACCAGCTGAAACGGGCCGCTACCGACCGGACCGGCCACGTCTTCTTTCGATGGCAGCGGAGTACCTGACGGCACGATACCTTCCATCGCCAGCTCGAGGGCGGGCGCGTAGGGATGCGCAGTAGTTATGACGACGGTGTAGTCGTCAGGTGCGCCGATCGACTTCAGCTCGTCGAGGCTGGCTCGTTTTGGCGACATCGACTCGGGGGCAAGAATCGAATCGTAAGTAAATATCACGTCGCGCGCCTTAAGCTCGCGGCCGTCGCTGAAGCGCACGCCATGCTTTAGATGAAAAACAATTTCAGTTGGCGACGGCCGCTCGATGGTCTCGGCTAGATGTCCGACAAACTGCCCGTTGCGATTGGTTTTCACCAGCGAATCGAAAATCAGTTCGTTGATGCGCGACGAGGTTGCATCGGTTGCGAAGCGCGGGTCGGTTGCGGTCGGCGAAGTTTCGATGTCGACCTGGATCGTCCCGGGCGGGCGATCGGTGCGATCGTGGCCGCATCCGGCGAGCACGATCAAGGCCGCAGCCAAGTGCGGGACCAATCGCAGCCGGGAAGTTGTTTTCCTCGGCAACACAGTTGGCGCGATAATAACATGACCATGAGCAAAGACTGGCGCGCGAAGATCAGTATGCGGCAGGGCGACCTGACGGACGCGGACGTCGATGCGATCGTCAATGCGGCGAACAACGACCTGATGCTCGGTGGCGGCGTGGCCGGCGCGATTCGCGTCAGGGGCGGCCCCACGATTCAGCAGGAATGCGACAGGATTGGACCGATTGCGCTCGGCGAGGCGGCGATTACAGGCGCGGGATTGCTGCGCGCGCGACACGTGATTCACGCGGCGAGCATGCGGCTGGGAGAATCGACATCAGAGACGAATTTGCGCACCGCGACACGCAACTCGCTGATGCGCGCCAACGAGAACTCGCTCAAATCGATCGCATTTCCCGCGATCGGCACCGGCATCGCGGGGTTTCCGATCGAACGATGCGCCGAGGTGATGCTGGAGGAGGTGCGCGCCAATCTGAGTGGTCCGACGACGTTGGAGCGCGTGGATTTTGTACTATTCGATCGGCGATCGCTGGAAGTCTTCGAGCGAGTTCTCGCCGGGATGAAATACTAGTGAGCGGTCACGCCACTGGTAGGTTGCGCACGCCTCAATAGTAAGAACGTCGGAATCAGAATCATCATTACAATAGCCAGTGTGCGATAGATGTCGTTGAATGACAGCATCATCGCCTGCCGCTGAATCATCCCGTATACCATTCCAAGTCCCTCTTTCTGCCCATTGAGTATTTGCGGCATGTAGTCAAATCCGCGGCTGCCGGGCATGAGCTGTGGCGAGGCGCTCATTTTCCACGCGTCGAAGACAGTGAAGTGTTCGACCAGGTACGACTGATGCGTCTGTTCGTGATCCACCAGCACGGTCGTCATGTACGAGATGCCGATCGCGGCGCCCGTGTTACGCATCATGTTATAGAGGCTCGCGGCGTGGCCAACGCGCTCGCGGCTGACGCACGAAAGCGTGGTGGCAGACAGCGTGGGGAAGATCATGCCCATTCCGACGCCCATGACCAGGCTCGGCCACGTCACCGTCCACGTGCTGACATCGGTGTTCCATCCGGCCATCGTCCACAGCGCCACTGCCATGATGACGAAGCCGACGCCAATCAACGGGCGCGTGTCGTAGCGGTAGCGCGCGAGCTGTCCGACGATGAGCATCGCCGCCATCGTGCCGAGTCCGCGCGGCGCGAGCACCAGCCCGGCCTTCGACGCGCTGTAGCCCATCACTTCTTGCAGAAAAATCGGATTCAGGAGCCCGGTGCCGAACAGTGCGAAGCTCATCGCGACCATCAGCATGACAGACATCGTGAAAACAGGAATGCCAAGGATTGAAAGGTCGAGAATCGGGTCTGGTGTGCGCAGTTCGTTGATCGTCAGACCCACCAGGCACATCGCGGCAAATATCGTGCAGTAGATGACCCACGGCGAGCTGAACCAATCGGCGCGCTGCCCGCGATCGAGCACAAGCTGCGCCAGCCCCAGCCCGACCACCAGCAGGATGATGCCGGTGTAGTCGGTCTTGCCGCCCTTGGCGCGGCGAACCCGCAAGTACGCCGGGTCATGAACGAACGTCCACACCATCAGGAATGCCGCCGCGCCAATCGGCAGGTTGATGTAGAAATTCCAGCGCCAGTTCCAGTTGTCGGTGATCCATCCGCCCAGCGTCGGTCCCATGATCGGCGCGACCATCAGGCCCATCCCCCACGTCGCCATCGCGAGCTGCTGCTCGTTGGGCGGGAACGTCTCCATCAGAATCGCCTGCGACGACGGCACCATCGCCGCACCCGCCGCGCCCTGAATCAACCGAAAGACGACCATCTGATCGAGCGACCGCGCTGCGCCGCAGAGGCCGGACGCCGCGACGAACACCGCGACCGACGTCAGGAAGTAGCGCTTGCGCCCGAAGCGCGACGAGATCCATCCCGTCATGGGAATCATGATCCCGTTGGCCACCAGGTAGCTGGTGAGCACCCACGCGATCTCGTCGACGCTCGCCGAAAAGCTGCCCTGCATGTGCGGCAGCGCGACGTTGACGATCGACGTGTCGAGCACCTCGAGCGTCGTACCGAGCATCACGGCCAGCGCGATCAGCCACTTGTGGCTCGACGACCCGTACTCGGGAAAGTCGGTACCAAGCGGGGTTGAGGCTGCGGCTGACAGGCAAATTCTCCGTGCGGGGCGTTCTTCCCAGAGTAAACGCGATGGATTCGCAAGGATACCGTGAAAACAAATTCGACACTCGACGTTCATCGCGTCGTAACGTGGCTCGCTTCTAATCAGGGCAGGATGAGTGCGCGATATTTTCAGCGCGCCGGTGCGGATGTGGGGCTATATGGATGACATCGAGCGCCTGGGACGGTACCTTCTAAGCATGCGGTTGGGAGCGATCGACGTCGGATCCAACTCCGTCCATATGATCGTCGCCGATGTGAGCCGCGAGGGCCACATCGAAGTCGTTGACCGCGTGAAGGAAATGGTGCGGCTCGGCCGTCGCTCGTTCACCACCGGACGCCTCACCACCGAATCGATGGACCTCGCGGTCCGCGCGCTGGTTAATTTCAAACGGCTGCTGCGAGTTCGCCGCGTCGAACGATTGCGCGCGGTGGCGACCAGCGCCGTGCGCGAGGCGCGCAATCGCAGCGAATTCATCCGGCGTATCAAGCGCGAGACCGGGCTCACCGTCGAAGTGATCTCCGGCCTCGACGAGGCGCGCCTTATCTTCCAGGCTGCGCGCCATGCGCTCGGTCTCGACGGCGGACCACATTTGCTCGTCGATGTCGGCGGCGGCAGCGTGGAACTCGTGCTGGTGCGCGACGGCAAGCCGATCTGGATGCGCAGTGTGAAGCTCGGCGCGGCGCGCCTGGCCGAGCGATTTCTCCTCGACGACCCGCCGACGCGCGCGCAGTTGAGCAAGCTCGAGGCGCATCTCGAGCGCGCGATCGGCCCGCTGATGCGCAAAGCCAAGCGTGCGGGCGTAATCCGCGCAATCGGAACCTCGGGCACCATCAACACGCTCGTCGCGATGGCGCGATCGTCGCGCGGCGAGGAGCTCGGCCGCCTGCATGGCGCGAGCGCCTCGGCCGGCGAGATTTCCGATCTGTCGCGCGACCTGGTCGAGGCCAACGCGGCGCTGCGGGTCGATCTCCCCGGCATGGACGCCAAGCGCGTCGACCTGATGCCGGCAGCCGCGACCCTGGTGAACTTCATCCTGAAGAAATCGGGCGCGCCCGAGCTCTTCGCATGCACCTGGGCACTGCGCGAGGGCGTGCTGCTGGGCCTCGCGCGCAAGTTCGATTCGCGTTCGGCGATAGACGCCCGGCGCCGATCGGTCGGCGCGCTCGCGACTCGATTTGCCGGCGCCAACGATCACGGCAAGCAGGTCGCGCGCCTCGCGCTCAAGCTTTTCGACGCGACGGCGCCCGTTTTGGGCCTGCCCAAGTCCTCGCGAGAACTCCTTGAATTCGGGGCTTTACTGCACGACATAGGCCACGCGATTGATCATGACCGGCACAATCGCCATTCTTACTACCTGATTAAGAATGCGGAGCTGTTCGGCTTCGACTCTGACGAAATCGAGGTCATCGCGCAGGCGGCTCGCGGGCATCGCAAGCAGGCCCCGAAGCTCGATTCGCCGGATTTGAAATCGCTCAGCCCCGCCAAGCGCCGCGTGATAAGGGGTCTCGCCGCGATTCTGCGTGTCGCCGACGCGCTGGACCGGAGCCACTTCGGTGTGGTTAAGAACGTCGAGGTCAGATACTCGCCCGGGCGCGTAATCGTCGGTGTCGATTCGAAACGCGAGAAGGCTGACCTCGAACTATGGACCTGCGAGAGAAGGACCGACTTGTTATCGAGACTGCTGGATCGCCAGGTGGTGCTCCAGCGCTAGAGCTGCCGGCCGCCGAACCCGCCACTTCCCACAACGGCCACGTTACTCCGTCTACGCCCGAGCCCACGCCCCGGACTGCGCCGAAGACCCTGCTCGAAACGCCGCATCCGTATCGCGGCCGTTTGATCTGCGTCGAGGGGATCGACGGCTCCGGCAAGTCGACGCAACTGCTGCTGCTCGAGCGATGGCTGCGCTCGCGCGGCTACCCCGTACACTTCACCGAATGGAATTCGTCGCGGCTGGTGCGGCGCTCGATGCAACGCGGCAAGAAAAAAAATCTGCTCACGCCGACGACCTTCTCGCTGCTGCACGCCGTCGATTTCGCCGATCGCCTGACCTATCAGATCCTGCCGCCGCTCAAGGCCGGCATGATAGTGCTCGCCGATCGCTACGTGTACACCGCATTCGCCCGCGACGTCGCGCGCGGCGTGCATCCCGACTGGGTTCGCGCCGTGTATAGCCCCGCGCTGCGCCCGGACTTGACGCTGTACTTCCGCGTGCCGATTGACACTTCGCTCGAACGGCTGCTGTCGGGACGCGCCAAGCTCAAGTACCACGAGGCCGGCATGGACGTCGGTCTCTCGACCGATCCGGTCGAGAGTTTCCGCATGTTCCAGAGCCGCGTGCTCGAAATTTACGATCAACTGACCGTCGAATTCGGGATGCGTCCGATTGACGCCGCCGCCGAGATTCCCGAACAACAGCGAGTCGTGCGCACGATGGTCCAGGAAATTCTCCACGACTATGACCGCAAGCGGTCGAACGGTAAAAATGGCGTCACATCGCAGCCGCGCTAAAACCTGGTACGGGCACGGCCTGCCGTACGTCACGAAAAAGCGCCTTCCTGGCCATCTGATCGCGATCGAAGGGACCGACGGCGTCGGCCGCTCCGCGCAAATCGAGTTGCTCCGCCCATGGCTCGAGCTTGAAGGCTACGCCGTCAGCAACACCGGATGGACACGCTCGCCCCTGCTCTCGGAGACCATCAACGAGGCCAAGGCCGGCCATCAGCTTACTGTCACGACCTTCTCGCTGCTCTACGCCGCCGATTTTGCCGATCGCCTCGAACACGAAATCCTGCCCGCGCTGCAGGCCGGCTTCATCGTGATCGCCGACCGCTACATGTACACCGCGTTCGCCCGCAACAACGTGATGGGCGCCGACCCGAATTGGACGCGCGACGTATTCGGCATGGCGCTGGTGCCCGACCTCGTTCTCTATCTCGACATCGACGTCGAGTCGCTCATCCCGCGCGTCATCATGGGCAAGGGGATGGATTACTGGGAATCCGGGATGCACCTGGCGCTTGGCACCGACCTGTTCGATTCATTCGAGCGCTATCAGAGCCGCCTCATCGACGAGTACCGCCGGCTCTCCAGCGAGTTCGGCTTCATCTCCGTCGATGCGCGCCTGCCGGTCGACGCGCTGCAGGGCGAACTTCGAAAACACATCGCCGAATATCTGTCGGGCGCCAACGGCAAGTCGCACCCCGAGTCCGCTGACAGCATCGTCTCGCGCAAGGATTGAGAAGGTGTAAGGATTAAGCAGCGATAGTTGAGTCGCACGCCGATTCGCCGCCCGCATGATGACGTTCTCGCCGCCTCATTCAAATCACGATTCGAAAAACTCGCATTTCGTCATGGAAGCAACCTCATGATGCTCTATATTTTGCGTCACGCGACCGCCGAAGAGGCCACCTCGAGCGGCGACGACGGCGCGCGCAAGCTGACGGCGCGTTCGAAGGAAAAAATGCTGGGAGCTGCCGCCGGCCTGCGCGCGATGGGTCTGAAGTTCGACGTCATCCTGACCAGCCCGCTCGCGCGCGCCGCGGAAACCGCCGAACTGGTCTCGGCCGCCTACGAAAATACTCCGCCGCCTCAGGTCCTGCCCGCCCTCGCCACCGGCGTCGCCGCCACCGACGCGATAGCGGCCCTGCGCGCATTCGCCAAGCATGATGAAGTAATGATAGTCGGGCACGAGCCGCAACTGAGTTCAGTCGCGTCGATTCTCCTGACCGGCGCGGCCGACGTCGCTCATTTGAAGCTGAAGACCGGCGGATGCATCGCGATCGATCTCCCCGCCCGCTTCGAACGCGGCGGCGGCGAACTACGCTGGATGCTAACCCACAAGCAATTGCGCACAATGCGCAAATAATTTCTGTCTCCTCTCCCTGTCAGGAGAGCTTTGCATAACCGCTCGACGGTTCCGATTCTTTAGTGGTCCGCGCGAAGCGCTTCATGTCATTCTAGAGCGAAGCGAAGAATCCCGGATTCGCCTACGCACTGAACCCTGGAACATCCGGCGTTCGCGGCGGTCGCTCCGTGGTTGAGGGTGCGGTAATTTGCGCCGAGAAAGATCCGGGGTTCTTCGCTGCGCTCAGAATGACACAAAAAAAGAGGCGGAATCCTGAATCACGGGCCTTTGGGGCGCGATTCAAGATTCTGCTTCTTTCGCGCCCTCACTCCCAGATAATCCTCACCGGAACTTTCTCTGGCACGGCGCCCTGGGTACCAATCGCGCTCTCCGGAAATTTATCCGCCATCCAGATCTTCCCCGGCGTAAGTGCGGTAACCAATCCTCGCGGCCTTATCTGATCGCGATTATGAAGTGCGCATGTCCATCGCGCCGGTTCGCCGTTCACCGGCGACAGTGTCCCTGTCATTGCCTCGCAAATAGAACCGTCAGACAACTGAAAAATCCACGGCTCTGCCTTGCGATCGTGGGCCAGCGAGGACTTCGGCAGCGGCTGCGTCAGCTTCAAAACAAATCCGTCGCTCTGCAGAGCCGGGTCGGCGCCGCAAACAAGCTGCTGCCGATTCCCCGCCACCGTGAAACATGGATCGCTGATCGCGTTGCCCACCGAACATCGCCATGCACCGGTGCGAGGCGCGGCGATCGATTCAGTCCAGCACGAGCCTTCCTGCACATCGCCGCTCGGCACCTTCGGCGCGAACCGGATTACTTTTGTACCGGCAATCGACAAGGCTGTCGCCGGCATCTGCGCGCGAGCGGTCGCGGCGCAAAAAATCAATGCGAAGACGATCAATCCGATCCCGAATTTCCGAGCTGGATCCTCGCCTCTCCCTGTCAGGGAGAGGCCGCCGCAAAGCGGCGGGTGAGGGTCCAAATTCCTTGATGTCCTTCTGAAATTGGTCGCCAGCATGTAGATCTCCATCACATCAGAAAATCGGCAGCTTGATTGCCACCAATCCCGCCGCGAGCAGAATTCCCGGTCCGCTGTCCGCCTCATCCTCAGATCCGAAAACCGAATGCGCAAGCGCGCCGATAAAAATCGCCACGCTGAGGCCGAACGGAAGATACAACCCGATCGCCGCGGGCATGATCGGCGTGCGCCACTTCGATCCACTCTTTTCCAGATAGCGATCGCTGAATCCAAGCATCGCCGCCAGCACCGCGCCCGTCGCGATCGTCCCTATCGGCAGCCCGCCGTGGAAAACTCCTTGCGTCACTTTCGCCATGAGGAAAGCCTGCGGCGCGGCGAGTGCGCCGGCTCGCGCAGTCGGCGTTCCGGCGATTCCGTAACCTGCGATCAGCAGGTTCAATATCGGCGCCATCAAAAACGACGACGCGATCGCGCCGACCAGCACGCCGATTTCAAGCGAGCGCGGCGTCGCGCCGACATGAAAGCCGGTCGCGAGGTCATGGGTGGAATCACCCGCCATTGCAGCCGCCGTGCATACGATCGCGCCGGAAAGAATCGCAAGCTGCGGCCCGACACTCTGCGAAACGCCGACCAGTTTCAGAAACAGCGCGACCGCGAGCAGCACGATAACCGTCACGCCCGA
>JBEKLS010000020.1:0-38758 GCA_050010075.1 Binatus sp. (SeqCode) | reverse complement strand
GTGTTAAGCGCATTGTGCGCCGAGGTCGGCTTGACGCCGTCTGGAAGTTCAATATCCGAGACCTTGGTGCGGCCGATGATCCGCTCCTGGACTTCCGTCTGCAGCGCGTTCCATCCGGTCAGATCGTGCAGATACTTCTGCACGATAACGTAGCTGCCGTTGGTAAAGGCCGGATCCTCGTCGGTAATCAGGACCGCGTCGAGCGCTTCCTGGTCGACAGGATTCTCGGTGCCGTCGACGAAGCCGAGCAGATCGCGGTTGTCGAAATAACGAAAGGCTTGAATTTCATCTTCGACCGACACGGCGTCGCCGAGCGCCGTCATAATCTGCGCCGCGAGCTCGAAGCACAAATCCGTCCGTGCCGCGCGAACGTGGAACAGCACGTCGCCGGGGGTCGATACCGCGTGGCGCGGCCCGCCGATGATCTCGCGGAACGGATGAAGTTCCGCCGGTCGTGGTTCACCGAACAGGCGGTCCCATGCGGCCGATCCAAAGCTCATCACGCACGACAGGTTCGCCGTGGTATCGCGAAAGCCAACTGCGCGCAGCAGATTGGCAAGGTCGGGGCAAAGTGAGCGCACGGCGGTCGCGCTCTCCGGTCGTGGGTCAATCGTGACGACGAGAAAGAGCGACGCCGACGTCGGTCCCGTCACTATTGCCTGTGACGAGCTGGGCTGCGGCGAAGAAGCGTTCCCGGTCGAATCCCCGTTAGGCACAGCGCAGCATTTGAGCATGATGCGCGGTTGGATGAAACAGAATTCCGCCCGGTCGGATAGCTCGAGAAAATCCTGTACTTCCTTATCCGCGCGATCTATGACTGTCGTAGGCTCGGCGATTCGGTTTAGGAGGATCAACGGTTATGCATGTAGGCTACGGCGCTGTATTCCAGAATCCCGGCAACGCGCTCCCCGACGCCGAGGTTTATCGCAACGAGCTGCGACTGGCCGAGATGGCCGAGCCGCTCGGCTTCGATTCCATCTGGTCCGTCGAGCATCACTTCGACGACTACACGATGTGCCCCGATGTGCTGCAATTCCTCTCGTACATGGCCGGGCGCACGTCGCACGTGAAACTCGGCTCGGGCGTCGTGGTGCTGCCATGGCACGATCCCATCCGCGTCGCCGAGCAGGTCTCGCTGCTAGATCACGTTTCCAACGGCCGCGTCATCCTCGGTCTCGGCCGCGGCCTCGCACGCATCGAGTACGACGGCTTCCGTCTCGATCAAAACGAAGGCCGCAACCTGTTCGTCGAATACGCGGAACTGGTTCTGAACGCGCTCGAAAACGGTTACATGGAAGGCGGCAGATTCACTCGCCAGCCGCGCCGCGAAATTCGTCCGCGCCCCGCGCGCTCTTTCAAGGGCCGCACCTACGCCGCCGCCGTTTCGCCGGAGTCGATGCCGATCATGGCGAAGCTCGGAGTCGGACTGCTGGTAATTCCGCAGAAGCCCTGGGAGGCCGTGAAAGCAGATTTCGAGGTGTACCATAAGGTCTGGCGCGAGGTTAACGGCGACGCGCCTGCGCCCAAGCCAATTTCCGGCGGTTTCTGCGTGGTCGACGAAAATAAAGATCGCGCCGAAGAGCTCGCGATGAAATGGATCGCCGCCAACTACCACACCGTCATGAAGCATTACGAGATGACCTCGCCGGAGTTCGGCACCAAGAAGAGCTACGAGTTCTACAGCAACGTCGGCAAGTTCATCAAAAAGACCGGAGCGGACGTTGCCGCGCGCGACTTCGCGATGCTTATGCCGTGGGGCACGCCCGACCAGGTGCTCGAGAAGTGCGCGTTCATCCGCGACACTATCGACGCCAACGGCGTGATGTTCAACTTCAGCTTCGGCGGCATGCCTTACGATGACGCCGAGCGCAGCATCAAGTGCTTCGCGAAGTACGTGCTGCCCGAACTGAAGAAGTGGAACACGGAGCCGCTGATAGATCCGGTTCCAATTCCGTCGTCAGCCGCCGCCCGCTGAGCATCTTCGCTCTGCGATTGCTACGCTCTGATTCCCTCCTCCAAATGGGAGGAGGGTTAGGGTGGAGGACAATTTGTGGCGCGATTGTCTGTCGCGCCGCAATTCTGGCCAGCAATGCAGAAAGCCTCGGGCCAACATTCTCGCACCGGTATCGGCGCGATTTTGCGCATTTCCACAATGGCGCGCCGCATCTAGACTGCACTCATCCGGCTGGACTATCGCGCACCGGAAAACTCCAGGCCCGCTCGGAGAACTTCGATGGCAACTCCTGATCTCGAACACGCCGTGCCCGTCACTCATCACCGGACGGCCAAGGTAGATGGCACGAACATCTTCTACCGCGAGGCCGGTCCGGCGGATGCGCCGGTCGTGCTGCTGCTGCACGGCTTTCCGACCTCGTCGCACATGTTCCGCAACCTGATTCCGGCATTGGCGGACCTCTATCACGTGATCGCGCCCGACTATCCCGGCTACGGCCAGAGCGATATGCCGGACCATACCAGGTTCGCATACACCTTCGACCACTTCGCCGCGCTGGTTGACGGTCTGCTCGACCAGCTCAAGGTCACGCGCTACGCCATGTACGTCATGGACTACGGCGCTCCAGTCGGATGGCGGCTCGCACTGAAGCATCCCGATCGCGTGACCGGCCTGATCGTGCAGAACGGCAATGCCTATGACGAGGGATTGAAGGAGTTCTGGGATCCGATTAAGGCGTACTGGGCCGATCACTCGGAGGCTCATCGCAAGGCGCTCAACGTGCTGGTCACGCCCGAGACGACGAAGTTTCAGTACACCGACGGCGTCGCCGACCTAAGTCGCATCGCGCCCGACAACTGGGTTCACGATCAGGCGCTGCTCGATCGCCCCGGCAATGCTGATATCCAGATGGACCTGTTTTACGACTACCGGACCAACCTGCCGCTATATCCAGCCGTCCAGGCTTACTTCCGCGAGCACCGGCCGCCGACAATAATCGTCTGGGGCAAGAACGACAAAATTTTCCCGGCCGACGGCGCGCATCCGTACAAGCGCGACCTGCCCGACGTCGAGTTTCATCTGATCGACACGGGACACTTCGCGCTCGAAGACAAGGCCGATGAGATGGTCCCGTTGATTCGCGACTTTCTCAAGCGAACGATCGCACGAAAGTGACCATGAAAATTGACAAAAACGATACGGCAGTGGTGTTCATCGATCCGCAGAACGAGGTGTTGAGTGAAAAAGGGCTGGCGTGGCCGCTGGTCCACGAGAGTCTGCGGGAAAACAACACCATCGAGAACATGGAGCGCATTTTCAAGGCCGCGAAGGCGAACGGCTTCGAGGTCTTCATCTCGCCGCACTACTTTTATCCCACCGACAAGGGCTGGAAGTTCAACGGGCCGCTCGAAACCGACGAGGCGACCGAAGGGTATTTCGCGCGCAAGGGCCGCTACACCCTCGATGGCTTTGAAGGTTCCGGCGCCGATTGGCTGGCGCGCTTCAAGCCGTATATCCAGGACGGCAAAACCATCGTGGTCGCGCCGCATCGCGTGTGGGGGCCGGAAACCAATGACCTCGTGCTCCAACTTCGCAAGCGCAGGATAGGCAAGATCATTCTCGGCGGAATGCTGGCGAACATGTGCGTCGAATCTCACTTGCGCGAATTGCTCGAGCAAGGTTTCGAAGTGGCCGTCGCCAAGGACGCGACCGCCGCACCCAAGCATCCCGAGTGGGGCTACGGCTATACTGCGGCGCTGATCAACTACTCGTTTCTCGCGCACGCGGTCTGGACTAGTGCCGAAGTAGTCAACGCGATGGAGCATGCATGATGGCTGCTTACACCCTGATGCACGTCCTCATCAGCCTGGTCGGCATCGTCGCCGGCTTCATCGTCGTGTTCGGGCTGTTCGGAAGCAAAAGACTGAACGGCTGGACCGCGCTCTTCCTCGCGACCACCGTCGCAACCAGTGTGACCGGGTTCGGCTTCCCGGTCGCGCACCTGATGCCGTCGCACATCATCGGCATCATCTCGCTGATGGTATTGACGATCGCGATCCTGGCGCGCTACACGTTTCGCCTCGCCGGCGCGTGGCGATGGGTTTACGTGGTCGGCGCCGTGCTCGCCTTCTATTTGAATTTCTTCGTCTTGATCGTGCAGCTCTTCAGGAAGGTGCCGGCGCTGGAAGCGCTCGCACCGACTCAGACCGAACCGCCGTTCGTTGTCGCGCAGGTCGCCGCGCTCGTGATGTTCATCGTGTTCGGTGTGGCCGGAGTGATCAGGTTCCACCCGGAAGCGAAGGCTGGAAGCTGAGTCGATGCTGTATCCTCAAAGCCCGGGTTTTTCCCCGTCGTGCGCGTGGCCGATTGCATGGCGCAACTTCTTATCCAGCTTCGCACAGTTGAGCACGACCTTCTCCGAATGCACCGCCTCGACCGCGCTTAGCGGGACGGTGAAGTCGCCGGCATTTTCGACGTATATCACCAGTTCAGGACGTCCGCCCGGCGAGACCTGGCGAACGGCGCCAAACTCCTCGCCTCCATCGGAAACAAAAGCCTGAAACCCAACTTTGATATTTTCCTGCACGAGATGTTTCTCCACGGCGCGAGCGCCTTGACGATCTGCTGAGTTACCTCCTCAGTATCCGCCGAAAGCCGCGGCGGGTCGAGTTGAGTTCTCTGATCTTCTAATCTATCTCCCGACGAACTTCGGGGCGCGTTTCTGCTGGAAGGCGGAGATGCCTTCCTTGTAGTCCGCGGTTTTCCCCGCCGCGCCTTGGGCCTGTGCTTCGCACTTCAGAACGGCAAACAGGCCCATCGCTTCTTCGTCGATTCGGCGCACGAGCCGCTTCGATTGCATGAACGCCGCAGTCGGACCGTTCGCCACCTGCGCAGCGACTTTGCGCGTCTCGGCCACTAGCGAATCCTTCGGCATGCTTCGATTCACCAGTCCCAGCTGCGACGCTTCGGTGCCTGAGAGTAACCGGCCCGTGTAGATCAGCTCGAGCGCGCGATGTGCCCCGAGGCGCGAGACGAAAAACGAATGCCCGCCCGAATCGAGCACCGCACCGATTCGCGCGAACGGCGATCCGATCTTCGCATCGTCGGCGATATAGACCACGTCGCACCCGAGCGCGATTCCGAGTCCAGCGCCCAGGCACGCGCCGTGAACGGCGGCAAACGTCGGCGCAGGAAACGCGACGATTCCCTTCATGAGCGGGTTGAAGGTGCTCTCGATTATCGCCACGGCGTCTTCGTCCCCCGGATGCGCATCCGCGAGGTCGCGACCCGCGCAGAACGCCGGCCCTTCGCCGCGAATCAGCAGCGCACGCGCGCCCGCCGACGCCGCGCGCTCCAGCGCTCCATTCAGCTCGGCCACCATCGCGTCATTCAACGCGTTCATCTTGTCCGGCCGGTTGAGAACGATTTCCGCGAGTCCGCTTTCGACCGACAAATCGACGCTCATATTCGTAGCCTCTGATTTTTCAGTACGTCGAGATATTTTTCAAAACACCGGGATGATGTCATCGGCGGTTATGTCGCCAACGTCAACACCCTCGATATCAAGTTCGGGAATCGCGGGAAACTGGATGTCCCAGCGCTCGACCAGCTTTCGCACGCGCGCGATCGCGAGCCGCCAGTTGTCGGCTTGCTGCTCGTAAGTGAGGATTCCGAGGCCCGCTTCGCGTGCCTTGCGCAGCAGGATTCGATGGTTGTGCAGGAAATATCCCGGCAGGTCCCAGAATTGTCCCGGCGGCTCCCACAGCACCATCGAGAGGAACACGAACCCGGCGCGAAGCTGCTTGGTGATGAAAGACTTGTGCTCGTCGGTAAGGCCGGGCCACTCCTTCTCGAGCAGGTTGATGCAAATCTGCAAGTGGCGCGCTTCGTCGCGTCCGATCTTGGTGAAAATATCTCGGAACACCAGATGCGTCGTCGCATGCGCCATGCCGTGGAACAGCGTCGATGAGGCAACCTCGCCCATCATGAACGAAGTGAAGATCACGGCCAGCGGATATTTGTCGATCGCGCGATTATAGCCGCTCCAGTAGCGGCCGCCGTTATGATACAGCCAGCCGATATTGTTCAGCGCGACGCGCTGCAGCTCGCTCGCCGGCGTGAAGCCTTGCGGACCGTTCGGCACCAGGCGCTGGATTACGCGCTGGCAGGTCTCCTCGTGATTGGTCTCGTCGCGGGTGATCGAAAAGAAGCACTTGCGCACGGGATCTTCCTCGTGCATCTCCCACGCATGAATCGTCGCGCGCGCAAACACCGCCGGTCCCGACGAATCGAAGTTCGAAAGCAGCGCCCACCAGTACATGATCGCGACCTTCTCATCGTCGCTCCACGCCTCGGGCGAAAGATCGTTCCAGTTGATGTCGGCGGGATTGAAGCCCTCGCGCTTGGCGCGCTCGTAGATTTCCGCGAGCTTAAGCGTCTCGCAGCGCCATTCGATCGGAAAAATATTGGGCTGGGCGACGGCAGGCGCCTCGACCAGGCCACTCTCCGGAATTTCAAATTCGCTCATTGCGCTATCTTCCTGAATTAATCTACCAACCGTTCGGTTGATTTGTCAAAGCCCCGCCGCGCACCCTGCTCCATCCCCTCGAATGCTATCCGGAATATTGCCTCGGCCACCTCCGGCGCGTCCAGACCGCCGCCCGGCCGGTACCATTCCGTTACCGAGTTCAGCATCCCGAACAGCAGCCGCGTCGCCAGCCGCGGCTCGACGTCGGCGCGGAGATCGCCCTGGCGCTGCGCATTGCGCATCAACCGGGCGATCAGATGGTCAAACGTGCGCCTGCGTTCCATGATTCGCCGCTCGACCGGGGTGTTGCCACGCACGCGCAACAGCAGCGCCACCTCGGGCAGTTGGTCGACCGTCGTTTCTATAGTGCGATGCACGATGTACCTGAGACGCGCCTCGGCGCGGCCCCGCTTGGCGGGCCGCTCGTCGAGCACCGCGAACAGCGCGTCGAGCGCGCGCCCGACGCCGCGCGCCAGCAGCTCCTCCTTGCTGCGAACGTGGTAGTAGATGCTGGCCTTGGTGATTCCCGCCGCCCGCGCGACATCGTCGAGCGAGCTGCCGTCGTACCCGCGCTCGCGAAATACGCGCACCGCCACGTCGAGAATCGCGTCGAGGGTGTAAGGCTTGCGCTGCTTCGCGGATGGACGGCCCACCGATGTCGCCTCCAGTGGCCGGTTAGTTTGACTGGATGCGCGAGCGCTTGCCAGTCTTTGTCTAGCAGCCGCGCGACGGCGCCGGGAGAATCAGCGATGAAATATGCAGTCGCAATCCGCAACATGGGTCCGCAGTCCAACCGCGCCACGATTCGCAGTTGCGCACGAATCGCAGAGCAGGCCGGCTTCGACGCGCTCTTCGTCTCCGATCATTTGTGCATCCCGCCGGACCAGACCGAAGGCTCCGGCGGCCGCTATCTTGACGTGCTGGCGACGCTGGCCTTCATCGCCGGCGCCACCGACAAAATTCGGCTCGGTGTTTCGGTGCTGGTCGTTCCCTATCGGCCCGCCGTGTTGACCGCAAAGCAGGTCGCGACGATCCAGGAATTATCCGGCGAGCGAATGATCCTCGGCATCGGCGTCGGCTGGATGAAGCCGGAGTTCGCAGCGGTTGGCGCCGAGTTTCGCCGCCGCGGCGCAATTACCGACGAGACGTTGAAGGTAATTCATCACCTGTTCAGCGCCGACGTGCCGGGCGCCTACAACGGCGCGCTCGTGCAGTTTCCGTCGTTCGTTTTCCTGCCACGGCCGAAGCGTCCGCCGATATGGATTGGCGGCAATGGCCCGGCCGCGATGAATCGCGCGGTGAGGTTCGGCGACGGCTGGCATCCGATGCTGCCGGCGGCGGAACTTAAAGTAAAAGTTGAAGAATTACATTCGGCAGCGCACGCGGCGGGACGCGCGGTCCCTGAAATCATCGTGCGTCGAGGACTGAAGCTCGACGATACCGCCGCGGCGCGCGCAAAAGTCGCCGCCGAGAGCGAAGCCGGCGCGACCTATTTCATCCTGGACCTGGGGCGCTATCCGGACGAGCAGGCGTTCGCCAAATCGGTCGAGACCTTCATGGCGAAAGTCGCGAGCTAGATAACTTTGTCGCGGCGCAGCGATTCGAGATCGCTCGCGCTGACCCCGAGCAGCTCGCGATAGACGCGATCGTTGTCGTGTCCGATCGGCACCGACCCGCGCACGACCTTTCCCGGCGTCAGTGAAAACTTTGGCGCGATGCCGATACCCTTGACCGTGCCGACCTGCTCGTCTTCCCACTCGACGTGCATTCCACGCGCGCGGTACTGCGGATCCTCGGCGATGTCCTTGCTCGACATGATCGGCGAACACGGCACGTTGCCGGCCGCCATCGCAGTCACCACGTCATTCACCGTGCGCTCGGAAATCCATCCGCGCAGAATGGCGTCGAACTCGATTCCATCGATCGATTCGAGTTGCGTGCGCGCTGATTCCCATTTCGGGTCCGCAGGATCGAGACCGATAACCCGCAGCAGCCGCGAGTACACGTCCCCGAGCGCGCCCATCACGACCCATCCGTCCGCGGCCTGAAATGTGTCGAGCGGCTGGAAACCCTGCGCGCGATTTCCCGAGCGCTCGCGCACGACGCCGTTCTGGAAGTACTCGACCATCGTGCCGCCCATCGTCTTGTGCACCGCCTCGTACTGCGCGACGTCGATCGACTGACCCTTGCCGGTCGCGCGCGCGTAGGTCAGTCCGGCGAGCGACGACCACATCGTGAACAGCGCGGTCAGGTAATCGCCCGTCCACGGCGCGGCGCGGGTCGGCGGTGTCGGGTCGGGAAACCCGGTCTGGTACATCATGCCGCCGACGGCCTGCCCGACGACATCGTATGACGCGCGATGGACATAGTCGGGGTCGCCGCTCTGCCCGAAGCCCGAGACGTGCGTGATCACCAGCTTCGGATTGACCTTCCAAATCGTGGCGTCATCAAGGTTCCACTTCTGGCAGGTGCCCGGCTTCGAGCTTTCCATCCAGATGTCAGCGCGCGCGATCAGCTTCAGGAAAATTTCGCGGCCGCGCGGCTTCGACAGATCGAGCGAGATGCAGAACACGTTGCGCCGTTCCTGGACCCAGGTCGTCGCGACGGCGGATTTGCCGTCCTTGGTCGCGAGCCTGATGCCGATATTGCGCCATCCGACGTCGCCAATTCCCGGCCGCTCGATCTGGATCACCTCAGCGCCCATCTCGGCCGCCAGCTCGGCAGCAAACGGTTGCGCGATCAACGTTCCAGTCGAGACGATCTTGACGCCCTGCAAAGGCCCAAACTTTTCACCAACAAGATTTTCGATACTCATAACGGGCCGATGATGCCCGTTTTTGTGCGAAGGGAGCAACCACGCTCCTGATACCGGGTGCGTTTTCCGGCGGGCGCCTGCGGGCTATTATATTGGTAACTGGAAACTAGTGCCGAGGGCGGCGTGAACTCACCTCTAGCTCTACTGAAAAGCGACTCTCTGAACCGGCGCGAACTGACCTTTAAAGCGCTGGCGGGCCTATGCGGCGGCGCGATTGGATGGCTGCCCGTCGAGCTCGCCTCGCACAATTCTCACCTTGGCGAGGCGCAGACCACCGGCGCGCTGGTCGCGTATTACGTGTCGGCGGCGCTTGCCGCGGGCGCGATTGGCGGGTTCATCACGGCCGTCGATACGTCCGACATTCGCGTCACGCCCGAGGCCCAGCGCCGCTTCCTGCTCGGCTTCGGCATCTGCTTTGCGCTCTCGTTCTTGTCGACGTGGCTGGGAAATTACGTGTTCAACTTCGTGCTACAAGCCGGCGGCGTCGGCTTCAGCCCAAGCGGCGAGCTGGTCTCCGGCTCGATCGCAACCCTCGTCGTCGCGCGATTGCTCGGATGGGCAATCGACGGAGCGCTCGTGGGCGCCGGCGTGGGTCTGGCGACGCTCACGTTGGAAAACGTTCCCAAGGGCGCGGTCGGCGGATTAGTGGGCGGAGCAGCCGGCGGAATAGCGTTCGATTTGATCGGCTGGATCGCCGGCGGCGGTCTCGCGTCGCGGTTCTTTGGCGAAGCTGTCACCGGCCTGGCGATCGGATTGTTCATCGGCCTGGTGCAAGAGCTGACCAAGGCCGCGTGGGTCACGGTCGAGCAGGGACGCCTGCGCGGACGCCAGTACCGAATCGAGGGCGCGCGCGCGTCGATCGGTCGTGCCGAGGAAAATCCGGTCGGCTTGTTCGGCGATCCGTCGGTGCAGCCGCGGCATGCGATCATCGAACGTCGCGGCGCTGACTACGTGATCAAAAATCTCGCGGTGCAGGCCGGCACTTTCGTCAACGGCAACCGAGTCGAAAGTGTGGATTTGCATGACGGCGATCGAATCGGGATCGGCGGTTATGAAATCGCCTTCCATCTGCGCGGGACGTCGGCGCCAGCGCGCCATCAGGCATCGCTCGCCGTCGATCCGGTGAATCCCGCGCACATCGCCACGCGGCTGGCGGGTTCGAAGGTTAAGCTTGATGGGCCGAGCCTGGTTGACGCGTCGGGGCAGCCATACCCGGTTCATACCGGCGCGGTTACCCGCATCGGACGCGCGCTCGACAACGAAATCGTGGTCAGCCATTCCTCGATCTCGCGTCATCACGCGAGCATCGAGAGCTCCAATGGCAGCTTCGCGGTGCGGGACCTCAACAGCCAGAATGGAACCTTCGTCGGCAGCAAGCGCGTGACCGAACCGACGCGCATCAACGACGGCGACACGGTAAGATTCGGCGACGCGCAGTTTATCTTCCGTGGCTGAAGCTGAATTCGAAACGCCAAGGTTCTGCTCGCGATGCGGCGCGCCGATCGTCGTGGCCGACGCGACCTTCTGCAAATCATGCGGTGCGCCGGTAAGCCGTTTCCCGCTGCTGCGGCGCGACCGCGGCTACAGCCCGATACTCGCGCTCATTCTGAGCATCGTGCCGGGCGTCGGCCATATCTATCGAGGCAAACCCTTCAAGGGAATTCTGTGGTTTTTTTTCGTCTCGATCGCGTACGGCATGGGGCCGCCGCTGGGGATTGTGATTCACCTGATATGCGCCGCCAACGCGGCCTTTTCGGATACGCTGAGCGAGGATGTGTTGGCGCGATAGAGATGGAGGGGCGGCGGCTGCTACAGAATCGGGTAATGGTTAGATTCTAAGCGTAGGCATGATTGCGTCCAACACTATCGTCGGCGGCCGCTATCGCGTGATGAAGCCGCTCGGCGGTGGCGGGATGAAACTCGTCTATCTGGCCGAGGACCTTCGCCTCGCCGCGCGCCCGTGCGCGCTGGCCGAGATGGTCGACACCTTCACCAGCCCCGAAACCCAGCAGCAGGCAATCGCCGCGTTTCAGCGCGAGGCCGACATGCTCGCGCAGCTCAACAACGAGCACATCCCGCGCGTGTTCGATCGCTTCAGCGACCAGAACCACCACTATCTCGTGATGGAGTTTATCGAAGGCATCACGCTCGAGCAGAAGCTCAAGGACGCCGGCGGCAAACTGCCCGAAGGCGAGGTCATCGATGTGGCGCTGCAGGTGCTCGACACGCTCGAATACCTGCACAATCTCGAGCCGCCGGTGATCTATCGCGATCTCAAGCCGTCGAACGTGATGCTGACGCCGTCGGGGCAGGTGAAGCTTATAGACTTCGGCATCGCGCGCCTGTTCCAGCCGCTCAGCAACGCGACGATGATCGGCACCCAGGGCTACGCGCCGCCCGAGCAGTACCGCGGCAAGGTGGAGTTTCGCTCTGACCTCTACGCGCTCGGCGCCACGATGCATCATGCGTTGTCGGGCCGCGACCCTGCGCTCGAGCCGCCGTTCAGCTTTCCGCCGCTGCGCTCGCTTTGTCCCGATGTCACGCCCGCGCTGTGCGATCTGGTCGATCAGGCGCTCAAGTACGACGTGATCCTGCGCATGGCCGACACCGCGGAATTCAAGGAGCGGCTGAACGCGATCAAGTCGGGCACGCCGATCACGATGCCGCAGCGCAGTGCATCAGGAACGGCGTCGGCGTCGCGGCCGCAGCTCAAGCTGCCGCTCGGCGGCGTCAAATCGCGAGAGCAACAGGCGTCCGCGCCGACGATGCTGAGCAATGCGATAGACACCGAATGTCCGCGATGCGGCCGAATCATCCCGGTCGATTCGAATTTCTGCTCGTTCTGCGCGGCCGACGTTACCGGGCGCTTGCGGATGCCGGCGCTGGATCGCGGGCACGAGGCGCAGACCATAGTGCTCGACGACGTTGCCGCGCCGGGGAATTTCCCGGGTCCGATTTTTCATGAGCGGCGTCGCCGTCGGCGTCCCGCGCGGGTGCTGGCGTTGGTGATCGGTGGATTTTTCCTCGTCGGCTACCTGCTGTTCCGTTCGTCGCAGCCGCAACCTTCCGATGGCGACACGGGACCCGACTACGGATCGGCGCCGTCGGCGCCCGGCAGCGGAGCCGCGCCTGACGCGTCCGAACCCGCGCATACGGAGCCGCGCGAGATAGCGCTGCGCCGCACGCTCGACGAGCAAGGCTACAGCTCGGTCCATTTCAAAATGGATGGCGACACGATCATCTTGTGGGGTACGGTGCCGACGGAAGCGGATCGGCTGATGGTGCAAACGCAGATTTTCCTGGTCGCGCGAATTTTTTCGATCGAGGACCATATCCAGGTGCGCGACATGTTCGCTGAGCCGTAGCATTCCCCTGATGATTGCCGATCTGCACGTCCACACCAGGCTTTCAGCCGACTCCAACGTCACGGCGGAGCAGTACCTGGAATTTGCGAAGAGCACGAACAGCGGACTCGGCGCAATTTGCTTCACCGAGCATCGCCTGTTCCCGACCGACGCCGAAATCGACCGGCAGTACGCGGAACTCGCGGCTCAATTTCAAACTGCCATCTTCAAGGGAATCGAGGCGGACACCGACCTCGGGCATCTGCTGTTGTTCGGGGTCAACGCCGAAGTGATCCGGCGATTCGACCTGACGTCGCGGATGCTCAAGAGCGACAGCCTGATCGAAGTGATTCATCATGAAGGCGGCGTTGCGATTCCGGCGCATCCATTTCGCGATTCCGGCTATGGCGCGCGGCTCGACGCCTTGCTCAGCCGCCACGGCGCGGCGCTCGGCGCGGTCGAAGTGCTGAACGGTCAGAACTCAGACGAGGAAAATCGGCGCGCGGAGGACGCGGCGCTCAAGCTGGGACTGACCGCAATCGGCGGCAGCGACGCTCACTTCGCGACTGCGAAATGGTTCATGACAGTGGCAACAGAGTTCGAGCGCGACCTCAAAACGGTCGAGCAGATGTGCGCCGAAATCCGCGCCGGTCGCGCGCGTCCCTACGTCTTTCCGGATCCACCGGCCTGAGCCGGCGCCACGACCGGTTCCGCGGTCTCCAACTCGTGCGTGAATCGCCGGATGTCCTGCGGACGTCCGGCTGCGATCAGCTCGTCGCCAGCCTTGAGCGGGCGATCGGGCGAGATCGGCGCGAATTCTCCCTGCGGATTGTCCGCGTCCTGCACGGCCAGCACCGTGACGCTGAATCGAGCGCGCGCGTCGAGCTGACGCACGGTTTTCCCTGCGGCGTTGGCCGGCACCGAGACGCGCGTCACCCGATAGCCGGTTGCCCAATAGATATTCGGATCGCGGGTCGCCAGCGTCGAAAGAGAAACCGCCACGCGGTTCAGCGCTTGCGCGATTTGGCGGTTAGTGACCAGCCCCAAAAAGCGCCGTGTGCCGCGCTCGACCACCGGAATCTCGTCGAGGCCGTCGTGCTCCATCAACTGGCTCGCCTCATCGAGGTTCGCGTCGAGCGGCACGGTCGGACCATGCACATTGCAGATGTCGAATGCGTTGACCAGCGGACCGAGCTCCTGTCCTCCGCTGATCATCGACAACAAATCGTGAACGACGATGGTGCCGGCGAGCTCGCCGTCGCTGTTGACCACCGGCAAAGTCGATTGCGCCGTCTCGCCCGCGGTCCGCAGCACCTCCGACAACGACGTGTTCTCGCTCACGATCGTAACGTTACGGGTTACAACGGCGCTGACCGGGATGAGCGTGAGCGCGAGCCGCTCGCTGCCGATTTGCAGGGTCTTGCCCTGCCGCGCGAGGCGGAATTCGTCGATCGACTCGGTTTCGATCGCGCGTGCCACGACCAGCGCCGTGATTGTCGCGATCATCGAAGGCAGCGCGATGGTGTCGCTATGCGTCATCTCCCAGAGCAGGAACAGCGCTGTCAGTGGAGCGTGCGTGGTGCCGGCCAGGAACGCGCCGAGTCCCACCAGCGCGTACGATCCGCGCGGACCGGTGAGGTGCGGAATCACCCTTGCCGACACGCGCTGGAACAAGCCGCCCCCCATCGTGCCGATGAAGAAAGTCGGGCCGAAAGAGCCGCCGGGCGCGCCGCATGCGAGTGAAACGCTGCTGGCGAAAAACTTTGCGACCATCATCGCCGCCAGCATCTTGATACCGAAGTCGCCGGCCATCGCGCTGTTGATGACCGGATATCCGTCGGACAAATTTTGCGGCAGCCAGATCGCAATCGCGCCGACGAGCGCGAGGCCCGCTTCGAGCTTCACCCAAATTGGCAAGTCGAGCCGGCGAAACCACGCGTCGGTGGCGTTGAAGAACCGGATGAAGCCCGCGGCCAATGCGCCAAGTGCCGCGCCCATCAGCGCATAGGTGGCCATTTCCCAGTAGCTGCGCAGCACGAATTCTGGCGCGATGAAGACAACCGAGTTGCCGACGATTGCGCGCGAAGTGATAACGGCGCTGAAGGTCGCGATGATGAGCAGCGTGAGGTTCGCGATTTCGGTGTGGCCGAGCAGCACGATCTCCTGCGCGAACATCAGCCCGCCGATCGGCGCGTTGAAGGTCGTCGCGATACCCGCGCCGGCGCCCGCGGCCACCAGCACCTTAGCGCGGTCGGGCGACAACTTCCAAAGCTGCGCGACTGTCGATCCGATAGCACCACCGACCTGCGCGATCGGACCTTCGCGGCCGACCGACGCGCCGGCACCCAAGGAAATCGCAGCGCCCGCAGCCTTGACGAAAATCCAGCGGCGCTTGAGCCGCGCGGTGCCGAGATTGACCATCTCGAGAAAATTCGGGAAGCCGTAGCCGAGCACGTCGCCCGGGAACATCCGGTTGAGCAGCAATATCGCGACGCCGCCGCTCATCAGGATCACCGGAATCAGACCGCGATGCAGGCCGCCGAGCTCGATCCCGAGCGCGTTCCATTCAAGCACCCGAAACAGCCAAGAGAAAAATTCGATCAGTTTGCGGAAGCCAAGATTTCCCAGCGCCGCGAGCACGCCGACCGTCACCGCCAGCAGAATGAGCTGAACGTATTCGAACTGATCGCTGCGCAGCGAAAGTGAAGGTCGTCGCATCGGCAGCTCCGCCGCGGTTATCCGCTAGACGCCGAGAAACCGGTGCGCGACTGCCAGGAATTCGTCGAGGCGATCGTGATGCACCCAGTGTCCGGCCTTGTCGACCGTCACCGACTCGGCGTGCTTGAACGCCTGGATGCGCCCGTCCTTGACCCAATCGCCCGCCCACGACTCGGTGCCGCGAATCAGCAGCGTCGGGCAGGTGATACGCCCCCAGATTTCGCGCGCGTCGCGGTTGTTGAACATGTAGGGCGAGGTGGCGTGGACGTAGTTGTCGAACTTCCACGAGTAAGTGCCGTTCTCGTTGCGGCGCACTCCCCAAATCGTGAGATGGGTCGCCTGCTCGCGGCTCAGATGCGGGTTGGCTTCCCGCATGCGCGCGAGCGCCTCCTCGATCGACGGATACTCGCGCACCTTGCGCCGCGCGAGCGTCTGCATCTGCCCGATCCAGTTATTCATGCGCTCGTAGGCGGGCGAGTCCTTGATCATCCCGGGCGGCGGACCCATTCCCTCGATCGAAACGACGCGCTTGACCGCGTCGGGATGCGTGCCGGTGTATTGCAAAACGATTCCGCCGCCGAGCGAATGGCCGATCAGCGTCGCCGGTTCCTTCGACACCGCGTTCATGAGCTGCGAGAGATCGAGCACGTAGTCGATCATCGAATAGCCGCTGCCCACGGCCCAGTCGGAGTCGCCATGGCCGCGAAGATCGGGCGCGATGATGTGATAATGGCGGCGCAAGTCGAGCGCGACCCAGTCCCAGTTGCGGCAATGGTCGCGGCCGCCATGCACCAGCACGAGCAGCGGCTTCTCGGGATTGCCCCAATCGACGTAATGCAGTTTCAGGCGCTGCGAATAAAAATAATGCGAAGTCGGCCCGATGATGCTATCGGCCATGTGCCGGTCTCTCCACGAAGCTAAGACGTGTTCCGCAAACGCTACAGGTTAGGCTGGATCTCGTCGAGAGCCGCGCGCGCGGTGCGAATGATGAACTCGATTTCAGAATCGCCGATGATGAACGGCGGCGTGATCATCATCGCGTCGCCACCCGCCTTGCCCGCCATCCCAGTCGCCGGATAAAAGAACATCCCCTTTCGCACCGACGCGCCGAGCACACGATTGGTAACTTTCTTCTCGGGCGCGAACGGCATCCGCGTCGCCTTGTCCTGCACCAGCTCGATTCCCCAGAACATCCCGGAGCCGCGGATGTCGCCGACCATCGGGTGCCCCGACAATTCTTCCTTCAAGCTCGAACCGAGCCGCGCGCCGACTTCCGCCGAGCGCTCGACCAGCCGCTCGCGCTCCATGATTGCGAGCACTTCGTCGGCGACCGCGCATGCGACCGGATGCGAGCTGTAGGTGTAGAACATGAAGTCGGCCTTGGCCTGCTCGAGCTCCTCGACCAGCGATTCCTTGACCGCGATCATGCCCATCGGCATGTAGCCGCCGGTGAGTCCCTTGCCGCCGACCAGGATGTCCGGCACCACGTCCCAGTTGTCAACGCCGAAGCGCCTGCCCGTGCGGCCGAAGCCGGTCATCACTTCGTCGGCTATCAGCAGCACGTCGTAACGCGTGCAGATCTCGCGAATCTTGGGCCAGTACTCCTTGATGGGAGGCACGACGCCGCCGCTCGAGCCCATCATCGGCTCCGCGATGAAGGCCGCGATCGAGTCCGGACCCTGCTTGAGGATTTCTTTTTCGAGCGCAGTCGCGCAGTCGAGCTCGCACGACGGATAGGTTTTGCCCCACGGGCATCGGTAGCAGTAGCTCGGATCGATCTTCGGCCAGTCGAGCAGAATATGCTCGTAGTCCGCGCGCCGCCCGCTCCCGCCCGCCGACAGCGCCGCGATGGTATTGCCGTGATACGAGAAGCGCCGGCCGATGACCTTGCTCTTCGACTGTTTGCCGCGCGCCTTGTTATAGAGAATCGCAAACTTCAGCGCCGCCTCGACCGACTCCGATCCGCCGCTGGTGAAAAAGAAGCGCGTCAGCCCGGGCGGAGTCCATCGCGTGAGACGCTCGGCCAGCCGCTCGCGCTCGGCCGAAGTCCAGACCGGCACGATGTAATCGAGCTTGGAAATCGTGCGCGCGGCGACCTCGGCGATCTCGCGGCGTCCCTGCCCGATGTTTACGACTACGGCGCCGCCGCCGGCATCGAGGATCTTGTGGCCGTCGGAGGTGTAGAGCCATGGACCTTCGGCGCGCTCGATTCGCAGCGGATCATTGGGGCCGCGCATGAACAGCGGAGTTTGCGGTGGCATAAAGAGAATCTTAACTGTGATTGGATAGGGCGAGCAACGCAGCTCCTACCTCTCCCTCGGGAGAGGTCGTGCGGCGACACTGGTGTCGCGCACGGGTGAGGGCGCTGGCATCGAGCGCAATGTAGGCGCCCTCACCCGCGCGCCGGAGGCGCGTCCTCTCCCGGTGGGGAGAGGTAGGAAATTAGGGGCACGTCAGCTTCTGCGGGCTTGACGAGCTACTTGACTGCACCCTTGAGCCCCTTTGTCCCTCGCGCGGCGTTTGGTACTTCAATGCCGATGAGTTCCCGACAGGCGCGCTGGCTCTCGGCTCTTCTGATCCTGGTCTGTGGATTTGTGGTTGCGCTCCTACTTCACGGCTCGTGGCTGCGTCAGACAGGGGTAGTCTTAATTTTTTTTCTATTCTTGATTCGACCGATCTGGATCCTGATTATCTACTTTTTTGAACGAGAGACGAAACCCTAGAACCCTTACATTCAGATTTTGAGAAAATTCGGTCGCGAGAGCGGCACGAATTTGTCCGCGGGGCAACGCGGCGAGCTCGAGTCCTTGACGCGCTGCGACTTGGAGCGGAATCCTGAATCGCGCGCAGAAAATGCGCGCTGGACAAGGACCCTCACCTTCATCCTCTCCCTTGCAGGGAGGGGAGACAGAAAGACGCGCTACTTGATTGCGCCGGATTCGCGCCAGCGGTCGAGATCTTCCTTGCTGTAGCCCAGCTCGCCGAGGATTTCGTCGGTATGCTGGCCGAGTTGCGGCGCGAGCGATCTGATCGAGCCGGGGGTGTCCGAAAATTTTGCCGAGATGCCGACCTGCTTGACCTTCTTGCCGCTCGGCGCTTCGACCTCGACGATCATGTTGCGCGCGAGCACCTGCGGATCGTTCGGCACCTCGTCGAGCGTGAGCATCCGGCCGGCGCAGATGTCGCTCTTGCTTAGAATCTCGAACCATTCGTCGCGCGTCTTGGTCTTGAAGGTCTCAGTGAACACGCGTGCGATTTCCGCGCGCTTGGCGGAGTCGTATTCGTGCGGAATGAAGTCTTCGCGCCCGAGCGCGCGGCATAGGTTGGCGAAGAACCACGGTTCGATCGCCGCGATCGTGATGTATTTGTCGTCCTTGGTCAGGTAGACGTTGTAGTTCGGTATCCCGCCGTCGTTGATGGTCTCGCCGCGCCGCGGCACTTTGCCGTTGGCGAAAAATGTCGACATCGCCTGCGCCAGCAGCGCGAGGCTCCCGTCCATCATCGAAATGTCGACGTACTGCCCGCGCCCCGTCTGATTGCGCGCGACCAGCGCAGCGAGCACTCCGATCGCGCCATGCATTCCGCCGCCGGCGTAATCGGCGATGACGTTGTGCGGAATCGTCGGCGGCTGGCCGGGGCGTCCAAACATCGAGAGCACGCCGGCGGTCGCGATGTAGTTGATGTCGTGGCCGACGAGGTCGCGATACGGCCCGGTCTGCCCGAAGCCGGTGATGGCGCAATAGATCAGCCGCGGGTTGCGCGACGCGAGCTTCTCGTAATCGATACCGAGCCGCTTGGCGACGCCGGGGCGGTATTCCTCGACGATGACGTCGGCGCGCTGCGCCAGCCGCGTGTAGATTTCCTTGCCCATCCCGCTTTTGAGGTTGATGCCGATCGATTTCTTGTTGCGGGCGAGCGCGTTGTAGGGCGAGCTGTTGAAGCTTCGAACCGGCCTGCTCGCTCCTGCAGCTCCGGCCTGCTCAGCGCGTCGGCCAGTAGGAGGACCAGGCTCCTCGATTCTGATCACGTCGGCTCCAAGGTCCGCCAGGATCATCGTGCAGAACGGGCCGGGCGCGAGCTTGGTCAGGTCGAGTACTTTGATTCCGTCCAGTGGTGCGGGCATGTTGGTTCCCTCGAGTGACGAGTGCGGTTGAAAGTGAGCGAGCCAACGAGGGCCTGGCCGAGCAGGCGCTTCGCGCGCGGCGCTACTGCTGCGGGCTCATTGGCTCCGACTGCGGAAGTTGGTTCAACGGGGGTACCTCGCCGGAATCGTTGTCGTTGCCGTTGAGGACCGTCGGCGGGACGGGCTGATCGTCGCCAGCGTTGTTTTGATCCGCCTCGCCGCCGTCGCCGTTCTGATTGCCGTTGTCATCGGCACTCGCGTTGGGATCGTCGGCGCCGTTGTCGTTATCGTTGTCGGTGGCGCTATCGCCTTCGCCAGTGCCCATCGCCGGTTGTGCATCCTGAGCGACGAGAATGCCCGTTCGCGATTCGTGCGCGTTGCTGGCTATCGGCGCGGGATTAATCGCGTCGCGAGTTGAAGCGCACGCTATCGGCGGCACGGCCAGCAACAGGAACGCGGCTGCCAGGCTGATTTTCGGGATCATACTAATCTCCCTTCATTGGATTGACGCACGCTGTCCTGTCCATCACGCATTGCGATCCAGGCTCCCAATTATAGAACCGCGGCACGCACGCGCGCCATTCTTTCCGCCAACGACTTGAGCCCCTTGACCATGTGAACGCCGTACCAATGCAGGTCGCGGCCGCTGACTATCAGCAGGCGGCGGCTGAGCGCGGGCGGCAGCAGAGTCTTCAGCTCGGCGACGTCGGAATCGTCGAACTCGTAGGGCTCGTCGGGAAGTATCACGATATCGGGGCGGCGTTCGACCGCCTCTTCGAGCGTCGTCTGCGGATAACGCTCGCCCGCCGACGCGTAAATGTTGTTGTAGCCGAGCATCCGCAGCACGTCATGCGCGTAAGTGTCGGCGTTGAAGGACATCCACGGCTTCTTCCATATCGGGCAGAAAACGCGCAGCCGCAGCTTGCTCCAGACGCCGAGCCCGGCTTCGATTCCGCTCACGCTGAGCGTTATCTCCTTGGCCAGCGCGGCGGCCGCCGACTGGCGACTGAGCGCGCGGCCCAGCCGCAGAATCGATTCGACCGCGCCCGGCACCGTGCGCGGATAGGTCGTGAACACCGGGATTCCCGCCGCGCGCAGCCGCTCGACGTCCTCGCGCCGGTTCTCCTCAGCGTTGGCGATAATCAGTTCGGGCTCGAGCTTGACGATCGCGGCGATGTCGGGATTCTTGGTCCCGCCAACTTTTGGAATCGACGCAACCGCCGCGACTGGTTCGACGCAGAATTTGGTGACGCCTACGACCTCGGAATTGAATCCGAGCGCGAACAACGTTTCGGTCCAGCTCGGCACCAGCGACACGATCCGCGACGGCGGATGCGCGAGCTCGACGCGAAAGCCCATGTCGTCAGCTACCTGCATCGTGGCCGCCACCGGTCGATCGTCACCTGTCCTTTTTAATGAGCGCGTCCAGCGCGCTGCGATCGTTCGGCGTCAGTTGCTCGGACGTCGCAGGCGGATTGGCTCCTGCTGCCGGCGGCGGCTGATCGGGCGGCCGATATTCGATGTAATGAAGAGCCGACGGAATCATCACGCGTTTAGCCAAAAATCCCAAAATCAGCGCCACCAGCGCGGCCAATGCAAACTTTCCCAGCCGTCGCTTCTTTCTCGCCGGCCGCCTTCGCGCACTTGCGCGCTTGCGCGACGACGCCGCTCGTCCTCGATCCGCCACCTGTTCCGCTCCACCCCCAACGACAACCGAATGCTACCGCACAGGCTCACCTAATAGAACCGCACGCGCCCAGCGCGCAATCAGGCGATGGGTCGGCAGTTCGTCGAGATGTCGGGCGCCGTTGTACCAGTCAACGCCGAGCTCCTGCGCGCGGCGGCTGACGCCGGCAATTCGAAAGAACAGCCGATGACGCGGGCCGTAGAAACTGCGCGCCGCAAACGCGAGCTTGCTCATCTTCCTGCCGACCGCATCGTGATGCAGCGCGCGATCGTAGCCGCGGAGCGCGCCCGAGTCGCCGTCGAGGAATTTGCAGATAGCGCCGGCCGCCAGCTTGCCGTGCTCGAAGGCGCACGAAATGCCTTCGCCCATCAGCGGATCGACGCCTGCGGCATCGCCCGCCAGTATGACACGGCCGGATGCGTAGCTGTCGGCAGCGTTGAACCATCGAATCGGGAACGAATGCCATCGCGTCGCGCGGCGCTTCAAGCCATCGAGTGGGAGTTCGGGAAAGGCGGCCACGAGTTCCGCAATCATCTGCGATTGTTCGCCGCCATTTTCAGTGAATTCGTGCGCGCGTTGATCGTAAATGCCCACGTTAAGGTGCGGCGCGCCGCCTATCAGGCACGGAAACGACCACGAGTAACCGCTGATCCCTCGGCTCACGCAGCGGAAGTCGAAGCGGTAGCGCTTCGAGGTAAATTCCGGCGTGCGCTCGGGATCGACGGCGATGTCAGTCATCAATGCGCGGCCGATAGCTTCCTTGCGCGCGCCAAACACCGCGCGCCGCACGCGACTGCCCGATCCGTCAGCGCCAACCAGAATTTGCGCGTCGAAGATACCGCGGTCGGTGCTTACGCGCACGCCGTCTGCGTCCTGCGTGACATCGAGCACGCGGCTGCGTTGGACAATCTCGACGCCGGCCTCGACAGCCGCGCGCGCGAGCATCGCGTCGAACCGATCGCGTCGAATCACCGTCGCCAGCACGTCGCCGCCGCGCGACAAGTCGACGCTCCCGACAGGAGTGGCAGCTTCGCCGCGAATTACCTCGACTGCGGCCACGTCGAGCGGGATTCCAAGCTCGTCGAGCGCGAGCATCGTTTTGGGAATCAGGCCGCCGGCGCATACCTTGAACCGCGGATGCGCCGATTTCTCGATCGCGACGATCCTGCCCGCGAGCTCCGGCCGGCGTTTCACCAAAAACAGCGCGGTCGCCAGCCCCGCAGGACCAGCGCCGGCGATCACCACATCATATTTTCGCGAGGAACCTGTCACGCGCCAAATAACTCGACAGCGCTAAGAACTTCTACAGCTTAGCTCAACCCTTGTCTGATTCCCCCTTTCCATTCGGGAAAGGGGGTTAGGGGGATAGGATTGCACAACACCACGCGTTTCTGTTCCCCTTCCCCATTCTTCCTGGGGAAGGGGATTGGGGTTAGGGTCTGGCCGACGCAACGGCCCTCGAATTGCGAGTTAACGGTGACATCCGGTGGTGATTAGCATTGAAAGGCAGCAAACAAAACCACCCCAACCCCTGGCCCCTTCCCCATAGAAAAATGGAGAAGGGGAACCGGAAAAAACATCAAGCTCTCCTCCATCCTATCCCCCTAACCCCCTTTCCGATCCGGAAAGGGGGAATCAGACAAGAAACAAACGCGGCGCATCGAATCAGCTCGATGCGCCGCGGGTTGAATCCGTGAAGCTTCGCTTGCGATCAGCCTTGCGCTACACCGGCCGGCTTGATCACCGTGTACAGCGTCGCGCCGCCGCGTTGCACCAGCAGCAGCGCCGGCTTCTTCGCCGTCTGCGCTGCCTTCGCCTTGGCGACGAAATCCGAAACCGCCGCGACCTTGTCGTGATTGATTTCCAGCACGACGTCACCCGGCTGCAAGCCCGCATCCGCCGACGGGCTATCCGGCGCAACCTTCTGAATCACCACACCCTTGGTGCCTTCGAGATGGAACTGCTGCGCAATCTCGGGCGTGATATCGCCGACCTGCATGCCCCAGTTGCCGCCCGGCTCCTCGGCCTTCGCAGATGCGACTTCCGGCTCCTTGCGCTCGCCAATCGTGACCTCGAGCGTCATGTGCTTGCCGTTGCGCACGACCTCGACCGGCACCTCGGTGTTGATCGGTGTCTGCGCGACCAGCGCCGGCAGCTCATGCTCATCGTCCACCGGATGGCCGTTGAAGCTGAGCACGATATCGCCGCGCTCGATTCCGCCCTTCCCTGCCGGCCCGTCCTTGTCAGCACTCGCGACCAGTGCGCCTTCGGGCCGCGGCAGTCCGAACGACTGCGCGAGGTCAGGCGTGACTTCCTGGATCTCGACGCCCAGCCATCCGCGGATAACGCGGCCGTGAGCCTTCAACTGATCCATCACGTTGCGCGCCATGTCGATCGGGATGGCAAAGCCGATGCCGTTGTTGGCGCCGGTGCGGCTGTAGATCGCAGTGTTGATGCCGATAACTTCGCCTTTCGTATTGATTAGCGGTCCGCCCGAGTTGCCGGGATTAATCGATGCGTCGGTCTGAATGAAATCGTCGTAGTCGCCGCCGAGGATTCGTCCCTTGGCGCTCACGATTCCAGCCGTCACCGTCATGCCGACGTTGAACGGATTGCCGATCGCGATTACCCAGTCGCCGACATCAGTGGTATTCGAGTCGCCCAGCGGCGCTACCGGCAGTGCGTCCTTGGTATCGATCTTGATCAGTCCAAGGTCGGTTTTCGCGTCCTTGCCGATCACCTTGGCGGTGAACTCGCGCTTGTCCTGCAGCGTGACGTGGATTTCCTCGGCGTTACCGACCACGTGGTTGTTGGTCAGGATGTAGCCGTCAGGCGACACGATCACGCCCGAGCCCAGACCATGCTGTTTGTATTCGCGCTGAGGGCCCTGGCCGAAGTAGCGGCGCAGCTGATCGAACGGATCGGCGCCCGGCGGGGTTGCGCCACCGCCTTGGTCTCCGCCACCGTTATCGCCGTTGTCGTCGCCATCGCCCTCGCCGTTTTCATCGCCAGGCCCGGCCTGCTCGCCAAAACCCGAAACCTTCACGTCCTGAACGACGTTGACGCTGACCACCGCCGGTATCATCTTTCTGACCAGCGGCGCGAACGACGTAATTACGCCGACCTTCTCGCCCGGCTCAGGCGTGTTCGGCGCTGCCGGTGGAGCTGGAGGCGCCACCTGCACCCCCGGCACGGGGGGCGCCGGCAAGGGCTCGGGCGCTGCCTGCGCCTGCTGCGCCGCGGGCGGCGCCTTGGATGCGTCGGAATCGGAACCCCAGAAAGGGAACGCGCCGACGCGCGCAAAGGCGATGACCAGGCCGATAAAAACGCCACCGGCTATGGCGGCGATCTTCTTAACCATGCATTCCTCCTGGAATGTATCGAGACTCTTGCGTCATGAGGCGGGACAAGTACCTAACCATCTAGTTATCGGACGATTAATTTCGTCCGAAATTCAGCCACCCGTCTGACTCCATTCTGTCCGCGCCGCCTGGTCAGGGCCCTTGCCAACTGATCCATCAAATCAAATTCGCGGCAATAATAAAACGTTCCAATTTTGCCGCATCATAGCCCCCGACCCGCCCCTGACGCTTCAGCTCTTTTGCATCGTCTTGATGTCCTCGAGCAGTACCTTTTCATGGCCCTGCGGATTCACTTTCTCGTACACCTTGCGCAGGTTGCCGCTGGGATCGATCACAAAGCTGGTCCGGTTCCAGTACTTGGTGCCGTTATAGTCGGTTTGCGACACGCCCGCGGCCTTGAGCAGCTCCGCTTTGGTATCCGCGAGCAGATCGATCGTAAACGCAAATTTGTTGCAGAAGTTCTTATGCGAAGCGACGTCGTCCGCGCTGACTCCGACCACCTTGATTCCTGCCGCGTCGAAGTCCGCCTTGCTCGCGGTAAACGACTTGCCCTGGATGGTGCAGCCCGGGGTGTCGTCCTTGGGATAGACGTACACGACGAGCCACTTGCCGGCGAAATCGCCGAGCTTCATCTGCTTGCCGTCCTGGTTCTGAAGATTGAAATTTACAAATGGTTTTCCTGTCTCGAGCATGGTTGCTTTTTCCTTTCGTCGCGAACGACGGGCTGATTACGATGAATGCAGAGTCCCCTGCTCACGCCGCAGCGAGGCTTCTACTCGGCCAAGCCTATCACGCATGCGTGCCTGTGGCGCGCGCTAAAATGTCCCTAAATATCAGTTGAGCGTCTTGTATCCCGCGGCTTTGCCGATAGCGTCCATCTCAGCCGCAGATAGTTCAGCCGTGCGCGTCGTCACGAACCATCGATGGCCGAATGGGTCCTTCAACGTGCCCGACCGCTGACCCCACGGCTCTTCCTCGACCGGCGTGATTTGCTCCGCACCCGCCTCAAGCGCCCGTTTGAAAGTCGCGTACGCATCCTCGACCAGCAGATGGAGTCCCACGCTGGAACCGCCGAGCGTCTCGGGACTGATCACGCCAATCGCGGGATGCTCGTCGCTGATGAACACCGGGGTTCCGCTGATTTCGATCTCGGCGTGCCCGACCCTGCCGTCCGGCCCCGTCCAGCGCATCAACTCCTTGGCGCCGAAGGCTTTCTTGTAAAACTCGATTCCCTTCGCGGCGCCCTTGATAGTCAGGTACGGCGTGATCGCGCGCGGCCCGACCGGAATTGGATCGATTTTTTTGGACATAGTCTGTCTCCTAGAACATGAAAGTTATCGGGTTCGATGCCGCGATCATCCACGCGAACCAGAGCGTCTCGAAGACCGCGATCAGCGTCAGATTGCGCGACACGCTGTAGGCCGAGGCCGAGAATATTTCGATCATCACGAACGCCAGCGCGATGATCGGCAGCAGCAGAATCAGGACGAACGGCAGCGCGTTCAGGCTCACGCCGATCACCATCAGCACGAGGATTAGAACACGGCCGAGCGACGCCCACATCGTCGAACCCAGGATGTCACCGCGCCGCAACAGCAGCTCGAAGCCCATCCAGAACGGAAACAGCAGAACCGCCGCCATCGCCATCACCATTAGCCGTTCCGGTGACAGCGTGACCCGATGCAACATCACCGACATCGCGACCTGGCACACATATACGACGGCGAATCCCGCCGCGCCGCCTGCGATTGCCGCGCCGACGCCTTCGCGGATGCGATACCAATTAAGCAGCTGCGTTAACGCGAGCACGCCCACGATGATCAGCCCCGCAACTGCGAACCACGAGATCTGGACGTCGCCAATCACTACCGGGATGAACCCCGCCGGGTCTGCCGCCGCCAGCGGCATCGCCGCTAACAGCGCGCCGCCGAGTATCAGCAGCCCCATCCATCCGCGCGGACCTGACCGCTCGTCCACCCACTTCGGCGCTATCGAGCCGCACACTCTGCCCAGCGGGATCAGCAGGAACGCAAAGATGATCAGGGCGAATCGCGCGGTCCGCTCTCGCGGATCCTCGAGGCGGATCGCGCCGGTTCTCGTCGTTCCGAACGTGCTGTCGAGCCACTTTACGATCGTGGTCGCGGCCTCGGCCGAATACAGGATCGTCACGTGATTGACTCTCGGGATCTGGATCGCCTCGACCGCGTTGCCCTGCGTGAAATCACCGTAAGTCTTGCCGAGCTGGATTGGCGACACGTTTGCCAGATGGGCCGCCAGCTCAGTTGACGGCACCTGGATCGGATCGACCGGGTCGCGCTCGGCAAAGATGAACAGTGCATTCTTCGGCGGCACCGGACCCAGCGCCCAGCCGCCCGAAATCATCACCGCGCCTTTGAGATTCGGATCGTGAGTCGCGTAATCGAGCGCCGCGCCGGCGCCCATCGAATGCCCCATCACGACGATTCGCGATCCATCGACCAGCGGGCTGTTGCGAAGAAAATCAACCGCGGTCTTGATGTTATCGCGCAGACTGCCGCTCGCGACCTCGTCGCCGTTGAACGGATTGCGATTCTGGCCGTGGCCGTTGACGTCGATCGCCAGGACCGCGTAGCCGTTCTCGGCCAGCCGGCGTGCGAGCATGCTCATCACTTGCCGATCGGCGCTGAATCCGTGAACCAGCACGACCGCAGGCGGCCGCTCCGCCACGGGTTTGGGAAATAACGTATAGAACGGATGCCCCGGCCCCGGCAGATACATCGTCGCCGGCTCCTGCCCGGGCAGCATGACGAACGCATGCGGCGACCCGCCATTTTCAAGCCGCGTCAATCGCGCAATCAACAGCACGAAGATAACCGCAAGACCGATCGCGATGATGCGAGGGATTTTCATCCTTGCTTGGCCCCGCTACTGACTCCCGCGCGAAGTTTTTTGACGTCCTCGAACGACACGTCTCTTTTATGAGTCGCGATCATCCAGATGTGTCCAAAGGGATCTGTCAGCGCGCCCATCCTGTCGCCCCATTCCTTGTCTTTAACCGGCTCCATCTCGGTCGCGCCAGCGGCGAGTGCGCGTTTGAACACCGCGTCCGAATCCTCGACGTAAACGTAGAAATGCACCGGCGTGCCGCCCAGCGACTGCGGACTGCGCGACCAGCCTTTGGCCGCCCACTCCACCCCATGCTCGGAGCTGTCGTCCGCGAGTCTCACGATCGAGTCGCCGATCTTCAGCACCGCATGGTTGACCTTGCCATCCGGCTCCGCCATCCGCTCCAGCTCCGTCGCGCCGAACACCTTGCGATAGAATTCGACCGCGCGCGCCGCATCTTTGACGCTCAGGAACGGAGTCACGCTATGCCAACCGTCGGGAACCGTCTTCACTTTGCTTGCCATGGTTCTACTCCTGACCCTCTTATTTTGTATCTTTCGGCGGCAGATCCTTCAGCGGCGTGCCAACCCACCACACATGACCGAACGGGTCCTCGATTCCCGACGTCCGATCGCCCCACTCGCGATCCTCGGGCTGGTCGATCACCTTCGCGCCGGCTTCAACTGCGCGCCTGAACACCTCGTCCACATCGGCGACGTAGATATAGAGATGCACCGGGGATCCACCGAGCGACTGCGGCGTGCGCGACAGGTGGTGCACGTCGTTCTGCCTCACATCGGCCGAAGTGGGATCCGAAAGCATGACGGTAGTTTCACCCATTTTGAGCATCGCGTGGCTCACGATTCCGCTCGGCTCCTCGTCACGCATCAACACGCTCGCGCCGAATACCTTCTTGTAGAATTCGACCGCGCTCGCCGCGTCCTCGATATACAGAAACGGCATAATGCTGCGAGGAGCGGCCGGCGCGGGTTTGGCGGCGACAACGCGAGGATCGTCCGCCGTCGAAACCTCACCGTGCTCGATCGGCGTCCCATACAGCATCGACACCGACTTTTCCGCGAGCTGCCGATGCCACAATCCTTGCCGGCACACGAATGCCTCGCCCGCGCGCAGCTTGCGCGTCACCGGCCCATCATCCGTCAGCACTGTCACCTCGAGCTCGCCGTCGAGCGCCAGCAGCAGCTCGTCGCCGCCGGGATGCCGCTCCCAGGGCGTCAGGCCGGTGTAGCTCATCACGCCGAGCGTCAGATTCCCGAGCATCGCGACATTGCGCACGGCGGCGTGGGCGTCGGCGCCGGTCGTCTGCTCGGTGATATTGAGATGCGGCACCTCGCGCAGAGCCGCTTGCAACTCATGCTCTCGCAGCATCGCGGCGTCGCGACTACGCGATCCTTTGCGCCCGCGCTTCGCGCGCTCTTTCTTTGACCGTGGATCCTTCGCGGCGGAGCCTTCGGTGTTTCTCGGTGTCAGGTAAAACGCCGATACCGACGGCTGCGGCGTCAGCCGATGCCACAGCCCTTCCGGGCATACGAACAACGACCCAGCGCGGACGGTCGCCTTCACCGGCCCGTTCTCCGTCAAGGTTTCGACCTCGGTCTTGCCCTCGGTCACGTAGATCATTTCGTCGGAACCAAGATGGCGCTCCCAATTCGACCGCCGGCTCCCGCACGACACGACCAGCAGATGGTCGTTCATCGCGTCGAGGAATCGCATCGTCATGCCGGGCAGGTCGCTAAGCGCGGCATCCAGATCGTGCACGATAAATTTCGGCTGTTCGGCAATCTGCTTGAGCCGCTCTTCGATATCCTGATGCGTGATCAGCGGCTTGCCGCCTGCCGGCGACGATGCTGACGATTCAACTTCCTTCGATTCCGCGGCCAGCTCCGCCTTCAGGCGGCTTCTGAAATTGGCGCGCGGCAAATCGCGCAACTCGCCCGCGATTCGCAAAATCGCTCCCAGCCGAGGATCGACGTTCGGCTGCGGTGCGTTCGGCTTGGCCACCAGAGTCTCCACCGCATCGTTCAGTTGTTCGATTAGTTTCCCCTTAGCCATTCGTATCACCCAACCGCACCCGCAAATTCTGCAGGCCGCGGAATTGAAGCTGCTTGATACTGCCCTCCGTGCGCCCGAGCGTATTCGCGATTTCGCGAATCGATTTGTCTTCCGCAAAGCGCATCACGATCACCCGCGATTGATCGCGCGGCAGCCGTTCGACGAGCTTGAACAACCGCGCCCGCCGCTCAGCCTCGTCGAGGTCCTCGGTCATCACGACCGGAGCATCACTTTCCTGAAACTCGCGCTGATGCGTCCGGCCCCTGGCGATGCTCTTCGATCGATCGGCTATCTCGTTGGATGCGATCCTGAACAGCCACGCCACAAATGGCACGCCGCGCCATTCGAACCGCGGCAGATTCTTCAATGCGAGATGAAAAACCTCGGCGGTAAGGTCCTGCGCCTCGTCACGATCGCGCACCCGCCGCGCAACGTACGCATAGACGCGTTCGAAGTTAGCCTCGTAGAGATCGGCAAACCGGCCACGGTCCCGCTGCGCCGCCTCGATCAGCGCGCGCTCCCGCGAGTCTTGGACCTCGCGCTTCACCGCCGCGTGAGCTTTCAATCCAGCCTCGGGCAAAGAGCGCACATACAAGGATGCAGATCTCCCGGACACATCAGCCTCTATCTATAGAAACCGCAATGTCCCGAAAAGGTTACGCCCTGCGGCGCGGGTGAGGCTCTGCACATAAGGACGCCCTTCTTTGCGCGATGCGAAGAACTAGGAATTCGGACCCTCACCCGACACTCAAGGTCTCGCGTCGGCCTCTCCCTGATAGGGAGAGGCAAGAAAGGATCCGGATTCTGTGCTTCGCTACTTCTTTCTTAACACTGGGTGCAGGGGTCACCCCTGCCGAAGGATGTGTGAAACCCATCGCGGGTTTCACATTAGATTAAGTTCCCCCCTCCCTCACTGCGCAGGTACCCAGTTGCCGTGGAAGCCCCACGGCACGCGATGCTGCAGCTTGATCCTCGCGACCGGTGTGCCCGCGAAGTTCCGCGCGTCGAGCACGACCATCTCGCTGCGATTGCGCTGGTCGTCATACCAGACCGCGAGCACCCAGCCGTCGTCCTCGGAGGATTGGGCGCTGCGCGGGACGAACACCGGCTCGCCGGCCGCGAAGTTAGGTCCGAGCTCCTGAACTTCAACCTTGTTGGACTGGTAATCGCGCTTGAGCAGGCCCCTGGAGTTCGACTTGTTGTCGGGCGACTCGGTATCGCCGTTGGTGAAGTAGCCGTAGCGATGCTTGCGGCCGGCCACGCGCTCGTCGAGGCGCGGAAATTCGGTGGGAGTGTCGTGCATCTGGTTCTGCCGCAACGAACCGTCTCTCAGATTCAAATTCCAACGCCACATCAGCGGCTTGGCGCCGAACGAATCGCCGGTCATGTCGAGCGATTCCATCCTGCACCCGTCGACAACAAGCGAGCCGTTCTCCTCGTACGCGTTGAGGAAATGAAAAACGAAGAACGCCTCGTCCTTGAACCATTTCACGTCGCCGGTCTTGCGATTCATCACGCCCATCTTGGTGCCGTGCTGAGGTTCCCAGATGAACAGCGGCTTTCCCGCCGGCGCATTCTCGATATGAAAGACGGAGGGACAGACGAAAAAGATCGCGTAGTTATCGGTCGCGATAAAATCGTGCATCATCACCGGCAGTCCCGTGTCTATCGGCCGCGACTCGAGGAGCTTGCCGTCGCGACCCGCGCGATACCACGTCACGTACGGAGGGAACGGCCGATAACCGAAGAACAGCAGGTCGCCGTTGACCGGATCGAACTTCGGATGCGCCGTGACGGGCCCATTCAGCTTGCCGCCGAAATCGTACAGCCCGACCGTCTCGAGCGTCAGCGGCTTGAGTTCATGCGGCGACGCCGCCTCGAACAGCGCAAGCAGGCGATTGCCGTATCCGATGATGTTGGTGTTGGCGGCGTTCTTGTACGGCGGGAGATCCGGCGGCAGCTCGCGCGCATGCTCGATCAAGCTGCCGAACAGCGCCCGCCCCGCCTTCATCTCGGCCTTGAGGCCGTCGGTGCGCACGTAGCGATTGCGATAGGCGGCGCGGCCGTCACGCAGGATGAACGCATGCACCATTCCGTCGCCGTCGAACCAGTGGTAAGCGCCGCGTGGCTTGAAATGCGGGTTCGGGCCGACCCGGTAAAGCGCGCCGTTGAGCTCGCGCGGCAGCTCGCCCTCAATCTCGAGATCGAACGCGTCGCCTTCCTCGCGCCACGGCGCGTAGTTGCCATTCAGGAACGGATTGTCGCTGTCGTACATATGCGAAGCTCCTCTCGGCAGAGGATTGGTGTATTCCGGTCCCGATGCAAGCGGACTACCGGCGTTGCCAAGCGCAGCGCCGCGACCTACGATCAAAGCAGATGCTCACCGACGCGCTCATATTCGCCGCTGGTCTCTTCACCTGGACTCTCGTCGAGTACGTCATCCACGGCGTCCTCGCGCATGCGCATCGCACGATCGTGACGGCGCTCCACGACGTGCATCATCGGGATCCGCATTGCGTATTCGCGTTCCGCGCATGGATTCCCACCGCCGTCGTGCTCCTTGGCGCAATCGGATGGTTCGGGCTCGCGCCGGGCGTGATCTTCCTCTGGGGAATCGCGGCCGGATTCGCCGCCTACGAGTATATCCACTACCGGATTCATTTCGTCCGCGCATCGTCTGCGTTCGAATCGCGCCTGCGCGCGCGGCATCTGGCTCATCATATAGCTCAGCCTGACGCGATTTTCGGGGTGACCTCGCCATTGTGGGACATCGTCTTCGGCACCGAGCCCATGCCCGAGCAGATGCGCGAGTATGCGGCTGCGGGCGCGCGAGTCGCGCCCCTTGAGGGTCCTACCAATGTGGTCAGTTTCATCCGCAGTCACATCGCTGCACCCTGATTCCGCCAGCTGATTGACAGATAGCTCAAGTCGAGCTATTGGCTCGATAGGTATGCACGAGGTGTCCACTACATCCGCGCTGAACGGCACTCGGAACTATCGTTCCGCCGCGCCGCTGTTTCCCGCGAAGTCGGCGCTCGGATTCGACAAGACGCCGCCGCGGATGGACGTCAAGTTTCCCATCCTGGGTTTCCTGATGGAGGCGGAGGCGACCGGCTACGATTTGAAGCAGCGGTTCCAGGACCCGGTCGGATTTTTCTACCGGGTGAGCGACGGTTCGATTTACCCCGCACTGAAGAAGTTGGCTCGAGACGGGCTGGTCAAGCTGCGCACGGAGCGGCGTGGGCGGCGCGCGCGCAAGGTCTATGCGATCACGCCGCGCGGCCGGGCGCATTTCATGCGGATGCTGCGCGAGCCTGCGCAGCCGCTGTTCGTGTTCGACGAATCGCAGATAAAGATCTATTTCGCGGACCGCGAGCTGGAAATCGCGCTCGAGCATGTGCAGCGGTCGCGCCGCGACGACGAAGCCCGCACCGCTATCCTGACCGAGATGGTCGCCGCGATGCGTCGCGCGGGCGCCAGCCCCCTGCGCAGAATCATGGTCGAGCTCGGCTGCGAGATTAACGCCGCGAAGGCGCGCGTGCTGGCGAGACTTTGCGCGCAATTGAAGCGTGAAATACAAATGGCGCGGCGAGCGCGAGCGCGGGCCAAGCCGCGGCGCGCCGCAGCAGCAGGACTGCGTTGACTTCGCGCGCGCGACATATCAAGGGTCGAGTCTGATAGCAGGGTTAACCGAGAAGTTTCGCAAAGGCAGGATGACATGGACGAAAAGTTTGCAATTGATCTCGAGCACGTGACCCGAATCTACAAGCGCGACGAGTTCGAGGTCCGCGCGCTCGACGACGTGACCGTCCAGGTCCCGGCCGGCCGCTTCGTCGCGATCATGGGGCCGTCGGGATCGGGCAAGACCACGATGCTCAACCTCATCGCGGGCATCGATCACGCCACCAGCGGCCGCGTCGCGGTCGGCGGCGAGGAAATCACCGGAATGAAAGAGCGCGACCTGGCAGGCTGGCGCGCGCGCCATATCGGGCTGGTGTTCCAGTTCTACAACCTCATTCCAGTGCTCACTGCATTCGAGAATGTCGAGTTGCCGCTGCTGCTGACGCATCTCAACAAAGCCGAGCGGCGCGAGCATGTCGAGACGGCGCTCAAGGTCGTGGGCCTGGCGGATCGGATGGACCATTATCCGCGGCAGTTGTCCGGCGGGCAGGAGCAACGCGTTGCGATTGCGCGCGCGATCGTCGCTGACCCGACGATCATCGTCGCCGACGAGCCGACCGGTGACCTCGACGCGAAGTCGGCCGAGGAAATCCTGGGATTGCTGGTGGATATGAATCGGCAATTTCAGAAAACGATCGTGATGGTCACGCACGATCCGCGGGCCGAGCGTTATGTCGATACGGTTTATCGGCTGGATAAGGGCGTGCTGGCCGGGGTTGAGCCCGGCAAGCGTGGAGCGCCGGCGGACGCTGCGGCGCATGCGTGAAAGACCTAACCCTTAACCCGTTCCCATCTGGGGAACGGGACGAGATTTGGGAGGTATGTCATGGCTATCACATTGGATCACACGATTGTTCCGGCGCGGGACAAGGTGGCATCGGCAGAGTTCTTCGCGAAGCTCTTTGGATTGAAGTACGACGGTCCGATGGGACCGTTTGCGCCGGTGCGGGTGAACGAGAGTTTCACGATGGACTTCGATGATCGCTGGAAGGATTTCGGAGTGCATCACTATGCGTTCCACGTTGGCGATGCGGAATTCGATGCGATTTTTGGGCGGATCAAGGAAGCCGGGCTTGCCTATGGCAGCGGCCCGCGGTCACTCGGGAATATGAAGATTGATGAGTCGGGCGGTGGGCGCACGGTGTATTTTTTCGATCTCGCGAATCATGTGCTGGAGATTCGGACGCGGCCTGGTTCTGGTGATTGAGAGGTGGCGCGTTGAAGTACCTGACGCTGGTTTTTAAGAATCTGTTTCGCAGCAAGCGGCGAACCTTCTTGACCGTGCTGTCGATTGCCGTTTCGCTGTTTATTTTTTCTGCGCTGGTTTCTATACCTACCGTTGCTGATCAGATTCTTGGAAATACTGCCTCGTCCACGCGCATCGCGACGCATAACAAGGCGGGGCTCGCGTACTCGATTCCGGTGGCCTACAAGCAGCGAATCGCAACGATTCCGCATGTCGAAGTGGTCGTGCCCGAAAGCTGGTTCGGCGGCGTCTACCATGAGGTCTACGACCAGTTTCCCAACCTCGCGGCTGATCCCGAGCAAGTCGATCAGATGTGGCCCGACTGGGGAATCAGCCCTGAGTCGTTCGAGCAGTTCAAGAAGATTCGCACTGCGGCGCTGGTCGGCGCCGACACGATGAAGAAGTTCAATCTGCAGGTCGGCCAGCAGATTCAGCTCAGGGGCACACTCTACCCATTCAATGTAACGCTACAGATAGTCGGCACCATCAGCGGCAAGGCGCCGCCGGATTTCCTGCTGTTCAGGAGAGACTATCTCGAAGAAGCGGCGGGCCGGCCGGGAATCGTCGATAACATCTGGGTCAAGGTGGACAAGCCGGAGAACGTGCCGCAGGTGATTGCGGCTATAGATGAAGGCTTTGCCAACTCGTCGGCGGAGACCTTGTCGGAGTCGGAGGCGGCCTTTATCGGCAGCTTCATGGATCAGTACCGCACGTTTTTCAGGATGGCGGAGATTCTCGGTTTTATCGTCGTGCTGACGATTGGGCTGGTGGCCGCCAACACTGCGGCGATGTCGATACGCGAGCGGCGCGGCGAGATCGCCGTGATGCGATCGATGGGATTTCCGTCGCGCACTATTTTGTCGCTGCTGTTGGCAGAGTCGCTGCTCATCGGCCTTATCGGCGGCGTTATCGGATGCGGCTCGGCGTACATCGTGCTTAAGGCCTTTTCGATCGGCAACGTGGGCGGGCCGTTAGGATCGATCCGGATGCCGCCCGTGGTGCTGGTGGAGACGCTGGTCGTGGCGGCATTGATAGGACTGTTCAGCGCGCTGGTGCCAGCGAGCTCGGCCGCGCGGCGCAACATCGTGGACGCGCTGAGGACGGTTGCCTGAGATGGCGATACCGCTGAAATACAACGTGCGGTCGCTGCTGGTGCGGCGGGTTTCTACTGCAATGACCGGCGGCGGAATCGCGCTCGTCGTCTGCGTGTTCGTGATCGTGATGGCGCTGGTCGCGGGGTTGAACTCGGCGATTTCCGATACCGGCGATCCCGACAACGTTATTGTTTTGCGCAAGGGGGCTACCACCGAGACTTACTCCTCGATTCAGCTCGATCAGTTCGACGCGATGAAATTCCTGCCGCAGATTCGGCGCGAGCCCGACGGCACCGTCGATGCGTCGCCGGAGTTGCCAGTGCAGGCGCTGATGGATCGTGTCGGCGGCGGCCGCGACAACATTGTCGTCCGCGGAGTTCTGCCGATCGCGCTCAAGGTTCACCCCAAAGTAAAAATTGTCGAAGGCCGAATGTTCAACCCTTCCGTCAACGAGGTGATCGTCGGCAAGGGCCTGCAAGGGCATTACGCAAACACGCAGCTCGGCGATACGCTGCGCTTCGGACGCGGCAACTGGAAGGTGGTCGGCATCATGGCGGCCGACGGCGGCTCGTTCGAGTCCGAAGTCTGGGGCGACATTCACAATGTCCAGGATGATGCGCAGCGCGGTGCGTACTACGCCGATGTGCGGCTCAAACTGGCGCCCGGTGCTGACGCCAACGCGCTCATTCGCCGACTGGCCGACGACCCGCGAATTAACCTGACAGGCGAAACCGAGGCGGATTACTACAAGGACCAGGCGGTCGTCGCCAACCAGATGCGCGTGCTCGGGATGATCGTCGCCGTGATCATGGCGGTCGGCGCGATCTTCGGCGCGATGAACACGATGTACGCGGCGGTCTCGTCGCGCACGACCGAGATCGGAACGCTGCGCGCGCTCGGCTTCGCGCCGATGGCGGTGATGACCTCGTTCCTGCTCGAGTCGCTGGTGCTGGCGGTCGCCGCCGGCGTTATCGGAATCCTGCTGGCGATGCCGATCAACGGGCTGTCGACGACGTTCGGTAATTTCGTTACCTTCTCAACCCTGGCGTTCAGCTTCCGCGTCACTTTTGCAATAGTGATCGAAGCGCTGATCTTCGCCGCCGTGATGGGTATGGTCGGCGGCTGGCTGCCGGCGCGGCAGGCGATGAAAATGCCGGTAGTTGATGCGCTCAGGAGCGTGTGACCTTGTCCGAAGCGCCCAGAGGACCGAATATCCGCGAGCTCGAATCGCTCCGGATTGCGCGCGCGGCGAGTCCGAAAAAGCCGAGCCGGATTATTCCCGCTGCTATCGGGCTCGTGGTTCTCGGGGTCGTCGGGGGCGCGGGCTATGTCGTCTATCAGCGAACGCTCGGACGTCCGCCCGAAGTGCAGACCGCCATCGTTTCGGTCAAGCAAGCCGGACAGGCCGGCACCGTGCTTACCGGCAGCGGCTACGTGATCACGCGCCACAAGTACATCGTGATCGGCACCAAGATTCTCGGCCAGATAGTCGCCGAGCCGATCGAGGAAGGACAGCGGGTCAAGGTTGGCGACTTGCTCGCGCGAATCGACGACCGCGACTACCAGGCGCAACTGAAGCAGGCGTATGCAGATCGCGATTTGGCGGCGGCCAACGTCGTGCTCAAGACCGCGCGCGCCAATCGACTGCGCCAGCTCTACGCGCAGGGCGTCGAATCGAAGGACTCACTCGACGACGCGGAGAATCAGCTCGCAGTGGCCGAGGCGGATCTCAAGAAGTCGGACGGTGAGATCGAGTTCGCGAAATTCAACGTGAGTCAGACCGTGATCACGTCGCCAATCAACGGCGTGGTGCTGCAGAAGTATCGCGAACTCGGCGACACGATTAACTTCGGCGGCGAGATCCAGGCCGGTGGCGGCGCCACCGATATCGCGCAGCTTGCGGATCTCAGCGACCTGCGCTGCGAAGTCGATATCAATGAAAGCGATATCGCGAAGGTCAAGATGGGCACGCCGGCGACGGTGATTCCCGACGCCTATCCCGACAATCCGTTTCCGGCGCAAGTGGTCAAGATTTATCCCGAGGCCGACCGGCAGAAAGGCACGGTCAAGGTCGAGGTCAAAATCCTCCAGCCGGATTTGAAAATCATCAAGCCCGAGATGAGCGCCAAGGTCACCTTCCAATCGATCATGACCGAGACGGCGCAGGCGCCGATGGTGCTGGTGCCGAAAAAGGCGATCGTCACCGACGGCAGCGCCAATTCGGTGTGGGTTGTGCGCGACGATACCGCCCACCTGGTGCCAATCACAGTCGGGCGCGAATTCCAGGACGGCATCGAAGTAAAGCAGGGACTAAGCGGCGGCGAGACGGTGATAGTGATGCCGGCGCCTACATTGAAAGACGGGCAGCAAGTCACGGCGGTATCGGCGTAGGGAGAACTTTATCTAACGTGAAACCTCTGTTCCCTCCCCCACAATGGGGGGAGGGTTAGGGTGGAGGACGATATGCCGCGCGGTTGACTCGTGCGCATTTCTAGTGCGTCCCGCAGAATTTTCAGACAGTAAGGTCCTCCACCCGCCACTCGAAGACGAGCGTCGGCCTCCCCCCATTTAGGGGGAGGCTATTTCGGAACATCAAGATTCGTGGTTTTGTGTATCGGCCTTTTTTTGTGCCATTCTCAGCGGCGCGGGAAATCGAAATTAAGCTTGTGGCCCAGAACCCTCACCTAACCTCTCCCGTAAAATAACGGGCGGGGGATTGGAGAAAGAAAATGGCGGAGACTTTCGTTTTGGTGCATGGCGCTTGGCATGGTGCGTGGTGCTGGGCTGCGGTTGTTAACCAGCTCGAGAAACTTGGCGACAATGCTTACGCGGTCGATCTGCCGGGGCATGGGATGAATCGCGTTGATCGATCGAAGGTTACGCTGCAGAGCTACGTCGATAGCGTTGCGGACTTTATCGAGCAACACGATCTGAAGAACGTTGTGCTCGCAGGGCATAGTCTCGGCGGGCTTTCGATTCCGGGCGTCGCGGCGAAGATTCCCTCGCGGATAAAGCGCGTCGTGTGGGTCACTGCGCTGGTGGCGCTCGACGGGCAGCCGCTTCAGGATCCGGCTAGTTCACCACTGCTGGCGGCGTCCGAATCGTTGCCGGAGCGAGCAATCCCGATCGAGATGATGGGGAAAGAATTTCTCGACGGGCTCAGCAACGACATGCCGCCTGCCGTCAAGGAATACGTGCTGTCTGCGCTGGGTCCGCAGCCGATTGGCCCGTTCATCGCGCCGGTGCCAATGGCGCCCTACTTCGCCAC
>JBEKLS010000019.1:0-39375 GCA_050010075.1 Binatus sp. (SeqCode) | reverse complement strand
TAGGTCATCAAACCTCGTAGGGAGGACCCCGCGCGCCTTCCACGCCACCCAAATTTCACCGTAATATATAGGAGTGGGGCGGACAAGATAGTCTCTCACGTAACAAGCTAATCATGGGGACCCGCCGGCGCTACTGACGAGGAAACGTTGCCCAATATTGGATTTGATAAGTTATTTAGCGAAGAAGAAGCCAACGAGCTGATCCCGCGCCTGGAAATTCTGATGCGTCAGCTCCAGATGCAGGCGACTTCGCTGCGCGCGCGAATCGACGAGTTGTCGGTCGACGATCCGTCGATTGTGCACTCCGCGATGAGCGAAATCGTCGGCCGCTATCCCGAGTTGCGGTCGTTCGCGACCAACATGGCTGATGCCGCTTCGCAGATAGAGTCGTTCGGTTGCATCCTCAAGGACATCGACCTCGGCCTGATCGATTTTCCTTACGACGCCGGCGACGAAATCGTTTTTCTGTGCTGGCAATTCGGCGAATCGCGCGTCGTCGCATGGCACAGCGTGGACTCCGGCTTCTCCGAGCGGCAGCCGCTGCCCGGCGCACCCAACCGATGGCTCAACTGATCGCAACGCTGAGCCGTCGTTTAAAAAGATGATTTTAGTTTTGACGATTTACCTCGCCGCACTGGGATGCTGGCTGGGCGGAATTGTGTTTTTCTCGTTCTTCACCGCGCCCGCCGTCTTCACCAATCTGCCGCGGCATGAAGCCGGCCAGCTGATCAGCGTAATCTTCCCGCGCTACTACATGCTCGGCTACATCGCGGGAACGATCAGCGTCGCACTCGCGATCTACCTGACGGCGGCGCACAGCCCGCGACTGTGGTGGAGTCTCACCGCGCTCGCACTCGCAATCGGCCTCGGCATCACCTTCTACGCGGGCATGGTCATTCTGCCGCGCGCCGACGCGCTTCGCGCCGTCACCGAAGATCCCAATCCGGATGCTGTGCGCAAGGCGGAGTTCGACAGCCTGCATCACACGTCGGTGATTCTCAACGGCACTGTCCTGCTGTTGAACCTTGCCGCACTCGTCGGCACCTCGGGAGCGTTGACCTCGCGTGGCTAAGCATCGTTACAAGGCGGTCGTCATCGATCTGTTCGACACGCTCGTCACCTGGAATCCCGAGGCGTTGCCGCAGATGCAATTCCGCGGGCGCGAGATTCGCAGCACGACGCCGCTGCTCTATGGTGTGCTCGAAAGCGCACTCGGTGAGCGCTTCGACCGGGTAAAATTCTCGGAAGCGCACGCGTCGGTTTACTCCGATATATTCAGCGAGCGCGCAAAGGCCGAAGCGCTCGAGATCACCTGCCTCGAACGCTTCGCGCGCACGCTCAAGCTGCTCGGCGTTGACGATCGGCAAGCGGCGCCGCTGGCCGAAAACCTGCGCCGCATCCACATGAGCCGCGTGCGCGAGGTCACCAAGGCGCCGCAGGCGCGCATCGAGGCGATGAAACGAATCGCCAAAGACCACAGGGTCGGCTTGATCTCCAACTTCGACGATTCAGAGACCGGCCATCTCATCATGCACGACACGGGCATCCGCGAGTTGTTCGACGCCGTGATCATCTCGGCCGACACCGGCTATCGCAAACCCAACCCGCTCATCTTCAAGGTCCTGCTCGACGCGATGAAGCTCGAACCCGCCGAGATCCTGTTTGTCGGCGACACTCCGCTCGACGACGTGCTCGGCAGCAAGGGCGCCGGCATGCATTCGGCCTGGATTCACAGGCGCGGCCATGAAATGCCTGCGGGAATCCCCGCGCCGGATATCGTCATCTCGGACTTGGCGGAACTGCCCGACGCGCTTGGCTTGTAGGCGATGGCCGATCAGGATCGAAGCCAGTTCATCAAGGTGCTCGAGCGAGCGCCGTTCTCGGCGATGCTTGGACTGAAGATCGAAGCGGCGGCCAACGGATCGGCGACGGTGCGGATGCCGTTCGACTTGCGAAACCTCAACGACGGTGGTCCGGCCGCTCCCATTCATGGCGGCGCGATCGCCGCGCTGGCCGACGTCGCCGCATGCGCCGCGGTATGGAGTCTGCCTGAGACGACGCGAAGCGCGACCATCTCGATGACGGTGAACTACACCGGGTTTGCCGTGAACTCGGACCTGATCGCAAGCGCCAAGGTCATGCGCCACGGCCAGCGCATCGCGAGTCTGGGCGTCGAGATTGTCGACTCGTCCGATTCTCTGGTCGCCGACGCGCTGGTGACTTACAAAATCGCATAGATTACCTCTCCCGCCGGGAGAGGTCGCGCCTCCGGCGCGGGTGAGGGCGCCAGCATTGCGCTCGATGCGTGCGCCCTCACCCGACGCTCGCGGACTCACGTCGACCTCTCCCAAAGGGAGAGGTAATTCTTCGCTGCGCTCAGAATTACCCAACGCCAAACGCGCAACTTGTCGATTTGTGCGAACGTCTTGCTTACACTGGGCTGTGTACAATTTTTTCACGAGGGGTATGTGGATGTGGGATGGGTTTTCTCGCCTTCGATTGGATCATAAGTGTATCGCCGTCGCGGTCGCGACTGTGTTCGTGGTGATGTCGCTGACGTTTGCTCCTGCAGCGCGCGCGCGCAACGACGTACCCGACGCGATGCCGACAGTTAGTGAAACCGTGCTCTATTCTTTTGGCGTCGGCCCTACCGGCAAAACTTGCCAGAAGATCGACGACGGTGCTGATCCGCTGGGCTCGCTCACCTACGTCTCCGCCACCGGCCTGCTGTTCGGCCGCACTTCGTCGACTACTTCGCAGGGCAACCAGGACGGCACCATCTTCCAAATCAACCCCGACGGCTCCGGCTACGTGGTCGATCATTTCTTCACCGGGCCGAAGACCGACGGCGCCGTTCCGCGCCACAGCTCGATGACGCTGCTGGGCAACGTGCTGTATGGCACAACGCTCATGGGCGGCAAAAAGGACAACGGCACCATCTTCAGCATCAACGACGACGGCACCAACTACTCGACGCCGCTGTTCAATTTTCCCGCGAGCGCCAAGAACAACTACGGCGACCAGCCGCATAGTTGCTTCGTGGCCATCGGCAGCGTGCTCTACGGTATGACGTCGGAGGGCGGCAAAAACGGCGGCACCACCGGCTTCGGCACTATCTTCTCGTACGACACCTCGAGCGACACCTACATCAGGCTCCATTCCTTCGACGGCAAGCATGGGTCCGATCCGCACGGCCAGCTCATTCTCGATCCCGACGGCGTCACTTTTTACGGGATGACGCGCACCGGCGGGAAGCATCAGGTCGGCGTGATCTTTTCCTACGACTCCGCCAAGTCCAAGTACAAAGTCCTGCACGACTTCAGTTGTCCTGGTAATTCAACGCCCATGTGTACCGACAGCGGCGACGGCGCCTCTCCCGACCACGGCACTCTCGTGCAGCTCAATTCGACGCTGTTCGGCCTGACCACCTACGGCGGCAAATACGGCAACGGCACGCTTTTTTCGATCCACACCGACGGCAAGCACTTCAACATCCTGCAGCAATTCGGCGCGTCGGGATCGAACGACGGCGCCAATCCCTACGGATCGCTGCTGCTCAACGGCACCACGCTCTACGGCACCACCCGCAACGGCGGCAACAAGGGCAACGGGTCAGTCTTTCAGATCAACAGCGACGGCAGCGATTACGATCGAATCTACGACTTCCAGAACGGCAACGACGCCAACAACCCAATCGACAACGTCATCCTGCTCGACAACACGCTCTACGGGATGGGTGAAGCGGGCGGGCTATGCGGCGACGGCGCGATCTTCGCGCTCGATTTGACGTCATTGGATCCCTGATGTCGTCGACGCTCGACAAAATCCGCCGCGCCGCCGCTCCGCATGGACTCAACCTGGTGGCGGCGACGCCGGTCGCGCGCTATGACGGCACGGTTAAGGGAGTTTCGCGCGCCTCGTCGATCGATCCGGGCGCGCGCTCGATCGTCGTGATCGGCAACGGCGGCGGCGCTCTATGGAACGCGCTCAAGGCTCATGCGGCGCGCAATCCCGGATGGTGGAATCGCGAAAATCCGCTCGACGACTTCACCCGCGAAGTAGTCGAGCGCGACATGGTGGCGCCGCTCCGCGCCTTAAGCATGCGATGCGTAGCGGTTTATCCGTTCATGAACAGCGGCCCGACTCTGAACTTCATCGAACTGGGCAAAGTCGCAGGCATCGCCGGCCCAAGCATTCTCGGCGTCACCGTCCATCCTGTGTACGGCCCATGGATAGCATTCCGCGCCGCGCTGTTGCTCGACGAGGCGCTCGATTCACCCGGCGACGGCGCGGGCTTCGATCCATGCCCGCGATGCACCGCGCGCACATGCATCCCGGCCTGTCCCGCTAATGCAGTAAGCGCTGACTCCGGCTGGGACATCCCGAAGTGCCTGACGCATCGCGTGGAAGTGGAATCTGATTGCGCCCCGCGATGCCACGCGCGCGCGAATTGCGTGATAGGCCCCGAGCATCGCTACCCGGATGAAGAATTGGCGTACCACCAGAAGCGTGCGCTGCGCTCGATGCGCCCGTACTACGAGGCGCACATCAAACCGCGCACTTGAATTTCCTGACCTCTCCTTGTCCGAGGAGAGGTCGTCGCCAACCGCAGGAGGCGCCGGGAGAGGTGCAGCGCCAGACAACGCACCAGCCTCGGCTCGTCTAATCGCGATTTCCAGACACAGAGGCGCCGCGAGGCAGAAGCAACACTTTCAGAATTGGTGCAAAAGAAAAGTGCGCTTGGGTGCGACGGCGGGCGTTGCACCTCTCCCGTCGCGCTCCTTCGGCGCGCGACGACCTCTCCTCGGACAAGGAGAGGTTAGGATTTCAGCTGCGCAGTTTCCTTGCGACCTCTTTTGCGAAATACGTCAGGATCAAATCCGCGCCTGCGCGCTTGATTGCCGTCAGCACCTCGAGCGTGGCGCGTTCCTCGTCGATCCAGCCGTTGATTCCTGCCGCGCGGATCATCGAGTACTCACCCGAAACATTGTACGCCGCGACCGGTGCGTTGAACTCATTCTTCACGCGCCAGATCAGGTCCAGGTACGGTAGCGCCGGCTTGACCATCACTATATCCGCGCCTTCTTCGAGATCGAGCGCAACTTCGCGCATCGCCTCGTCGCCGTTGGGCGGGTCCATCTGGTATGAGCGTCGATCGCCGAACTTCGGCGCCGATTCCGCCGCCTCGCGAAACGGGCCATAGAACGCGGACGCAAACTTTGCCGAATACGCCATGATCGCGACCTGGCTGAAGCCGTTGCTGTCGAGCGCGCCACGAATCGCGCCGACCCGCCCGTCCATCATGTCCGACGGCGCGACCATATCGGCCCCGGCGCGCGCATGTGACAGCGCCGCGCGAGTCAGCAACTCGAGCGTCGCATCGTTATCGACGTCGTCGCCAACCAGCGCCCCGCAATGCCCATGGTCGGTGTACTCGCACATGCACACGTCGGTTATCACCGCCATCCCGGGCACGCGTTCCTTGATCTCGCGGATCGCACTCTGCACTTCGCCGTGGTCGTTCCACGCCTCGCTGCCGAGCGCGTCCTTGTGTTCGGGAATTCCAAACAGGATGACGGCCGGCACGCCGGCGGCCCACGTCTCGCGCGCCTCCGCGACGATATTATCAACCGACATCTGCGCCACGCCGGGCATCGAGGTGACCGGCTTTTTAACTCCGCGTCCAGCACAGACGAACATCGGCAGAATAAAATCGTCGGGCGACAGCCGCGTCTCGCGAATCATCCGCCGAATGGTTTCGGTGCGCCGCAGGCGCCGCGGCCGATTTAGTGGGAATGCCATCGGTTAATCTGGATGGATTATATCGTGATGCGAGATTACGTAACACAGAGTTGAAAAGGAATTTATTTTTAGTGAAACCCTCCCCGGGTTTCACGCTTCCGCGGGCAGGGGTAACCCCTGCACCTTAGTGTCAGGAGTGCGTGTGCCCGATTTGTTTTTCTTCGAGCAGGTGCTCGAGCGCGCTGAGAAAATGCTCGTAGTATTCGCCGTGGTCCGAGGTGCCGTCGCGGGCGCGGATTTTGTCCGACGCGCTGACCTCGGCGATCAGGTGTTCGCGAAACTCGTCCCAGGTGAAATGCCCCGACTCGGAAAGTTTCAGCGCGATTGCGAATGCGCGCGCCTCCCACGGCGCGCTGAAGACATGATCGGGGTCAAGCCGCGCCGCCTCGATCAGCGAGTTGAGGGCGTCGGTGCTCATGCGCGCGCCGGCGCCTCGACCTTCGCCACTCCGACCATCGAGTCCCGCGTGACGATCGCGGCGAGCGCATCTTCACTTAGCCGATCGGTCCCTTTCGGGCGTTGCGGGAGAACCAGGTAGCGAATCTCGGCGCTCGAATCCCACACGCGGACTTCAACCTCGGGCGCGAGCTCGAGTCCGAAATCCTTGAGCACGCCGCGTGGATCGCTCACTGCGCGCGATCGATAGGAGAAGCTCTTGTACCAGACCGGCGGCAAGCCCAGCACCGGCCACGGGTAGCATGAACATAAAGTGCAGACGACGAGATTGTGCACGCGATCGGTATTCTCGACCGCGACCAGGTGACCGCCCTCGGGTCCCGCATAGCCCAGCTCGGCCACCGCCGTGGTCGCATCCGCCAGCAGGCGCTTGCGATAGGCGGGGTCGGTCCATGCCTTCGCGACGACGCGCGCGCCGTTGCGCGGGCCGACGCGAGTCTCGAAGGTGTCCACGAGCGCGTCGATTGCGCCCGGATCGATCAGCCCCTTCTCGGTGAGCAGGGCTTCCAGAGCCTTAACGCGCGCCGCCGGCCCACTATCGTCAGTATTATGATTCCCGCTCATCTCTTTTTACCTTCCACCCGTTCTGCGGACTGTCTTGCGCTTTGCACTTTTATTCCTTGAGACAGGCGCGATCGGTTCCAGGTAGTCTTCCCACAAATCTATGTATAGCCGTTCGCGCCCCTTCGCAGATTTGCCCCACAGCTCGCGCGCATCGAAGACTACAGAATAGCAATGTTGGCGTTTGGTGCCCGCGTGATGCGCGTTGGTGTCGGGGAAGACAAACACGCCCCAGTCGCGCGCGATGACGCCAACTTTGCCGCGCACGTAGCGTGGCAGCCGCGTATGTCCAGCGGGATTCAGGTTGCGCGCGCGAACCCGAGCGCCTTTCGCATAGCGGGCGCGCGGTTCGCTCTTCGCGGATTTGTCCTTGACAGGAGCCGGACCCCGCGCTGCAACTCCGTTTGCGATCAAAGCCGGATCGATCGACGCATCCTGCTTCGCGAGCAGTTCAGCACGCGTCACGATGCCGTGCTCAACCAGCAGCGTCTCTGCCGCCGCGAGCCATCGTTCGTAGTAGCTCGACGCGAGGTAGCGCGCGGGCGGGATGCGCTCGATCGCATGACGGAACTCATCCTGATTGATCTGCGCGGCGCGCAAAGCCTGCAGTGCAAGCCCGTACATCCGGCGCTCCCAGTCGGCGTGAAAAACGGGTTCATCGCGCTCGGCGACGACCGGCCCGAAACCGTCCATTCCGCCCATGTCATGGACTCCGTTCATCGCGGCGATTATCGTGGAGCCGCCCGCTTGCGAGCAAGCTCCAATATCAGGTACGGTTTCAGCTCCGTCGCAGGGCGGCGATTTAATTAGTCTTGTTTAGTCTAGTGTCGCTCTGATAGTCTCTATCTCAACCGATGAGAACCGAATCCCCCTCGAGTAATCCTGGCCCGGCGTGGCCTTTCGACCTGCGGGTCTTCGCCGTTCTGTCGGGGCTTTGGGCGCTATGCCTGGTACTCAGCGCCTCAGTGAACCTCGGCGAGTTCACCGTCGTCGACCCGATCGTGACCACCCTCGCCGGAGTGCGATTCAAGGGCGAAGACGCGCGCATCGTGCTGCTGGTACAGGCGGGAATATTCGCCGCGATTGCATACGGGGTTTTTTGGCATCGCCGATGGGGACTGCTGCTGGCGCTCTGCTACATGGTGCAGGTCGTCATGAGCCATCTGGCGTTCGTGATCGCGTATATGCCGATCCAGTCGGAATGGCGCAACGTGCGCGCGGCCGCGTCGCAAGGGCCGACGATGGTGTTGATAACGTTGTACCTCTGGATTCGCGCGTGCGATTTGATTTTCGATTTGCCGGCGCCCGAAACGCGATCGCGACCGGAGTCAGAGGTGCGTCGACCAGCGGCAGTTAACGAGGATCCCGGCGCCAGCGAGATCGCTGCGGTAGCCGGCGGCGGACAGTAGCGCGTCGATCGCGCTCAATTGCCCACGGCGAAAAGAATCCCGTCCTGTATCGCGTACACGGTGCCGTCAACGCCAATCACCGTCGGCGTGTAAGCCTCGTCGTAGCCCGTCGTCAGCGTCACCGTTTGCGACAGCGTGTTGCTCGCCAGGTTCCAGCGATAGAGGTTGCCGTCTTCACTGTTGACCATGATCGAGTCGGTGCCGGGATCGACCGCGGCCGAGTTGATGCACCATTCCTTGACGCCGCCGGCGCCGTCCGGCGTAGGTCCCAGCACGGTTTCGACTTCGTTCATCACCGACAGCCCGGTGACGGGATCGGTTTCCGTGGCGTTGGGATCGAGCACCGCAACTTCGTTCAAACCGTTGCCGCCCCAATACACATAATTGTTGTACTTGGTCGCGAGCAGATAACTCGACGAGCCGCCGTAGGACGGGACGGCGGAAGCGGGGACGATCGACGCGGTGGTATCCCAGCCGAAGGCGCCGGGGGTTTTTGTTTGCGACAGCGTGGCGTTGAAGTGCAGCAAAAATCCGCGGTGATGATTTTCGTTGCAGCAGGGATTTTCGAGCACTCCGTAATATACGTCACCATCGGGGCCAACGGTCGGCGACGAGGAACTGTCGGCCGATATTGACGCATCGCTGCCGGAGTCGGGATCCTTCAAACGCACTCGTGCGATTGGCGCGAGCGTGGTGCTGTTGAGGGCGACGAGGTAGCCGGCGCCGTTGGCATCGCTGACGGCGACGTAAACAGTCTTGCCGTCGGGGCTCAGCGCGGGTGCGCAGTTCAGCGAGACGCCAGTGATGGTTTTATCGGCGGCAATCTTGGTAGCGGCGATCCATGAGCCTTTGCCGCTGGCGTCGATACGGGCGATGCCGCTCTTGAGTTTTTTGCCGTGCGCGTCGTGAACCGATCCGTGTCCCGCGATGACGACGAAGCCAAAATAAATGTTCCCCGACGAATCCGCCGTGAGCGGGGTGCCGATCATGACGCGGGCGTTAAACTCAGTCTTATGCTTCCGGTAATTTTTCGCGCCGAAGAAGACGAGCTGGCCCGGACAGTTGGCGCCGGAGCAAGCTGAGTCGGGATCAGTGACGAGATAGACGGTGCCGCCGATCCCCGGGAAATAGAGCTGCGGTTGCGAAGTCAGCGTCGGGCCGAAGACCGGAATCTCGGTGCTCTGCGGCAAAAGATAGTCGGTCGGGAGAGTCCAAATCAGGCTGCCGTCGGTCGCATCGCGCGCATCGACGCGGAAGGACCCGGTGGCGGCGGTCTTCACCGGCACGATCACGGTATCCGCGGCGGTGACCAGCGGAGTGCCGTAGTGTGCCGCGATGAAGTCGCCAGTCGGCGGATCGAGATCGACCGGCGTCGTCCACAGAATCCCGTTCAACGTATCTGCCGCGACCGGCGAGTCCGCACTATGCTGCGAGTCACGCGCAAAGCCGTTCCACTGAGCCTCGGCGGACGAGGCGAAGAAGAGCGTCAGGACGACACAAAAAACCGCGTGCCAAAAAATGAGTGCGACGCGCCTTTCTGTCTCCTCTCCCTGCAAGGGAGAGGATGAAGGTGAGGGTCCTTGTTCAGCGCGCATTTTTCGCGCGCGATTCACGATTCCGCTTCCTTTGCACTCTTTTTGTCCGCGCGAAGCGCTCGTCTCATGCTGAGTGAATGGTGGCGACGGTAGGAGTCGAACCTACGACACTGCGGATATGAGCCGCATGCTCTGACCAACTGAGCTACGTCGCCACCGGGAATCGTCAAATGTAGCGTGAGCGGGCAAGGCGTGAAAGAGCGCGAAACGCGGACTGCTCTTTCAGCGCAGCGGGATGCTGCGCGTTTTGACCGCGCGATGGCCGCGTTGGACCTGGTAGAGCACGCCTTCGGTGAACTCGACGCAGGTCAGCTTGCCGCCGTAGACGAGGCCGGTGTCGATGCCGAGCTTGTACGGCAGGTCGATCATCACGCCGCGCATGGGAGTATGGCCGAAGACGACCGTCGCGTCGATTTTGTGCGGATTGAAAATGAACTCCTGCCGAATCCACAGCATGTCCTCGGTCTGCTGCTCCTCGAGCTGCCGCGTCGGCATGATGCCGGCGTGGACGAACAGGTACGGCGGGCGCAGGTAGCTGGTGGCGAGGCGGCTCATGAAGCCGAGATGCTCGTCGGGCAAACGCGCGAAGGCGTCCTCGAGGTCCTCTTCATGCACGCCGTAGCTGTCGAGCGTCGCGATACCGCCGTTGAACAGAAACGACTCGCCGTAATTTCCCGGCATGCCGAGAAAGGACATCATCATGTCCTCGTGATTGCCCTTCAGGAACACGCACTCGGCCTGGCCGCGTTCGAGATCCAGCGCAAGCTCGACCACGTCGCGCGCCGACGGCCCACGATCGACGTAATCGCCGACGAAGACCACCGTGTCGCCCGCGACCGGCGCGATCGCCTTGAGCAGCGCGTTCAGCTCGTCGGGGCATCCGTGGATGTCGCCGATAGCGAACAGGCGTCCTTCTGATTTCGATTTTTTCTGGACCGCCATGCAGACGTTTCAGTCGGCGCGCGCCTTCGAGCTGCCGTTGTGGAGCAAATCGATCAACAACTTCCTGTCTTCAATTATACGCCTCGCGGCGCTGTAAGGATTCAGCTTGCCCGCGTGAATTTCACCGAGCACGCCCGGTGCGCCGCCGTCGGCCACGGCGCGCGCGGCACGCTCTTCGAGCTCGGCCGACAGCACCTCGACGAATTCGCGCGTGCGGCGCTCGGACTCGCGCGCGGCGTCGCGATGTTCATGCAGATACTCGCCATGCTTCGCGATCGCGGCGACTACCGCGTCGACGCCCTTGTCCATCGCGGCCTGCGTCAGCAGCACTGGCGCGCGCCATCCGTCGCCCGATCGCAGATGCACGCTCAGCTCGAGCTCGGCCTTGACCCGATCGGCGCCTTCGCGATCGGCCTTGTTGACGACAAACACGTCGGCAATTTCGTTGAGCCCGGCCTTCATCACCTGCACGCCGTCGCCCGCCTCGGGCACGGTGACGACGACGGTGGTGTCGGCGAGGTCCATGATCGACAGTTCGGTCTGTCCCACGCCCACGGTCTCGATAATGATCACGTCGGAGCCGTAAGCGTCGAGCAGTTTGACGATTTCGCGCGCGGCGCGGCTCAGTCCGCCATGGCTGCCGCGCGACGCAAGGCTGCGAATATAAACGCCGGCGTCCTTGTAATGGTCGGTCATGCGCACGCGGTCGCCCAGCACGGCGCCGCCGGAGAACGGGCTCGACGGATCGATCGCGAGGATCGCGATCTTCTTGCCCAGCGCGCGGTACTTCGCGATCAGGCGATTCACCAGCGTGGATTTTCCAGCGCCCGGCGGTCCGGTGATTCCCACCACCTGCGCGCGCCCGGTCCGCGGGTAGATTCGCTCGATGATTGCGCTCGACTCGGGCGCCCGATTCTCGACCATCGTGATCAGCTGCGCGAGCGCGCGCATCTCGCCTGCCTCGAAGCGATGCAACAGCGCGTCGAGCCGCGCGTCTTTGCTCACAGCAGTCGCAGCGGACGCAGCAGGATGTCGGGATTCAGCAGGCATACGAGGTTGTTCAGTAATGATAGTAGCGGCTTGCGATCGAGTCGCGCAACTTTACCTCCGCCGGTGAATAGATCGCGCGGCGTGGCATTGTTTTCCTTGCGCGCGCGCCTTAATCTCGGATCTCGGAATGAAGCTTCCTGACATTTATACCGACTGGAAGATCGTGATCGGGCTTGGGCTGGTCGCGCTTGGTGCTGCCAACTGGATCGTCGGGCTCGAGCGCACGCAGATCTACAGCCGTCTGATCGTCGCCAATCAGCAGCCGGCCGCCGCGGCGACGGATTTCGACGAGCTCGAGGCGGGCGCCGGCGGTGCCGTGCTCGCGCCGCTCACGACCGAGCAGCGGCAGGCGTCGTACGCGACGGCGCGGATGGATTTCTATCACGCGGCGTTCCTGGCAGGCCGCGCGATGGTATTGCTCGGGCTGGCCTTCACTCTGCTGGGATTCATTGGCGTGATTCAGCAGGATTCGCGCCGCGCGTTTCGCCGTCCCGAGGACGACGCGCATCTCCCGCGCGGATTGCCCGGCGCACCGCGGGCTCCGCAATAGAATTTCCACGATGGTAACCGAACTCACCGGACTCGCGTGCGCGAAAATCAATCTGTTCCTGCGCGTCACCGGGCGTCGCGGCGACGGTTATCACGAGCTCGATTCGGTCTTTCTGCCGGTCTCGCTGGCCGACGAAATCCGTCTCGAGATTCGCGCCGCCGACGAGCCCACGGTCACCGTCAATTGCAACCTGCCCGAACTCGCCCGCAGCCAGAACAACCTGGCGGCGCGCGCCGCGCGTTCGTTCATGAGCGAGTTCGAGTTGGTGGGTGACGTCGCGATCGATCTGGAAAAGCACATCCCGGTCGGCGCCGGCCTCGGTGGCGGTTCGAGCGACGCCGCTACGATCCTCTGCATGATGGCGGCCGCGGCGCAGTTGACCGACGATGATGCGACCAGCAGGCTGCGCCGAATCGCGCTGTCGCTCGGGGCCGACGTGCCGTTTTTTCTCGATCCGCGGCCGTCGCGGGTGACCGGCATCGGTGAGCGTATCGTGGAAATCGCCGACGTCCCGCGCATCCCGATCGTTATCGCGGTGCCGCCGTTCGAAGTCTCGACCGCCGCCATTTTTCGTGCGCTCGAGCCCGCCGGATGGAGCGGTGCGGCACCGGACGATCACCTGGAAGCGGTTGCGCGCGGCGATATCGAGATCGAGCACCTGGTGAACGACCTCGCCGCCGTCGCCATCGCGAAGTTTCCCGAGATTCGCCGACTTAAAGGATTACTTGAAGATTCGGGCGCGCGCGCGGCGCAGATGTCGGGCAGCGGCGGGGCGGTATTCGGCGTCTTCGACTCGGTCGACGAGGCCGAAAGCGCGGCGGCGAAAATCAGCCGGCGCGCCCCGTTCGCCAAGGTCTTTGCCGCCACCACTCTCGACAGCGAAATCGACGACGAGACCGCCTGAAATCCACAACTGTGCATGGCTGCTGCTGCGACGCATTGACAGCGAAAAAACTCATCAATAACATCGCAATCCCTGCAAGCAGGCTGCTAATATTGAATCGTCGGCTGAGCGCCAATTTTGGCGTTTCGCCGTTTTAATTTTTCACGGACGTGATTGGGAGAAGCTGGGGCGCACGCCGCCTTTGAATTCAAATGCGCTGGGCGGTCGCCAAGCTGGTAAGGCACCAGGCTTTGGACCTGGCATTCGAAGGTTCGAATCCTTCCCGCCCAGCCAAGCCCAACGGTGATTTGCGACAACTGAAAAATCTCACGATGATCGCGACGCGAGGAAATTAAAACATGTCGGACAGGGTCAAGGACCAGCTCGAAGTTTTCACCGGGAACTCCAACCCCGCGCTCGCGCGCGAGGTCACGGAGCATCTAGGCGTGAAGATGGGCGAAGCCGAGGTTGGCCGTTTTCCCGACGGCGAAGTGATGGTCGAAATCCGCGAGAACGTGCGCGGCGGCGATTGCTTCGTCATCCAGTCGATATGCACCCCGCCGAATGAAAACCTGATGGAGCTGATCCTCGTCACCGACGCACTGCGGCGCGCGTCGGCGGGCCGAATCACCGCGGTGATCCCGTACTTCGGCTACTCGCGCCAGGATCGCAAGGTCGCGCCGCGCGTTCCGATCAGTGCCAAGGTCGTCGCCGATCTGATCACGACGGCGGGCGTCAATCGCGTGCTGACGGTGGACCTCCACGCCGGGCAGATTCAGGGCTTCTTCAACATCCCGGTCGACAACCTGTACGCGATGCCGGTGTTGATCAGCTACCTGCGCAAGCGAATCGAGGGCAAGAAAGTTTCGGTCGTGTCGCCCGACGCTGGCGGTGTCGAACGCGCGCGTGCCTACGCGCGGCGGCTCAACGCGAACCTCGCGATCATCGACAAGCGGCGGCGGCGCGCGAGCGAAGTGGCCGAGATGCAACTGGTCGGCGAAGTGAAGGACTCGATCGCGCTGCTGGTCGACGACATGATCGACACCGCCGGCACTATCACGGAAGCGGCCAAGGTCGTCGCCAACGCCGGCGCGAGCGAAGTGATCGCCGTCGCGACGCATCCGATACTGTCGGACCCGGCGTGCGATCGGCTGAATAGATCGAACATCACGGAAATTGTCACGACCAGCACGATCCCGTTGCGCGCCAAGGCACAGGCCGAGCTCACCAAGCTCCGCGTGTTGTCGGTCGCGAGCCTGCTGGCGGAAGCAGTGAAGCGCATTCATAATGAGGAGTCGGTTAGCTCGCTCTTTGGCTGAGCGCGCGAACTATCAAGCGAGGACACAATGGAGACCGGTGAATTAGCCTGCGAAAAACGTGCGACCCGACCCAAGGGTCAGAACAACGCGCTGCGGCGAAACGGGCGCGTGCCCGCAATATTGTACGGACCGGGGACGGCGCCGATGGCGCTGGCGATCGATCGTATCGAGCTGAAGGCCAGGATTTCAGCCGCCGCGCATACGCGCATCATCAAGCTCAAGTCGAACACCGCCGAGCTCGACGGCAGGCACGTGATTTTCAAGGACGTGCAGCGCGCGCCGGTGTCGGGCGAAATCCTGCACGCCGACCTGTACGAAGTGGATCTCAATCGCGCGATTCGGGTCGAAGTGCCGCTCAAGTTCACCGGCAAGGCCAAGGGCGTCGCCAACGGCGGAATCCTGGCGCCGCTCGAGCGCACCGCGACGGTCGAATGCCTGCCGCTGGAAATTCCGGACTCAATCGAAGTTGACGTCACCGACGTGGACATCCACAACGTCATTCACGTCTCGGCGGTCAAGTTCCCCGACAAGGTCAAGCCGATTTTCGATACCGATTATCCCGTGGTCACCGTGCTGCCGCCGACGGTCGCGGAAGTCGCGGTCGCAGCGGCTGCGGAACCGGTCGAAGGCGCTGCGGTCGAAGGTGCTGCGGCAGAAGGCGCCGCGGCAGCTCCTGCCGAAGGTGCGGCCAAAGAGGGCGGCGACAAGGCCGCCAAAAAGCCCGAGGCGGCCGAAAAGAAGAAGTAGTATTTTCGCTCGCGCGCGCCGCACCGGCTGCCGGCGCGCGCGAGCGTTTCGATGTGAGGGGAATGGGCTGGCAGTTACGCTGCCGGTCCGGTGCAGGAGGAGGGGGCCGCAATGAGTTTCGTCCATCTACACGTCCACACGCAGTACAGTCTCCTCGACGGCGCCAACAAGATCGGCCCGCTGATCGAACACGCCAAGGCGTCGGGGATGGAAGCGATCGCGATGACCGACCACGGCAACATGTTCGGCGCGGTCGAGTTCTATCAGAAGGCGAAGGCGGCCGGGATCAAACCGATCATCGGCTGCGAAGCGTACCTCGCGCCCGGCAAGCGCAGCGACCGCACCCAGGTTCCGCGCAGCGACGACTTCGACGGCGGCGGCAATTTTCACCTCATCCTGCTCGCGCAGAATCGCGTCGGCTACCGAAATCTCTGCAAGCTGCTCACGACTGCCTACCAGGACGGCCTCTACTACAAACCGCGCATCGACAAGGAAGTTCTCGCCGAGCTGTCGGACGGGTTGATCGTGCTGTCGGGATGCTTGTCAGGCGAACTTGCGCGATGGCTCCGGCAGGATCGCATGGACAAGGCGCGCGAAACGGCAGAGTCGTACGCGAAGATGTTTCCCGGGCGCTACTATCTCGAGCTCCAGGACAACAAGCTGCATTCGCCGTACAACGAGGCGCTGCGCGAAATCGGCAAGCAGGTCGGGCTGCCTCTCGTCGCGACGAATGATTGTCATTACCTGCATCGCGACGACGCCAAGGCGCACGAAGTTCTGCTCTGTATCCAGACCGGCAAGACGATGGCCGACGAGACGCGCTGGCGTTTCGATACCGACGAGCTGTACGTCAAGACGCCGGACGAGATGGCGAATGCGTTCGGCGCCGAGGCCGAGGAGCTGCGCAACAGCGTCGAGATCGCGCGGCGAATCGATTTCGAATTCGAGTTCGGCAAGTTTCATTTCCCGGTTTTCAAATCCGGCCCCGGCGTTGACCTCGACGCCGAGATGGAAGCCCGCGCGCGCGAGGGTTTGACCGCGCGCCTCGTCGAGATTCGTGCACGGCGCGCCGAGTTCGACGAGTCGCAGTACCAGGAACGCATCGATCGCGAGATTCCCGTAATTCGCGACATGGGCTTCTCGGGCTACATGCTGATCGTCGCCGACTTTATCGGCTACGCGCGCGGCCTTGGGATTCCGGTCGGTCCGGGCCGCGGCTCAGTCGTCGGCAGCCTCGTTTCGTACGCGCTGGGAATCACCGAGGTCGACCCGGTCGAGCATCGGCTGCTGTTCGAGCGATGGCTGAATCCGGGGCGCAAGTCGATGCCGGATATCGACGTGGATTTCTGCTTCGAGCGGCGCGACGAGGTGCTCGAATACGTGCGCAAGAAGTACGGCGACGATCGCGTCGCGCAGATAATCACGTTCGGCACGATCAAGGGCAAGCAGGCGATTCGCGACGTCGGGCGCGTGCTCGGATTGTCGTTCGCCGAGACCGACAAAATCGTCAAGCTGTATCCGGCGCCGAAGCAGGGCCGCGATTTTCCGCTTCTCGACGCGCTCGAGATGGAGCCGCGGCTCAAGGCCGAGCGCAAACTTCATCCCGATCTTTTCAACTACGCGTTCAAGCTCGAGGGCCTGCTGCGTCACGCCTCGCGGCACGCGGCGGGCGTCGTCATTTCGGATCAACCGCTCACCGACCTCGTGCCGCTGTACGTCGACAAGGAACGCGACGAGGCGGCGCTGTCGATCACGCAATATTCGATGAAGGGCGTCGAGGACATCGGGCTTATCAAGTTCGACTTTCTCGCGCTCAAGAACCTGACGCTGATCACCGACACGCTCACGCTCATCAAAGCCGGCGGCAAAGAGGCGCCCGACCTGAACCGCCTGCGGCTGGACGATGCCGATACCTACAAGATGCTCTCGCGCGGCGACACCGTCGGTGTGTTCCAGCTCGAAAGCTCAGGGATGCGCCGCTTCATCGGCGAGCTCAAGCCGACCTGCTTCGACGAGGTGATCGCGGCGGGATCGCTGTTTCGTCCGGGGCCGCTCGACGCGATCCAGGACGGCAAGACGATGGTGCAGCATTACGTCGATCGCAAGCATGGCAAGGAGCCGGTCGAGTACGATCATCCGCTCCTGGAGCCGGTGCTGCGCGATACTTACGGCGTGATCGTGTACCAGGAACAGGTGATGCGCGCGGCGCAGGCACTTGCGGGATACTCGCTAGAGCAGGCCGACATCCTCCGCGCCGCGATGGGCAAGAAGAACAAAGCCGTCATGGAAAAAGAGCGCGTGCGGTTTCTCGACGGCGCGAAGCAAAATGGCCTCAACGCGGCGCTTGCGACTTCGATCTTCGAAAAAATCGAGACCTTTGCGTCGTATGGATTCAACCGCTCGCATGCGGCCGCGTATGCGCTGACCACCTACACCACCGGCTATCTGAAGGCGCACTACCCGCACGAGTTCATGGCGGCGCTGATGTCGCTCGACATGGACGACGTCGACAAGACCTACAAAAATATCGCGGCGCTGCGCGACATGAAGATTGCGATTCTGCCGCCCGATGTGAATCAGAGCCGGGTGAAGTTCACCGTCACCGATGGCGCGATTCGCTTCGGCCTGGCCGCGATTCGCGGTGTCGGAGCCAAGCCGGGTGAGGCGATCGTCGCAGAGCGCGCGGCCAACGGCCCGTTCGAGAGCATGGCGGACTTTTGCATGCGCGTCGGCACGCAACTGATCAGCCGCCGCGTGCTCGACGCGCTGATCAAGTGCGGCGCCTTCGATTCAATGACCTCGGTGCGCGCCGCCCTGATGGCCGAGGCGGAGAATGCGATCAAACTGGCGCAGAAGGCGCAGAGCGACGCTGAGAAAAACCAGATCGGCCTGTTCGGCGGCGCGGTCAAGGTCCCCAAACACGCGGCGCGCGAGCCGATTCCCGAATGGGACGCGCGCGAGAAACTGAAATACGAAAAAGAAGCGCTCGGCTTTTACATCACGGCGCATCCGCTCGACAAGTACGATCGCGAACTCGCGCGCATCAGCAAGGTCACCACCGCCGACCTGTCCGCCGCGCCCGACGGCAGCCCGGTGCAGATAGCCGGTGTGATCCATGCGGTGAAGCTCAAGAACAACAAGTCGGGCAAGCGCTACGCGACGTTCTCGCTCGAAGATCGCGAGGGCGCGGTCGAGGCGATCGCGTGGTCGGAGACGTATCAGAAGTTCGAGGCGATAATCATGGGCGACGAGCCCGTCGTCGCACGCGGCAAGCTGGACGTTGACGACGAGCGCGCGCAAATAATTCTCGAAGGTCTGGTGCCGCTGGATTCGGCGCTGGTCGATTCGATCCGCGAAGTGAGAATCTCGGCGCCGATGCGTCGGCTCGAAAACGGCGGCCTCGACGCGTTGAAGGCGATGCTTGGGCGATATCGCGGAAAATCAATGACCTACCTGCATCTCGGGCTCGACGACGGCCGCGAAGCAGTGATGCTGCTGGGCGACAGCTACCGAGTAACCCCAACGGACACATTCGTCGCAGAGATGGAGCGGATACTAGCGCCAGGGAGTGTCGAGCTGAGGTAAGGCCGGGGATTCCGGTTTTTTCCTTGCGCTGTCTCTTTGTGTCATCCCGAGCGTAGCCGAGGGACCCCGGATCTTTCTCGACGATCGCCGACGCACCCTCAAACAAATCGCTATCGCCGCGCATGCAGGACGGAGGGGCCGCGATCTGAGGCGAATGCCTGCGTCGGTAGCACGAGATTTCTTACGTCGTGGTCGCGTCATGAATGGGGGTGCGTCAACCAGCACCGAGAAAGATTCGGGGTCCCTCGGCTTCGCTCGGGATGACACAAGGAAAACACCGGAACAAAAGGGGGACCAGGAAACCGCAAAGGCCAGAAACGGAATCACACCAGAAATTCCCGCCTCTCTCGGAACGAGGCAAAGAAGGGACGTATCTGATAGAGTTGAACCCTGATCTTTCTGCGATCGAGGTAATCATCTGGCTAAGTCTTACGACGTTGCCCACGAGCATCACGAGAACGCTATCCTGGTCGGGATCGAACTTGGCTCCGAGGCGGGGATTGGCAGCGAAGAGTCGCTCGACGAACTTAAGGCTTTGACCGAGAGCGCCGGGGCCGGCGTTGCTGGTGTCGTTCGGCAGCGGCTCAAGGCGCCAGATCCGCGCACTTTTATCGGCAAAGGAAAAGCGAGCGAAGTGCGCGAGTTGGCTGGCGCGAAGGGCGCGTCTCTCGCGATTTTCGACGACGCGCTTAGCCCCGCGCAGGCGCGCAATCTCGAAAACGAACTCAAGATTCGCGTGATCGATCGCAGCCAGCTGATTCTCGACATATTTGCGCAGCGTGCCCATACGCTCGAAGGCAAGCTGCAGGTCGAGATCGCCCAACTCAGCTATCTGCAGCCGCGCCTGACGCGCCAATGGTCGCATCTATCGCGCGTTCGCGGCGGCGGCGCGGGCGGTGGTGGCGTCGGTACTCGCGGACCCGGTGAAACGCAGCTCGAAGTTGACCGGCGGCGCCTGCGTGAGCGACTCTCGCGGCTCAAGCTGCGCCTTGGCGAAGTCGAACGCACGCGCACGATTCAGCGTCGGCGCCGGCTCGAGGTTCCCTATCCGACCGTCGCGCTGGTGGGTTACACGAACTCCGGCAAGTCGACGCTGATGAACGCGCTGACGGACGCCGGCGTCGAGGTGGCCAATCGGCCGTTCTCGACGCTCGACCCGACGATTCGCCGTCTCAAGCTGCCCGGCGGCATGAACGTGATGCTGGTCGACACCGTCGGTTTTATCCATCGTTTGCCCCACATGCTGATCGACGCGTTCAAGGCCACGCTCGAGGAAGTGCGCACTGCGACGCTGCTGTTGCACGTCGTCGACGCGAGCTCGCCGCTGGCGGCAGAGCGCATGACGATCGTCGACGAAGTGCTGAATGAAATCGGCGCGGGCGCGGCCCCGCGTGTCGTCGTCATGAACAAAGCCGATCTGGCCGAGCATGGCGCGAATCGCAACGGGGCGCATGATGCGGTCTCGATTTCAGCGCTCAAGGGCAAGGGCCTCGGCGACTTGCTCGACGCGATCGAACGCCATCTCGGCGGCTCGCGCGAAGAGGTCTCGGTCACTTTTCCGGCCCGGCGCGGCGACCTCGTGGCAATGGCGCGACGGGACGGAGAAGTGCTAAGCGAAGAGTATCGCGACGGCCTGGTTTCGATGCGGGCACTGGTCAGCGCGCCCGTCGCAGGGCGCCTACGCAAGGCTGCAAATGCCGCAATCTGAGCAGCGGTCGAAGCGAATTACGATGGCAGCGCCTTCACATAGCAGCATTCGCGCCCGGCAGAGCACGCCGCCCGCGCCCGCTTACGGCGCGCTGCTGAATCTGCCGAATTTCCTGACCATATGCCGGCTCGCTTCGATTCCGATCTTCCTGACGTTTCTGACGCGCCAGCGTTACGAAGCGGCGCTCTACGTTTTCGCGGCGGCGGCGGTGACCGACGGCCTCGACGGTGCTGTCGCGCGATGGTTCGACTCGCGCACCGAGTTGGGCGCCTTTCTCGATCCGTTCGCCGACAAGCTGATGCTGGTGTCGGCCTTCGTCGTGCTGACTATCGACGGCGAGCTGCCCGGCTATCTGCTGAGCGTGGTCCTGATCCGCGACATCGTAATTTTGGTCGGCTATGTGATGATTTCGTTCTTCACCGGCGAGCGGGTGCCGGTGCGGCCCAGCTATCTCGGCAAGCTGAGCACCTTCCTGCAGCTCGCGTGTGTGCTGGCAGTGCTGGCGCGGGGTGGAACCTACTGGCCCGGACACTTCAACGCGCTGCTGATCTCGACGGTCGCAGTAACCGGCGCCTCGTTCGTACATTATATGTACCGCGGCCTGGTCTGGCTGAAATCCCGCGAACCGCAAATGTTCGAGTAGTATTCCTCGCCTCTCCCTATCAAGGAAAGGCCGCGCCTCCGGCGCGGGTGAGGGTCCGCGTATAAGGATGTCCTTCCCGAAGTCGCTGGAAAGAAAAGTCGCAATCACAGAACTCGGAATTTGGACCCTCACCCGCCGCGCGAGGACGCACGTCGGCCTCTCTCTGACAGGGCGAGGCTAGGATTTCAGACGATAACTTTGGCGGCGCGGAGTTCTTCTACCTGGCTCCGCTCGATGCCTGCTTCGCGCAGGATTTCATCGGTATGCTCGCCGAGCTTCGGCGGTACCCGCCACATCTTCGCCGGTGTTTCTGAAAATCTTGCGCCGGGATTTACCGTGCGCACACGGCCCGCCGTCGGATGGTCGTACACAGTGAAGCTTTCGTTCTCGACTATTTCCGGATCCGTCAGCAGCGTTTCATAGTTGTGCACCGGGCCGCATGGAATGTCGGCCTGCTCGAGCACGGGCAGCCATTCGGCGGTGTTCTTTTCCGGGAACAGTTTTGCCAGACCGCGCATCAGGTTGCGCCCCCGTTCGGCGCGCTCGGTGCGATCCGAAGTTTCCGGCCACCATTCGGGATGCCCGACCGCCTCGGCCAATCGCTTTGACTGCGCGTCGGTAAACGGCGCGATCGTGAGCCATCCGTCTTTGGTCCTGAAAGGATCGAGCGTGCTGCTCTTGGGCGCGAGATGCTTGAACTCGTCCTCGGGCAGCAGCGTGTAGCCGTAGATGGAATCGTTGGCGGTGAACGCCATCATCGCCTCGAGCATCGGCACCTTGATGTACTGGCCGACGCCGCGAGCGCGCGCGGCGTGCAGCGCGCTGACAACGGCGAGCGCCGCGGTCATCCCGCTAACCTTATCCGCCAGTGCCATCTTGACCGCGGTCGGCTGGCCGGCTTTAAGGCCCTGCACATAGGCCATCCCCGAGTAGCCCTGGATGACGGGATCGTAGGCGGGAAAATTCGCGAGGCGGCCCTTGGGCGGGAACCCGCAAATCGAGCAGTACACAACCTTGGGATTGGCGCGGCGAATGTCGGCGTAGCCGATGCCGAGGCGCTCGGCGACTCCCGGGCGATTATTTTCCACCAGGGCGTCGGCCTTCACCGCGAGCCGGCGCACGAGGTCGCGGCCATGCTCCTTCTTGATGTCGATTACGATGCTGCGCTTGTTACGGTTGAAGTTCAGAAACGCCGCGGTGAGTCCGCCGCGCTGCGGGCCGACGTTACGGCGCATCGAGTCGCCCTCCGGCGGTTCGATCTTGATAACGTCGGCGCCGAGGTCGCCAAGCAACTGGGTGCAGAACGGTCCCGAAATGACGGCGGTCAAATCCAGGATGCGAAAACCAATCAGCGGTCCATCAGCCATGACGAAAATCCTTCAAGCGCGAACGGCGAACACCCGGGCGTCAGTGATACTAACCGCGATGATGCGGTGAGTCACGGAGCGCGGAGTCAAATGTGGTTTTGATCAACTATCGAATCAAAATTTCATTCGCCGCCGCAATTCCGCGGTTTATTGTCACATCATAGACGCGAAGCCTGCTTAACCCGCGCGAGCATGCGCCGTCAAGGAGTTTTTTCAGGATAGTCGCGGCGGGTTAATTTTTCAGTTCGCGGGCGGCTTCGGAACGCTCATGCCGAAGGCGACGTTCAGGTCGTCGTTGAAGGGATAGACGTGGACCATCCAGCCAAACGCCTGCTTGAGCATGTGACCGCCGGCCGCCTCGCATTCGCTGGCGTCCGAGATTTTACCGGTGAAGCCGAAGCGCCCGTCAGCCATGAAACCGAGCCGCTGGTTGATTGCCGCAGCAAAGACGTTTGACGCGACCGGTATCGTGCCCGGCATGTCGAGATGCGACGCGCCAACATCGCCGCGCAGCACGTCGTCGAGCGTGATGCCGTTGGGCAGGCAGATGTTGGTGTGGGCATGCCAGTGCGCGACGCTCAGCGGAATGATCGCGTCGAGCTGATCGTAGGTGTAATCGGCCGGCGCGCTATACATCGCGCCCACCAGCACGTAGTCGCCGCTCGCGTTTTTCACATAGAGCAGCGAGCCGGGCCGCGCCGGATCGAAATTCCCCATGTATTCCTGGTCGGACGCGGCGTAGTCGGTAAAATGGTAAACCACTTGCGGAACCGTCGGCAGAAAAATCCGGTAGCCCTCGGACAACGCCACCCGGTAATCGTGATACCTGACCAGCGAACGGCGCAGCGTGTCCATCACATCATGCGCGCGCTGGACGTCCGCCGGAGTTTGCGCACGCGACGGCGTTATCAGCATGTGCGGGCCCGTGCACATCTGACCGCCCATCGAGTTGGGCGCGGTGTCACCGTCCACGTCACCTATCTCGTGCGCGAACGCCGGCGCGCTGATCGAAAGAGCGATCGCAGCAGCTAAAATTGCGAGCTTGTTCATGCAATTCCCCGGCAAGGTTCAGTCGCGACCAGCCTGCAGGCGCGCGTGTTTGAGCGCGGGCAGCTCGCGCCGCACGCGGTCCTGGTACTCGAGATCGATCGGCGCGACCACGACACCTTCCTGATCCGCGGCGCGCGCGAGCACGCGTCCCCATGGATCGACGATCATCGAATTGCCGTAGTCGCTGTAGCCGTAAATGTTGGGGCCGAACTGCGCCGGCGCGATCACGTAAGCCTGGTTCTCGATCGCGCGTGCACGGAGCAGGGGCTCCCAATGCGCTTCGCCGGTGGGAAACGTGAACGCACTCGGCACGGCGACAATTTGCGCGCCGGCAAAAGTGAGACGGCGATAGAGCTCCGGGAAGCGCAGGTCGTAACAGATTGTGAGGCCAATCGTGCCGAGCGAAGTCACTGCGGTGACCACGTCGGCGCCGGCAATCTTCGCGTCGGACTCACGCACCGTTACGCGGCCAGGGAGATCGACGTCGAACAGGTGAATCTTGCGATACACGGCGATCCGGCCACCGTCGGGGCCGATCAGCACCGACGTGTTGTAGCATCGCGTCTCGCCAGGCGCCTGCTCGGTGATCGATCCCGCGACGATATGGATGCCGAGCTCGCGCGCGAGCCGCGCCATCAACGTGAGCGATTGCCCGTCGAGGGTTTCAGCCGCCGCCGCCTGCTCGTTACGCTTGCCGCGCCAGTTGAAGACCTCGGGCAGCGCGACCAGGTTTGCACCGCGCGCCGCACCGACGCGCACGAGCCGTTCAGCGCGTTCGAGGTTCGCCGCCTTGTCTGGGCCGGCATTCATCTGAATTGCGGCTGCGAGGAAAGTCATTGCAGGGTTTCCATTGTGCATTATTGCGCGTTGGCTAGCCGGTTAGTAGCGCGGAATTGACGGATCGGCGTCCTCCGACCACGCATCGATGCCGCCCGAAAGATTGATCACATGCTCGAAGCCCATGCGCGCGAGGTACATCGCGACCTGCGCGCTGCGTACGCCGTGATGGCACACGACGACAGTCTCGCGGTCGGGGTCGAGCTCGGTCAGGCGCGAGGGGATGTCGCCCATCGGGATGTGACTCGCGCCGGGAAAAGGCGCGATCGAAATTTCGGATGGCTCGCGGACGTCGAGGATGAAAACCTGCTCGCCCCGATCGAGGCGAGCCTTGAGCGCCGCCGGTTCGATTGCGCCGATATCAGGCATCAGGCGAAACCGGCGCGCGCCGCGCTACTCTTTGATGTCGTTCGAAAACAGCTCGACCTTCGAGAACACCGGCAGCTCGGTGCACGAAATCGAAAATGCGAAGGTGTCGCTCTTGCCCGGCTGTATCGGGTCGTAGTGCGGCTTCTCGTTCAGCAGCTTCTGTATGTACGCATCATCGGAGAGACTTTCCGCATGATGGTTGTAGAGGCTCTCGCCGTGAAGGACCTTGCCGCTCTGATCCTCGAACGCGAAATGCAGCCGGACGTAGTCGATCGGCTTGTTGCTGACGTTGGTGATCTTGCCGGCGACCACGAGGCTCGGCGGCATGCAGCACGAATGCATGATTACGTCGCGCGTCACGACCACATTGAGCTGATCGTTGGGGACAACCTGGGTCTTCGGATGATCATAGCGAATGTGCATGTCAGCTTCCTCGGCTGCCTGCTCGCTATCCTTGATCTGCACGCGCGTGCCGGCGAAGGTGATGCTGGCTGCGCCGAAGGCTAGAAAAACCGCGACTGCGACGATCTTTTTCATGTCCCCGACCTCCCTCGACTGATCTTGGTGCGACGCTTGTCCAATGTCAATCTGCTAATTGAACCCACTGGCGTTAGTCAAATGGCGAAGACCGAACATCTGCAGTTTATGACCCAGGCTATCGCCGAGGCCCGGCGCGCCGAGGCGGAAGGTGAAGTCCCGGTCGGCGCGGTCGCGATAGCCGACGGGCAGATCGTCGGCGCGGGACATAACCGGCCCATCGGGCTCGGCGATCCGACGGCGCATGCGGAGATCCTGGCACTGCGCGCGGCCGCCTCGACGCTGAGGATGTACCGTCTGACCGCGGTATCGATCTACGTGACGCTCGAGCCGTGCGTGATGTGCGTCGGCGCGATGCTCAATGCGCGAATTGCGCGTGTCGTTTACGGCGCGCGCGACGACAAGGCCGGTGCGCTCGGCTCGGTGTACGATATCGGCCGCGACGGGAGGCTGAACCATCGCTTCGAAGTCGTCGGCGGGGTGATGGAATCCGAGTGCGCGGAGTTGCTGCGCGAATTTTTTCGCGCACGTCGCGGCGGGGAATAAGGGAAGGGCAGGGCGATGGGCAATTTCAGATTCTACCGGCGCGTTTCGATCTTTCCGGGGCTGTCGGTCAACGTTTCGAAATCGGGGCCGAGCCTGACCGTCGGGATGCGCGGCGCGCACGTTACGGTTGGCGGCAACGGAATTCGCAAAACGGTCGGCATCCCCGGCACCGGCATCTACTATACGTCGCACAGCGGCTACCATTCGGGCGCCCATTCCGCCCACGTCGAGCAGCCGATTTCGGAAAGTCAGCAGACCACCGCGCACTCGATCGCGCAGATCATCGCGTTGATGCTGCTTATCGGCACAATGGCGTTCGGCATCGCACTCGTCGGTACGATTGCCGGCGGAAAGTGATTTGCTCCGATGAAGTTACAATGTCAAAGATCGCGAAACGCCCGCCGCGCTATCGCGAGAACCGCGTCTGATTAGGGAGATGGCGCAGCTCTGCAAGCAATCCGGCGAGCTGGAATAGAGGTTCCAAGATGGCGCGTCGCAAGGTACTGGCTATCGGCCTCGATGGCTTTGAAGCCACTCTTGCCGAACGGTATATGGCCGAGGGCCAGATGCCTGCCCTGGCGGACTTGAGAAAGCGCGCCGCGCGTTTTCTCCTCGACGAGGGATCCGCCCGGCGCGCCGGTCTCCCGTGGGAGCACGTGGCTTCGGGCCTCTCACCCGAAGATGCCGGCCGCTTTGGTCCCGTCGAGTTCGATCCGGCTTCCTATGCGGCGTGGCAGGATGGCGCCCAGTTCTCGCCGTGGTGGGCTAAAACCGACCTTCGGGTCGTCGTATTCGACACGCCCTTCGTGGATCTCCACAACGCCCCAAACACACAAGGCATCGTAGCGTGGGGCTCGCACGGTTCCGGGATCCACAAGGCTGCCCGGCCCGCAACGCTGCTGCCCGAGTTCCTGCAACGGTTCGGCGACTATCCCGCCGACGAGTGGGCCTATGAACTACCGTGGCCCTCGCCGGCGCGTTCTCTGCAGATGGGAGAAGCTCTCAGCCAGGCCTTGGATGTTCGCGGCCGCGCAGCTCGATGGCTCGCCGCTGAGCGATTCCTGCAATGGGATTTCTTCTTCGCCGTCGCGGGCGAGCTCCACGGTGGTGTCGAGGGATTGTGGCACGGCGTAGACGCTGGACATCCCCTCCACTGCCATCCTTCGAGCGCGGCGGCCGCTGCTGCATTGTTGGATATCCACCGCGCCCTGGACCGCATGGTCGGGCAGCTCGTGAGCGCCGCCGGCGATGCTACCGTCCTCGCCTTCAACATGGGTGGAATAGGACCGAACAGCTCCGACGTCCAGTCGATGGTTCTTCTCCCTGAGTTGCTCTATCGCCACGCCTTCGGTCGCTCGCTGCTCACGCTCCCTCCCGCGTGGACGGCCAGCCCGAACCGCCTGCCCATCCTGAGCGATCAGGACAAATGGGACGCGGTGAAAGAGTTGTGGGTTCCCGAACCCCCCGTCAAACCCGAGACTGCGGCGGCCAATATACGCGCAGCCGCCGGTCGCTTGCCGGAACCCATCAAGGGTTTGTTAAGAAGGGTTCGCTCCGCGGCCGCCGACTGGCACTCGCGCAACGCACCGCCGAAGAGGCTCACACAAGGTCTCGACTATATGCCGGGTTATCGATACCGGCACCACTGGCCGCGAATGCCGGCCTTCGCTCTTCCCTCGTTCCTCGACGGGCGCATCCGGATCAATCTGCGCGGCCGCGAGCGCGATGGCATCGTGGAGCCGTCGCAGTACGAGCAGACCTGCCGGACGCTTGAGACCATGCTCGCTGAATGCCGCGACCCCCGCACCGGCGAGCCTGCCGCCGCGACGATTGAGCGGGCGTCGACCGCCAACCCGATGAGCCTTGGGAGTTCGGAGTCGGATCTGCTCGTTGTCTGGCGCGACGTGTCCGCTGCCCTTGAGCACCCGCGTCTTGGGCTCATCGGTCCGGTGCCTCTTCGAAGGACGGGCGGGCACACGCGCCACGGGATAGCGTACCTCGCGGCGCCAGACCTCGAGCCCGGAGAGCGCGGCGTTCGTTCGTCTTCCGACGTCGCTCCCACCATCGCAGATTTGCTCGGGGCTGAGCCCGCCACTCGTTTGACCGGGAAGAGCTTGCTGTCGACTTAGATCCTAGGACAACGGCGGTCCGTGAGATGCGCTGGACGCAGTGGTCGGGCTAATCCGAATCAAAAGTGTGCCGTCGCCGTAATTTTCTCCGCCCACCGCAAAAGTGTCCCCGTCCCCGAGCTTCAGTTCGGCTGTCATCGTCGGCTGATCGCCGTCGAACAGCACGACCTCCATCCTGATCATGTCGCCGTCGATCGCGCGCGGCTGCACATGGAGCGTTTTGCCGCCGGGCAAGCTGAACACCAGCATCTTGCCCGACTCGGTTCGAGCGTTCGTTTGAATGAACGGGCCGATGCCCTCATCGGCGACTATGGCCGAGTCAACTCGCACATCGAACATCTTGATAGGCGCGGGGGCGGCCGGCTTGCTGGCGACGGTCTCAGGCACTGCGTGCGCGACGTTCACAATATTCGGGCGGTCGGCGCCAACGCGCAGCGCCAATATTAAAATCGCGACGGCGACCAGTGTCGCGATGAGGTCCAGTACCGATTTTGTAAATCCTTCGAGCGAAGGCGCGACTGCAATGGCCTTGAGTTCGCGGCCGATCGTCGCGTAGTCGGAGAGTTCGCTCTTGCAGGTGGCGCATTGCGTGAGATGACTGGAGATCTCCCGCATACTGTTCGGCTCCAGCTCGCCGTCGCCGGCTGCACCGAGCATCAGGCCAATTTCGCTACATTCAGGCATGCGCCCTGACCAATAGACGAGGGGAAAGTGCCGAAATTCAACCGGAGCGCGCGTTCGAGCGGAAATCCAGAGATTCCAAGGCGTTAGGCGGTGGCGCGCACGGCGGTGAGGCGGTCAGGCGCTTGCGGAATTGTCTTCCACAGGTCGGGATCGTGCCCCGTGATGATCATCGCGCCCGCGTCGCGCAGCGCGCGAAGCCGCCGTATCGACTCGAGCATCTGCTCGCGATCGTACATCGCGGTCGGCAGGTGAAAGTTGTCGAGCGTGCGGCGCAGGTAGCACGCGTCACCGGTCATCACCACTTCGTCGCCGCCGATTCGGACGCGCAGCGACTGATGACCAGGCGTGTGCCCGTGCGTGGGGATGCAAACGACCGAGCCGTCGCCGAAGACGTCGTGCTCGCCGTCGATCGTCTTCACCTTGTGCCCGTGGTCGTAGTCGTGCGGATCGTAATAGACGCTTTCGATCAGCTCGGCGTTGTGACCGGCTTCCCATTCACGGCGCTGAATCAGCAAGGTCGCGTTGGGCAGCTGCTCGTTGCCGCCGCAATGATCGAAATGGAGATGCGAGTTGATGATGAAATCAATTTTCGACGGATCCACACCGATCGATTCGAGGCGCGTCGAGATCTGCTCGCCGGGTTTGAATCCCACCGTGTGAATCGGCGCGAGCCGTCCCAGCCGCCGATTCGGATCGGTCTGCGTATCGACGTGAAGGCCGCTGTCGAAAATCGCGCGCCCCTTGGGATGCTCTATCAGGTACGCAGGCACCGGTACCGTCAAGCGGCCTTTTTCGCCCGCGAGCAGCAGCGCGGCCGGCAGCGTCAGCCATCCGCACGTGAACGCATAAACGTTGAGCGCCATATTTTCAGACCTCTTCTGCGGATGCCGATCCGATTTACAGTCCCGTGAAATTCCTTTACACCAAACAGCGGCGCCGCGCGATCAATCGCGCCGCCGTCGGTAGCATCGAAGCTCTCGCAGGAGGTTGTCATGAGCCTGGTCCCGTATCCGGATATTGCGAGTCTGCCCGAAGAGGTGCGCACCGCAATTGCGCAGGCGCCTGTGCAGCTCAACATCTTCAAGATGATGGCGAACGCCGAGACCTGCTTCATTCCCTTCACCCGCCTGGGGGGCACGATCCTCAGCCGCCAGAAGCTCGACGCGAAGTTGCGCGAGCTGGTGATACTGCTGGTCGCGAAGATCGAAGGCGGCGAGTACGAGTGGATTCAGCATGTGCCGATCGCAATTTCCGTCGGCGCGACGCAAGCCCAGGTCGACGCGCTCGAGCGCAATACGATCGATGCGCCATGCTTCAACGAGATCGAGCGCGCGACGTTGCGCTTCAGCGAAGAAGTCGTCAATCGCGTCAGGGCCGGCGAGGATACGGTCAAGGCGCTGATGAAATTTCTGTCGGCGCGCGAGATCGTCGAGCTGATTATGACGATCGGTTTCTACATGACCGCCGCGCGTATCACCGAGACGACGAGAACGGATCTCGACGCGGCGGCCGGCACCAAAGTCATCGACGCTCTGCGCCGCTGATCGAACTCGCGCAGCGGTTCAGTAGGTTCGGTGCCTGCCCGCGTGTTAGATTCTGAGCGATGACTGCTGCGGAATCGATCGTCATAGACTGCGACTCGCATGTGATGGAGCCGCCGGACCTCTGGGAGAAATATCTCGAGCCGAAGTTTCGCGATCGCGCCATCCGGATCGTCAAGGATCCCGGTGACGGGCTCGAGGTCCTGATGGTCGACAATCAGCCGCTGATGAAGGGGGTTCTGGCGGGACTCGGCGGCGCCAATCAGCCGCGTCAGGATCTCTTCGTCCCGGGCCGGCTGGGCTACCTCGACGGATGCCCGCCCGCGAGTTACCTCCCCGCGGATCGCGTCAAGCTGCTCGACCAATGGGGCGTCAACGCCGGCGTGCTGTTCCCGACGGTCGGAATTCTTTGGGACGTCGAGGACCATGAGCTCGCGACGGCGTACACGCGCGCTTACAACAACTGGATCAACGATTTCGCCAGCTCGGCGCGCAGCCGCGTAATTCCGATCGCGCATATCGCTTTGCAGGACGTCGATGCGGCGCTGGTGGAGCTCAAGCGATGCATCAAGCTGGGCTTCAAGGGAATCTTCCTGGCGCCGGAGAACGTCGGCGGACGGCGCTTCTCGCATCCTGACTTCGATCCGATCTGGCGCGAGTGCGAGGAAGCGGGCATCCCCGCCTGCCTGCACGTCATCGTGCGCTTCAACCGCCCGCCGGGAATCATCGGGCAGTTCTACCAGCCCGGCGAGTTTCGAGCGGTATTCGGATTTGCGCTCGGCGGATTCGGGCAGGTGGTGCCGGCCGCGATGACGATGGTGGCCGACGGTTTGTTCGATCGCTTTCCCCGTCTCAAGGTTTTGTGCGTCGAGGCGGGATGCGGCTGGGCGCCGTACATCATGGACCGCATGGATCAGAAGTACGAGCTGCTCGGCTGGACTTATCCGACCAAGCTGAAGCCGTCGGATTACTTCCGGCGCAATCTATGGGTGGTCGCGGAGCCCGAGGAGCGGACGATTGGCGCGGTGATGGATCTGATGGGCGAGGATCGCGTGCTATGGGGTTCGGATTTCCCGCACGTCGATTCCACCCTCGAAGCGCCTCACCTGATTAGAAATTCAATCTCGAACCTAAGCGAAGCGCGACAGTGCAAACTGCTCGGCGAGAACGCGCGACTCGTGTTCCCGGCCTAGTTCACCATCGGTCCTTGAATGCAAATGACATCCCCAGGAAAACGGTGCCGCCAAGATGCCGAGTGAAAAAGCCAAGCTGAACAAGGCGCTGAGCGTGACCTGCGTCGCCTGCGGCAAACCGGTGTCGACGGAAGTCGCGGTAGCGTTGACAGGCGTCGAAGACGGCCATCACAAGCAATACGTCGTGTGCAACAAATGCGCGAACGGCGGCTGGCGCCCCCCAGGCTTCGTAGGAATGCTATCGTTCCGCCGCGAGTAGGCTTCAGAGAAGAGAAGATTGAATGGGTGTCCGCGCTTCGCGATCGGAAGCTGAGAGCTGTTCGATTCGGAGTCTGACTTCGCCACGGCATCCCGAAAGAAGGTCGTTCCATTCCGATTCGCTTTTCAGTTCATGGAACCGGCCCGTCGGGGCTTCGAAAATCACGACCGTCTTGTTCTGCTTGATCAATCGCAACACGTTCATCAGTGTTCCGGCACTTTTCCCGTCCCAGATCATCAGGCCTGACGAAGACTCCTTAGCCATCTGGATGTCCTTCGCCGCATAGAAATCGAAGTCGCGCCTGCTCGAATTTACGGAGATCTGCCGGGTCAGCCAATTCCCAGTATTGTTGCGACAACGAGTGCCGGAACAGAAAACTTCAACGTGTTGATAGTCCTTCGCTACCAGATATTGCTGGACAGCTTTGTCGGCGCCATTCGCGTCGCCAATCACGATAGGCAAATTCTTCGCGAGAATCGCATCGAGCCGTCGACGCACCCCTGGATCGAGCTTCGAGATTCTCCGGGAACCGCCTACAAATATTTTCATCATCGCAGGTTGCGAGTTCGCGTTAACGTAAGCGCCAATATATCGCTCGCACCGCCTTGATCGTACAAGACGCTGGTGATTGCGTTCAATGTGGCTCCTGACCTGAAGAGATCGTCGAACAGCAATACAGTCTTGTCCTCGACGGTAGGACGATCGACCTCGAACGCACCGTCGAGCAGCCGGAGACGCTCATCGAAGTCGAAGACATTTTTCAGCTGCGGCGTTTCGCGAGTCTTCCAGACGCAATCCTCGGACACTTGAACGTTGATTCGTTCGCCAATCGCTCGAGCCAGCAAAATGACCGGCTGTTCGGAACGTGGAGTCGATGGGGGTGCCGGGATGATCAAATCCACCTTTGGCAGGTAAGCTTCGACGAAACTTACCACCACCTCTGCAATCTCAGGAATAACGCGTTTATTTCTCCGAAACTTGAGTTTGTAAAGCAGCTCGCCGAGCTCGGAGCGCTTGCTCTCAAACCGCGGATGCCCGTATTCGTCATGCCCGATCAGCTCACTGCTGGTCGTATGCAAATCGAGCGAGAATCCCTTGCTCCATCGGCCCGGAATCCTGGTCGGATTGATATCCACCATCGGAGCCCGGTCGGCACCTCATCTCTGCGGTCAGACTTTGTACAGGCGTCGGGCTTCTGTGCGTAAGTCGGACCTGAAGTCCGGATGCGCGATCGATACCAGCTCGTCGATTCGTTCGCGGATCGATTTGCCCTTGAGCGTTGCGATGCCGTACTCGGTTACTACGTGATGCACGAAGCCGCGCGGCGACGTGACCACGGCGCCGGGGTCGAGCACCGGCACGATGCGTGAGATGCGCTTGCCCTGGACCATCGAGGTCGACGGCACGACGATCACCGTCTTGCCGCCCGCGAGGCACGCGGCGACCACGAACGCCGTCTGCCCGCCTGTGCCGGTGTACATCAGCGGTCCGATCGACTCGCCGTTGGTCTGCCCGGTCAAATCCACCGCCATCGCGTTGTTGACCGAGATGAGTCCCTCTTCCTGCGCGACGAATCGGATGTCGTCGGTGGTGTTGAAGTCGTACAGCGCGAACGCCGGATTGCCATCGATGTAGTCCAGCTGTTCGCGCGGTGTCAGCGGCGCAAAACCGGCGCCGACCACTAATCCCGGAAACAGTTTCTTGTGCTTGCCGGTCAGCACGCCCGCTTCAACCAGCGGCGCGGTGTGGAGCGGGATGATCTCGGTCTGCATGCCGAGCTCGTGATGATTGATGAGATGTTTGCACAGCATCCCGGACATCGAGCCGACGCCGATTTGCACCGTCGCGCGATCAGGTATCAGCTCCTTCGCCACCGTCCCGCAGACCGTCGCGATATTTCGCGCTTCCTCTTCGGCGGGCTCGGGCAGATTGATGACCGGCAGCTCGATCGTGCGCTCGACGAAGTAGTCTATCTCCGAAATGTGAATCGAGTTGTCGCCGCCGACGCGAATCGAATTCTTGTCGATTTCGGCGATCACCAGGTTGGCGTTGCGCGCGAGCAGCTTCGACATGATCTGCGCTTCGCCGAAATTACAGTAGCCGTGCTCGTCGGGCGGCGACACGGTCATCAGGTACACGTTGAAATTATCGAGCGCGGGCGGCAGATGGCCGGAGCGGTAGTACACGATCGGCGTGAACTCGGCGTCGCCGCGATGGTAGATCGCGCGGTCGTACGGCGACAGGTACATCGACTCGAGGCGGAAGCGCTCGCCCAGCCCGGGCAAATCCCAGTTCATCACGGCGGCGCCGTGATTGACGACGACGTTCTCGATTTCCATCAAGCGCCCTGCGAGCGCGGGGCAAAGCTCGAACGGCGTCTGCTGCGCGATCGACAGGCAAACGCGATCGCCCGACTTGATGTGCGAGACTGCCTCGTCGGCTGCGACAAGGCGCGCGCCGAGTTGCGCGCGCCAATCGTGGCCTGCCCTCTCGCCGCGACTTCCGCCCGGTGCGGTGGCCATCTTAGGCTGCGGCCGCCAAGCTGGTGTTGATGCCCATCTCGCGCATGAAGGCCGAGGTGCGCTCGTTCAGCAGTCCGACCTTCTGCATATTGCCGACGACCGTCTGATGCATCTCGCGGCGGAACAGTTTGCGGAACAGCGCGTACTCGCTGCCGACCGCCATTTCCTTGCGCGCATGACGGACCGCTTCGATGTCGGCGGCGTTCATCCCTACCGTCTCGTACGCTTCGCGCGGGAACTGCCCGGTCAGCACGAGTGCCAGCGCTTCGCGGGTGAAGTCTTCGAGTTCATGCAGGTCGCCGGCGTTGAGGCCGCGAATCTCGTCGGGCAGGCTGAGGATCGAAAATCCCATGTGCCGCGATTCATCGGCGAGGATGCGCTTGCAGATTTGCCGCAGCAGCGGATCCTTCGCGGTTTCCATCACCATCCGGAATAGCGACACCGCGAACGTCTCGGCCAGCAGTTGCAGCCCGACGGTTTTGACGAACCATTTGCCATTGCCGAGGATGTGGTCGAAAAGCGTCTTGATGTTGCCGGTCATCGGATAGATTTTGCCGTCGCATTTCTCGAGCAGGTAACGGCTGAGCACTTCGGCGTGACGCGCTTCATCGACGACCTGCGTCGCCTGGAAGAACTTCGCGTCGTTGCCCGGCACCATATCGACCAGCTGGCTGCAGGCGAGCATCGCGCCTTCTTCGCCGTGGAGCAGTTGCGACAGCCGCCAGCATGAAAATTCGACGTTGAGTCGCTGGAACTCGCGCGGGTCGAGGCGGTCGAGCGTTGGAGTGCCGTGGCCGTCGATCAGTTCGTCGGCAAAGATGCCGCGCTCGAAATCAACATCGATAGTCCAGTCCACATCGGTGGATGCGTTCCACTGATCGCGCTTGGCGTTCTCGTACAGGCGGCGCAGATCGGGAGCCTCGACCGCGTAGTAACGCTGGAAGGTGGTGTCGAATGAAGTGGGAATACGGTCGGCGATCGAATTCGATGACATAAGGGCTCCTCGGCTCGCTCGGAAAGTCCAAACGCCACGCTAGCAAATTCCGGTGTGATCGGAAAATCGTTTGAAAGGTCGTTGAGGCTGGCTGGAATCCACGCGAGTTGAAGGTTACCGGCTGCACAGGAGGTTCTTTGCAGACCGGAATCGAGCGATGGAGAAGGCGAGCAGGGAACATCGAATCATCGAGCTGCTCGCGAAAAATTCATCCAGGTTAAAAACGACAAAACCTTTCCCTGCGAGAGAAGAAGCACTGAACGTTCTATCCCCGCCAATCTCTCGATAGGGTGGTTCGGGGGCACACGTCTGTGATTCAACTCTTCCGTCAAATCGGACAACGATTAGCGCTTCAGCATCTTTCGACGCAACGCCTGTTGTGCGCGGCCTTGGCCATGATGGTTGGGCTGATGCCCAGCGCGGCGGCTCCGTGTACGCGCGTCACGTACACCGGGCCAGAGAATACGGTGATAACCGGCAGAACCATGGACTGGTTCCAGCCGCTCTACACCAATCTTTGGGCTTTCCCGGCCGGCATTACACGCGACGGAGCGGCAGGCGCGAACTCGATCAGCTGGACCTCGAAGTACGGCAGCGTGATCTCCGCCGCTTATGACGCCGCGACGGCCGACGGTATGAATGAGAAGGGGCTCGTCGCCAACTTGTTGTACCTCGGGACGGCGCAGTACGGCCCGCGCGATCCCGCGCGGCCCGGGCTTTCCGTAGCCGGCTGGGCTCAATACGTTCTCGACAACTTTGCCACTGTCAGCGAAGCGGTGGACGCGCTGAAGGCCGAACCGTTTCAGATCGTCAGTCCGCCGATGCCCGGTGGTTACGAGCCGACGATGCATCTGTCGATATCCGACGCCTCGGGCGACTCCGCGATATTCGAATATCTCAACGGCAAGCTCGTGATTCATCATGGCCGCCAGTTCCAGGTGATGACCAATGAACCGAGTTACGATCAGCAGCTCGCGCTGGACGCATATTGGAAGGATATCGGCGGCAGCGCGATGCTGCCGGGAACGGCCCGACCCGCCGACCGCTTCGTGCGCGCTTCCTACTACCTGGGACAGGCGCCGAAGACGGCGGACCGGCGCGAAGCAGTGGCGGCGATGTTCAGCATCGTGCGCAATGCGTCCGTGCCGATGGGCATCTCGCGCGCGGGCTCTCCCAACGTGGCCGCGACTCTCTGGCGAACCGTTTCCGACCAGAAAGACCGGCTCTATTTCTTTGAGTCCACGACCAGTCCGGACGTGTTCTGGGTCTCGTTGGACGAGCTCAAATTAGGCGGCGGCGCTTCCACCCTCAAGCTGGATTTGAGCGGCAATCCTGATCTGGCCGGAGATGTTGCAGGACGGTTCAAGACCGACATCCCGTTCAAATTCCTATCGTCGGCGAAGTGATCGAATGCGAATGACATAGAAGGGCCAACAACGCTGGCTTGACTGCGCAGGAGCAAACATCGATGCTCGTCTGTCGCGGAGAGGTTCGGGAGTTTGGTTTAACCGGCCTGACTCGAAATCAGGTGAGCCTAACGGCTCCGGGGGTTCGAATCCCTCCCTCTCCGCCACCCACTTCGGCTGATTCCTTCGCGGCTCGATGGCTGGCGGGACGCTTGAAAAGGCGCAGTCCCCATAGGCGCAGACGATCCAGATACAAATAGATGACTGGTGTCGTGAACAGCGTCAGCATCTGGCTGACTATCAGCCCGCCCACAATCGCGACGCCAAGAGGGCGGCGTAATTCGGATCCATAACCGCTACCGAGAGCCAACGGCAGGCCTCCCAGCAGCGCTGCCATCGTGGTCATCATGATCGGCCGAAAGCGAAGTATGCAGGCCTGATAAATAGCATCCTCGGACGACTTGCCCTGGTTGCGCTCTGCTTCGAGGGCGAAATCGATCATCAATATTGCGTTCTTCTTAACAATTCCTATCAGCAGAATAATGCCGATTATCGCGATCACGCTGAGATCGATTCCGCAGAGCCATAAGGCCAGTAGTGCTCCTACTCCGGCCGAGGGCAGCGTCGATAGGATTGTAATCGGGTGTACGTAACTCTCGTACAAGATTCCCAACACGATGTACACGCTGAGTAACGCGGCCAGGATTAGCATCGGCTCGTTACTCAGTGAGGCCTGAAACGCCTGCGCGGTTCCGGCAAAGGTGGTCCAAATGCCCGCGGGCAGATGGATGTCTTGCTCCGCCTGAGTGATCAGTTCAACCGCGTCGCCAAGGGAGACGCCGGGCGCCAGGTTGAACGAGATCGTAACCGCGGGGAACTGTCCCTGATGGTTCACCGTCAACGGCGTGGTCGAAATAGCGGACTGACTGAACGTAGCTAACGGCACCATCGAGTCACCGGCCGCACTGGTGCTACTCGAAATGATCGCGCCCGGTGCGGACGAGCCGGCGGACCTCGTACCGAGGATGGTGACGCCGTTAGTCGGGGCGCTCGAATTACCCAGAATTATGCTTTGTCCGTTACTTGCCGCAGTTGTGCCGCTCGGGCTCGCGCCTGGGCTGGCCGTCGTTGGATCGCTCGTACTCGAGTCATCCGTATCGGTGTCGGAACTCGTGCTGCCGACACCAGGTAGCGCTGAAATTGTGGATCCCGAAGTCACAAGATTGGCGGTACTGGATCCCGATGTGGAACCGACCCCTCCTACCATGCCAGTGGTCGAGCTTGGTGAAGCTGCGGTGCTCGAGTCCGTCGTACTCTGAATCCCGGCAGACATTACCCCGGCAGTCGGAACATATGTACTCATACCAGCCGCGGTGCTTGCTGCTGCGGTCGTAGTCGCGCTGCTTGATCCCGATGAACTCGAAGCGCTGGAAACAACCGGTTGTGCGACGTTGGACGACAGATGAATCAGCTTGAGGGTGTCAGGGTTCTGCCAGAACTGTGGCGCCACCTCCATTACGACGTAGTACTGATTCAATTGAGTGTACATCGTGGAGACTTCGCGCTGCCCGAACGCATCGTACAAGGTGTTATCGATTCCTTGCGCCGAAAGCCCGAGTCGTGACGCTGTGTCACGATCCAATGTCACATTGGCCGCCAGGCCTTTGTACTGCTGATCGCTACTGACATCGGTCAGTTGTGGTAAGGACCGTAATTTCGCGAGCAACTTCGGCGCCGTGTTCATCAACAAATCGAGGTCGTTGCTCATCAGCGTGTACTGAAACTCGGCGTTCGCCGATCTGCCGCCGATAGTCAGGTCCTGTTGCGCCTGCAGGTAGAGGCTAAGACCAGGCTGCTTCGTGGCCTGCTTGCGAATCTCTGCGATTACCTGTTGCGCACTTAGCTTGCGCTGACCACGTGGCTTTAGATCGACATACATGGTTGCAGTGTTGGTGGCGCCATTGGTTCCCGTGAAAGCCAGCACGTTGTCCACATTCGCATCGTCGAGCACGGTCTTGACCAGGCGCTTGAGCCGCCGGTTCATCGCCTGGAAGGAGGTATCCTGATCGGCTACTACGGCACCTATCAGGCGGCCGTTATCCTGTTCGGGGAAAAATCCTTTCGGAATGATGTAGAACATGTAGATGCTGAGCGCGAGGATGACGAATGAGACTCCTAGCGTCAGTTGTGAATGTTTCAACACCCATTTGAGGCTGATTTCGTAACGATTGAGCACCCAGTCGAAAATTCGCTCGCTGGAGTTGTACATCCCGCCATGCTCGCTAGCCTCCTGATGACGCAGCAGTTTCGCGCACATCATCGGCGTCGTGGTGAGCGAGATAACCATCGAGACCACAACCGCCGTCGACAGCGTGATCGCAAACTCGCGGAACAGGCGGCCCACTAAACCGCCCATCAGGAGAATCGGAATGAACACCGCGACTAACGACAGGCTGATCGAGACCACGGTGAACCCGATCTCCTGGGTGCCCTTGACCGCGGCCTTGTACGGCGACATCCCCTGTTCGAGATAACGTGAGATGTTTTCCACCACTACGATCGCGTCATCGACTACGAAGCCGGTCGAAATGGTCAGCGCCATCAACGACAGATTGTCGATGCTGAAGCCGCACAGATACATCACGCCGAAGGTTCCGATCAGCGAAATCGGAACCGCCAGGCCGGGAATCA
>JBEKLS010000018.1:0-39779 GCA_050010075.1 Binatus sp. (SeqCode) | reverse complement strand
GGCGTCTATGCGGGCGCCGAGGTGCCGGTGTTTTACGACCCGATGATCTCGAAGCTGGCGGTGTGGGGCGCGAATCGCGGAGAGGCTATCGACCGAATGCGGCGCGCGCTCGGCGAATTCGTGATATCGGGCGAGCTGCGCACCAACCTCGACTTCCATCGCTGGATCATGACGCATCCCAAGTTTTTGAAAGGCGATTTCGACACCAACTTTATCAACCAGGAATACCATCCGAATGAAAATGGCGCGGCGCCGCGCGGCGCGGAGCTGGCGGCGATTTTTCTCGCCGCGATCGCCGCGCAGAAGAACGCCAATCACAGCAACGGCGCCGGCGCACAGCCGGTGAGCGCGCCGAGCGCGTCCGCATGGCGGATGATCGGCCGGCTCGACGCGCTGCGGCGATAGCCGGACAATAACCGATGCGCTACCTCGCGACGCTTGACGGCCAGGACCATGAAATCGAGATTGAAGAGCTCGCCGCCGACTCGTTTTCGATTCGTTTCGGCGAGAACAGTTTCCAGGCCGATTTGCGCAAAGTCGGGCCGGTGTCCTTTTCGGTAATCGTCGACAATCGCTCGTTCGATTTCGACGTGGCGCGCGACGGCGACGAAACCGTGGTCGCATCGCGGAGCGGTTCGACCCGGCTGACCGTCGCCGATGCGGCCCGGCGAACGGCGCGCGCATCCGGCAAGCGGCGCGAAGTCAGCGGGCGGGTTGAGATAAAATCGGCGATGCCCGGCCGCGTCGTCAACGTGCTGGTCGCGGTCGGCGACGAGGTGAAGGACAACCAGGGAATCGTAGTCGTCGAAGCGATGAAGATGGAGAATGAAGTCAAATCGCCCAAGGCCGGCAAGGTGGTGGACGTGAAGGTGGTGGCGGGACAGGCGGTCGAGAAGGGCCAGCTGATGATTGTTATCGAATAGGAGACCACGCCGGACTCGACCGGAGGCAATTTACGATGCCTGAAGACGATCGCAAAATCGCAGATGCCCGCAAGAACTGGGAGGAGCGCAAACTCAATCCCTCGCTGAAGCGCGGGCCCGAGCGCAAGGCGAAGTTCGAGACCAGCTCCGGAATCGAAATCAAGCGGGCGTACGATCCTGAAGACCTGAGCGACTTTGATTTCGTCAACGACCTCGGTTTTCCCGGCGAGTATCCGTTCACGCGCGGTGTGCAGCCGACGATGTATCGCGGACGGCTGTGGACGATGCGCCAGTACGCGGGCTTCGGCAGCGCGGAGGAATCGAATCGGCGCTATCGCTACCTGTTCGAGCAGGGGCAGACGGGATTGTCGGTCGCGTTCGACTTGCCCACGCAGATGGGTCGCGACTCGGATCATCCGCTGGCCGAGGGCGAGGTCGGACGCGTCGGCGTGCCGATTTGCTCGCTCGCGGACATGGAAGTGCTGCTCGCCGAGCTGCCGCTCGACAAAATTTCGACCTCGATGACGATCAACGCGACTGCGTCAATCCTGCTGGCGCTGTACCTGGTGACCGCAGAGCGCCGCGGAATCGGCTGGGACAAGGTCAACGGCACGATCCAGAATGACGTGCTCAAGGAATACGTGGCGCGCGGCACCTACATCTATCCGCCGCGCGGCTCGATGCGGATTATCACCGACATTTTCAGCTACGCGACGAAGGAAGTTCCGAACTGGAATACGATTTCGATTTCCGGCTACCACATCCGCGAGGCTGGCTCGACTGCGGCGCAGGAACTCGCGTTCACGATTGCGGACGGCATCGCCTACGTCGATGCGGCGCTAAAGGCGGGCCTGCAGATCGACGCGTTTGCGAGCCGGCTGTCGTTCTTTTTCAACGTGCACAATAATTTCTTCGAGGAAGTTGCAAAGTTCAGGGCGGCGCGGCGGCTGTGGGCGAAAATAATGAAAGAGCGCTTCGGTGCGAAAGATGAGCGCTCGATGATGATGCGGTTTCATGCGCAGACCGCGGGCTCGACCCTCACCGCGCAGCAGGTGGACAACAACGTGGTGCGAGTAACGATGCAGGCGCTGGCCGCGGTGCTCGGCGGAGCGCAATCGCTGCATACCAACTCGAAAGACGAGGCGCTGGCGCTGCCGACTGAATCCTCGGTGCTGCTCGCGCTGCGCACGCAGCAGCTAATCGCGCACGAGTCGGACGTGGCGGACACGATCGATCCGCTCGGCGGTTCGTACTACGTCGAACGGCTGACGACCGAGCTCGAGAAAAAGGCGGTCGAGTACTTGTCGAAGATCGACGACTTTGGCGGCGCGGTCGCGGCGATCGAACGCGGGTACATGCAGCGCGAAATTCAGAACGCCGCGTTCATTTACCAACGCGAGATTGAAACGAAGCAGCGAATTATCGTAGGCCTCAACCAGTTCACCGGCGGCGGCGAACCGCCGGGCGAAATCCTGCGGGTCAAGCCGGAACTGGAGCAGAAGCAGAAGGCGAGCGTCGCGCGGGTACGGGCGGAGCGCAACGCGGAGACGGCGAAGAAGGCGCTGGCGCGGGTCGAGGCGGCGGCGCGCGACGGGCAGAACCTGATGCCGCCGATTGTCGATGCGGTGCGCGGATGGTGCACGCTTGGGGAAATTTCCGATGCGATGCGCGCGGTCTTCGGCGAGTACTCGCCGGTAAATACCGTGTAGCGCACGGCGGTCAGATTCGTATAAAACAGAGCGGCGAACGCGCGCGATCGATTGGAGAAAAGATAAATGGGGCCGATCCCGAAAGGGACATTTCTGACCAAGGGCGTGGGGCGCCATCGCGAGAAGCTCACATCTTTCGAGCTCGCATTGCGTTCGGCCGGAATCGCCGAGTTCAACCTGGTGCGCGTCAAATCGATCTTCCCCGCCAACTGCAAACTGCTGAGCCAGCAGGAAGGTTTGAAGTACCTGACGCCGGGGCAGATCGTTTTTGCCGTGATGAGCGACAACGCGACTAACGAACCGCATCGGCTGATCGCGTCGTCGGTCGGCGTCGCGCTGCCGAGCAATCCGGCGCAGTACGGATACCTCTCGGAGCATCACAGCACCGGCGAGACGGATCAGAAGGCGGGCGACTACGCGGAGGATCTGGCGGCGATGATGCTCGCGACGATTCTCGGCGTCGATTTCGATCCGAATCTCAGCTACGACGAGCGCAAGGATCTGTGGCGCATGTCGGACAAGATCGTGACGACGCGCAACGTGACGCAATCGGCGATTGGCGATCGCGACGGGCTGTGGTCGTCGGTGGTCGCCGCGGCGGTGTTCGTCGATATTCCCAACGGCAAGTAGTTTGTACCGCGCCGAGCCGGCGGGTACGGTGTAACTATGGCTACCGAAATTCTCTACTGCTCTGCTTGAGGCTATAAGCCGCGCGCGGCCAGTCTGGCCGCATCAATCATTTCAACCTTCGGCGAGAAAGCGGAAATCACCGCCGGGAAATCGGGCCAGTTCGACGTGATCGTGGACGGACGGCTGGTCTTCTCGAAAGCGAGCAGTGGCAGATTCCCGGTCGATGGCGAAGTCGAGGAAATTTTCGCAGCGCTCAAGGAAGGGCGCGAGCCTGCGCCGATCAAGGAAAAAAAGCCGGCTGGATTCCTCGGGCGCATCCGCGGAAAACTCAATCGTTGAGCGCGTCCGCGGTTCGTGGCGGCTACGAATGCATGTCGAGGAATTCCTTGAAGCCGCTGCGTGCGTGCGGTCCGAGGATTGCCATCTCGAGAATTCCCATCCCTTCGCGCGAACCCATTTTCGCCTGGCACACGGCCTGGATGTGCTGATGGATCAGGTCGCGCTCGTTGACCTCGGCGGTCTTGAATGATTCATAGGTCGAGGCGTCGGAGCCGACGTACATTCCGTGGCCCCACTTCGGATGAAAGTAGCCGATTCCCTGCATGTAAAAGTTGTAGAGCGTCTTCAGCTCGATGCGGCTTTCGCCGGCACGCGCGCTGTGCAGAATTATTTCGGCGCTCTTCGCGTGGCGCGTCCCGGAAATATAGTTGATGTTGAAATCTACGCCGGTCGCGAGCTCGAGCGGCGCGCCGAGTTCAGCAGGCGTGATCGCGCCGAACTGATGCCAGCGCGAACCGTCGGCGTTTTCATTGCAGTCGCAATGAGTGCAGACGTCTTCGAAATTGGTGGGCGACCACAGCCAGTAGAACTGGCCCATCACGGGCGTCGGCGAGGGCACTCCCGCGGGATCCTGCGGGCCGATTCCGCGCACGCCCCACGAGCGATCGCGCGAACCCCACACCCGCGACGGTTTTGCGTCGTAAGTCTTGCCGGCTACCGTCAGGCTGCCGCTGTAACCGCCGTGCTGAGTGAAGCGCGTCAGATCCATGATGAGCCGCGGGCCGGCGCGGCGCGAAAAGCGCGGCTCCTCGATCGCGTCCGCGCGCGCCTCGAACATCAGGTCGGCTTTCACCGTCTCATGATCAACGCGCAGGCGCATCGATCGCATCGGGCGTACGATCTCGATTGAGATTGGGCCGACGCGCGTGTCCATCCGCTCGGCGCCGAGTACGCGCGACGCGCGCACGCAATGTTGCACGCCGCCGGCGACGACGCTGAAGGCGCAATCGATGATGCCGACGTTCGGATAAATTCCCATCGCGGCGGCGAAGTACGGTTCGCCCTCGCGAAAGTAGCCGTTAAAGAAAAATCGGTCGTAGAAGTTGCGGTCGCTGGTGAAGACCTGCTGCACCGGCTCAGGCGTCTGGTGAATCGGATAGTCGTCGCCTTGCGTGATCATGGTTGTCTCCTGGCGCGAGTCGATCAGTCTAAAAGAATTTGCCGAGGTCGGCGGCCTCGAGTCGGATGCCGACGTAGAACGGGCCGAACTTCGCGTACGACGCGCTGGCTTCATCGAAGCGCATCTCGTAAACGAGTTTCTTGAACACTATCGGATCGTCGGCGAAAAGATCGACGCCCCATTCCCAATCGTCGAATCCGATCGAGCCGGAAATAATCTGCGTCACTTCACCGGCGAAGCGCCGCCCGACCAGGCCGTGGTCATGCATGAGGCGCTGGCGATCCTCGAGCGGCAGACGATACCAGTTGTCGGCGCCGTCGCGCTTCTTGTCCATCGGATAGAAACACAGGTAGGGCCGCTTCGGGATTTTCGGGAACAGGCGCGGCGAGATCTTTTCGCGCTGGCGCGCAAGCTCGGACTCGATTTCGGATTTCCATTGCGGCGAATTCGGCGCGATCCCCTGCTCGATGAGCTTGCGATAGAAGGCGACGGTCGCCTCGTAGAGGCCGATTTCGATCACCGACAGGTACGACGTGGTCGGTTCGAGGTAGTCGTTGAGTTCGAGGCCGGCGACGGCGAGCTCGGCGCGGCCGAGTTCATCGAAGCTGCGGCGGAAATGAACGATCATCAGATCGCCCTTGTGGCCGAGTGCGGAGAAGAGCGCGGACTCGCCGTCCTCGCGCTGGGCCATCTCGCTGAACAGCTTCGAGGCCTCGGCGAGAGCGGCGTCGCGTTTCGCCAGATCGAGCGTACGCAATTGCCGGCGCCGGACGCGGAACATCTGATGGAGAATGCTGTAACCTTCGAGCGTGAGAGGTGCGGCAGGAAAATCGCCGGGAATTTTCGGCGATTCCTTGGCGCGATTTGATTCTGCGCGGTCGCTGCTCATGGCGACAATTCTAGACGCTACGCAGCCGGTTGTCTTGCGACGCGCGAACTCGCGCAGGCGCCGATCAGCGCCTCGGCGACGGCGGGGTTCGACGCCCAATGCGCGTGAACGTACGACGCGACGACGTTGCCGACGCGATAGCCTTCGGCGAACGGCGCGCCGCCCCATCGCGGCGTCACGTGGTAGATGCGATCGATGCGATTCGCGCCATCGGTGCCCTCGAGCGTCGAGTAGCGAAACTGATGGCCGCGAAATCGCGTCCGCGCAGGACCGAGAATCGAGTCCGCGCGCGTCTCGACCTCGACGTAGCCGAGCGCCCGCAAACGATCGGACATCACGGCGATGCCGGGAACAATCGCGGCCATCGGCCAGAGCGCGCCGTCGAGCGTGCGGATAGCATCCGCGAGGTACATCAGGCCGCCGCACTCAGCGTAAATCACCTCGCCGCGCGCCGCGAAACTGCGAATGGCCGCGAGCATCGCGCCGTTGGCAGACAGCTCGCGCGCGAATACTTCGGGATATCCGCCGCCGAAGTAAAGTCCGTCGACATCGGGCAACTCGCGATCGCGAATTGGGGAGAAGTTGACGAGCTCCGCTCCGAGCGCGCGGAGACGATTCAAATTGTCTTCATAATAGAAATGAAATGCCGCGTCGTACGCGACACCGATACGGCAGCGCTGGCGCGGACTCGAATCGATTTTGCTCGCGTCGAATGCGCGGCCAACGTCGAGTGCCGGCGCCGAGCGCGCCAGTTCAATGATCGCATCGAGATCGAGCCAATCGGTTGCGAGCCTGCTCCATCCGTCGATCAATCGTTGCGGCACTGCCGACTCGTCAGCCATCAGCAGGCCGAGATGGCGCTCGGGAAATGCGAGATCGGAACTGGCGGGAAATCCACCGACGATAGGAACCTCGGGCCGCGCGGCGCGCAACAGATCGAGATGGCCGCGCGAGCCGACGCGATTGCAGATCAGACCGGCCACGCGAACGGCGGAATCGAACCGCGCGAAACCCGCGGCCACGGCGGCAATCGTGCGCGCGACACCCGAAGCGTCGGTGACGACGATAACCGGCGCGTCGAGCCATTTCGCAAGCTGCGCAGTCGAGCCGTCGTCGCCAGTCGGTGTCGCGGAATCGAACACACCCATCATGCCTTCGATGACCGCGATGTCGGCGCCGGCAGACGCGCGCGCGAAAGTCGCGATTACCGCGTCGCGATCCATCATCCAGCCGTCGAGGTTGTGCGAAGGAACACCGGCGGCGCGTTCGTGATAGGTGGGATCGAGATAGTCAGGACCGCACTTGAATGCAGCGACCTTGAGCCCGCGCGCGCGCATCGCACCGATCAACGCGACAGTCGCAGTCGTCTTGCCGACGCCGCTGGCAGTTGCGGCAATGACGACGCGGGGAATTTCGCGCGAGGGAGCCATCGCGCTCAGGCGAACCTTATGTGCGCGCCTTGCAGCAATGCGGGATCGAGCAGCGTCGCGCCGGCGCCTGCATTTGCGAGCTCAACCTCGAATGGCGATTGACCATGATCGCGAATCCAGCCTGCCAGCGGCCCGTTTTCGGATTTCGATGCAAGCAACTGCACTTCGTTGGGACCGATTGTAAACGCAACGCCCGCGGCTTCGAGGTCGGCGCGATGGACCGGCGCGCCGGGGCGTCCGAGCGCGCGCGCATAGTAGCGGCTGGTCACGCCGGGATCGTCCACGGCGAGCGCGAGCGTGCGGATGCCGGTCGCGCCGTTGCGATGCGAGCGTTCGCGAGGCACACGCTCGTCGCGCGGGGTGTCGTCCTTGATCAGAAACGGAAGCTGGCGATTGAAGGGCGGCTCGGGAGTCGCGAGCACCCAACTGAGGTGATAGCCGTCGGGGCGATCGCGAGTCAGCGGAAACGCGTTGCCGATTTTTGCGCCGGCGCGGCGCATCGACTCGACGTCCGCCGCAAGATTGTCGGTCGCCATGCAAAAGTCGACGATGCCGCTGCCCTTCTCGAGCGCCTTTTGCCAGGCATGACCGGTATTCGGTTTCACAAATGCGATCAGCTCGAAGTAGCTGCCGTCGGCGAATGCGATTAGCGCGTTGTGAGTGCCGATCGGATGCTTCCCGCCGCGGACGACGGTGAAGCCTGCGCGCGAATAACTTTCAATCGCGGATTCGAGTTCGTTAACGACGATCGCGACGTGGTCGATGCCGGTGAACATGCAATCCGAATTACTAGAAACTCGGACACGCGGGCAAGCGACAGATTCGCGGCGCGCTGGCCTGGACGCGACGCGCGTAACGAGCGCCGAGATCAAACCATTCGAGACCGGGAAGGCGCGCGATCGATTTATCGACGGCGGCGAGACGCTCGACGCCGCTGTCGCCGGGAAACAAGTAGGAGCACACGCGGCGCATCGCCGGATCGCCACGGACGGTGACGCCGACCGGGGTCCAGAAATTTCGCACGAGGAATGCCGTGAGCCGCCGCGCGGCGGGTGCGCCAAGGCGGCGCCGCGCCTGGTTGAAGTAGAAGGCAAAATGCCGCCTTTCGTCCTTGATGATTCGTTCCAGAATTGTCGTCAGCAGCGGACGCTGGCTGTCAGAGCGGTCGTGCGCGAAGTCGGTGCGGGCGATCAACGCCTGGTAGCCGGTCAGCGTCGAGATCTCGTTGATGGCGCCGAAGGTCATGTGCACGGCGGGAAAATGACGCGTGACGCGCGACAGGATTGCGATGCCGGGGCGGATCACGCGATCGGCGAGGCTGGTCCGGCTGCGCAAATCGGAGAAGCGTCGATCTTCGATTGCAACTCCCTGTGTCGCGAGAAATCGGCGGAGCAGGAGCGAGTGAAAAAATTCCTCGTAGGCCCAGCATGACAGGAACGCGGTGACCTCGTTGTCGCGGACAACGCGCGTCGAGAGCAGGTCGCGCAGATAGACGATCGTGTGCGACTCGATGTCCATCATGTAGGCGATCGTGAACAGCGCGTCGTCGCTAAGCCGCGGCTGCGGCGCCGTCCAATCAAAACACTCGGGCTTGGTTGCACCGCAGATGCGCAGGTAACGATCGAGATCGAAGGCGGTTTGGTTCGCGTCCATGCCCGAGATACGGGCGCGATACCGAATCGGATTTCGCGAGAGAAATTGTCGCTAGCGGCGCGGGAAATCGCCCTTCAGATACATTGCGCCGGTCGGCTTGTCGACGCCGCCGCGCGGCTCGAGCGTGATTGCGCTGGCGAGCACGACTTCTCCCGGCGGTGGCGGGTCGAGCGAAACGATCGTCGCACCCTGATTCAACGGATCGAACACGCCGGCTCGCAGCGGTCCCTGTTTTTTGCCGATCCACCAGACCTCGTACTGCTTGTCGTCGGGAGTCGGCGGGAGACCGCTCACCGCGAGCATCGCGCTGCCCTGGCTACTGCTGAGCGCGACGGTGCCATTCGCAGAAGGAGACGCGGGAAGACCGGCGAGGCGAACGACGCGCGCGTCGGGCCCGAGGCTCGCGAGGGTCAAGTCAGTGGTCTGCGCGACCTTGGCCTGAAGCGCCGCGAGTTGGTCGCCGGTGGTGTCGAGATTGCGCTGCATCTCGATAACGCGCGTGGTAAGCGCCGCGATATCGTTCGAAGTGCCGGCGGTAATGTTCCGAATCCGCGAAGTGACTAAGGCGTAGCTAACCGCGATCGCAACCAGCGCCGCCGCTGCTGCTGAACCGAGGATCGCAAAGCCGCGACCACGCGAGGATTGACGCATCGACCAATCCTCGATTCGTCGCGGCGGACGATCTGCAATTTGAGATTCATCGCGCACGGCGTCGAGGCGGGCTTGCAGGTGCGTCCAGACCGGATCGGAAGCACCGTCGCTGCCGCTCTCCACGATTGCCATCGCCGCGAGCGCCTCGTTGAATGACGCAAGCTCGCGCTGACATTCGTCGCATCCCGTCGCCAGATGCTCGTCGACGGCGCGCGCTTCCTCGCCCTCGAGGCGGGAGAGCGCCTTGAGCGGGAGCAGGTCTTTGATTTCCGCGTGGTCCATCGCGCCTACTCGACTCTCCCCTGAAGTGCGTCCCGCAACCTGATCAAACCACTGCGCATCCTGCTTTTTACGGTGCCGAGCGGGATGCTGGTGCGCTCGGCGATTTCCGACTGCGAGAGATCCGAGAAGTACGCCAGCCTCAGCAGCTCGCGTTCGCCGTCGTTCAGGGTTGCGAGCGCGATTTCCACTTTGCGGCGACGCTCGGCGCTGTGAATTTCGTTTGATGGATCATTGGCGGCCGCGGGTTCGGCGGCATTGTCGTCACGCGGTTCGCGAGCCTTGCGCGCGCGCAGTCGATCGATCGCGCGGCTGCGAACGGTCATCATAATCCACGCGCCGACCGAGCCGCGACTGCGATCGAAGCGCGACGCCTCGCGCCAGAGCTGCCACAACACGTCCGCCGCGACTTCTTCGGCGTCGGCCTTGTCGCGCAAAATTCTATCCGCGACTGCGCTGAGCGCGCGGCCGTAACGTTGATTCAGCGTGGCCAAGGCGTCCTGATCGCCGGCGGCCATGGCAGACACGAGTGCTTCATCGGAAATCCTGTTATCGGCCGGCATCGCCACCTGGCTTCTACTTCAGGTACGTTGCGCGGCCGGTGCCGGATTAACGCGGCTAGCCAAGTGCGCCTAACGCCGCCAATTCGCTGATTCGCGTTTCGTCGTAGCCGAGGATGTTTTCAAGCACGTGTTGGTTGTCCTGACCGAGACTCGGCGCGGCGCGGTTGACGACGCCCGGCGTGCGCGAGAGCTTCGCGCGCGGACCCTCGACAGTGAATTTACCGAGGCTGGGATGATCGAGCGCGACGAAATGCTCGCGATGCTTGAACTGTGGATCGGCGAATGCGTCGCCGCTGTTCTGCACCTGGTGCGCGGGAACGCCGTGCGACTGCAGACGCGATTGGATCGCGCCGCGCTCGAGGACGCGGCTCCAGGCGCTGATTGACGCGTCGATAGCCTCGCGATGCTCGCGGCGTCCCGCCGCTGACGCATAGCGCGCGTCGCGAGCGAGATCCTGATTTTCCATCGCGGCGCAGAGGCGGCTCCAATCATCATCGTCGCGGCAAACGATCGCAATCCAGTTGTCATCGCCGGCCGCTGGATAAACGCCGTGAGGCGCGAAGACGGGATCCGCATTCCCCATTCGTTCGTCGACGCGGCCGTTCACCGTGTAATCGAGAATTGCGGGTCCCAGAAAATGAATCGAGCACTCGGCCTGCGACTGGTCGATATACTGCCCCTCGCCCGTGCGGCGCCGATGATCGAGCGCCGCAAGAATCGCCATCGCGGTGTAGCGCGGCGAGACGTAATCAGTGTACGCGCCGAAAACCCCGGCAGGAGGCCGGTCGGGCCATCCGGTAAGATTGGCAAATCCGGCGATCGCCGCCGCCATGTTGCCGAAGCCGGCGATTTTTGCCAGCGGTCCGGTCTGTCCCATCAGGCATGAGCTCAGCATGATGAGGCCGGGGTTGATCTTGCGCAACGCTTCGTAATCGAAGCCCCATCCGCGCATCGCCTTGGGCGAGAAGGACTCGGTGACGACGTCGGCCCATCGCACGAGATCGTGTATCACCGCGCGTGACGCGGGATTGCGCAGATCGAGCGAGATTCCGAACTTGCCGGCGTTGCAATTGGCGAACAGGCCCGAGCTGTCGGGACCGAGTTGGTTGCCGTGATAGGGCTGGAGCGTGCGCGCGGTGTCGATGCGAGTGGGCGATTCGATTCGGACAACGGTCGCGCCATAGTCGGCCAGAATCCGCGTCGACGCAGGGCCGGCCATCACCCACATAAAGTCGCAAATCTTGACGTCCTTCAGCGGCAGGTCGTTCGGCATCAGATAATCCCCGCCCGGTTGAGTTCGGCGATCTCGCGTTCGCTCAAGCCGAGTTCGCCGCGGTAGATTTCGGAATTGTGCTCGCCGACGGTTGGCGGCCGATGCCGATACTCAATCGGCGTTGCGCTGAATTTCGCAAACGGTCCCGGATAGCTGAACGACTCGCCGAGTTCGGGATGCGCGATACGCTGGAAGTAATTGCGCGAAGTAAATTGCGGGCTTTCGACCACTTCGGCGATTGTCGTGACGGGCGTGATCAGAAAGCCGTGTTCCAGCGCGAGCTCGAGCAATTTGCCCTTGGTGTGGCTGCGCGTGAATCTTCGCACGACTTCCTTGACGCGCTCGAATTCCGAAGGAGGTTCGGCGCCACTTACTAACTGTTCGCCGTAAGCAATCCAGTCTTTGTCGCGTATAGCCTCGTCGCACATTCCCTGTTCGCAAATGAAGTTCATCAGCCTGGCGGTGAAAACGCCGAGCGCCGAACCGAACAGAAAAGTCATCGCGATAAAACCGTCGCTGGCGGGCCAAACCAGCGGAAACTCGAACGGGCCGACTTTTACGCCTCCCGACATTCGGCGTATTTCCGTCGAGCCGAGCGGTGCCGCGAGGATCGACGACTGCGTCGCCATCGCAACCGATTGCACGGCGGCGACCTCGACGTGTTGACCGAGGCCCGAACGCACGCGCTCGTGATGAGCCGCGAGCGCGCCTACCGCGGCGTCGGCGGATGCGTGCAGGTAGGCCTGCGGGATGCACAGGCGCACGGGCGCGCGATCCGCGTCGCCGGCGAGTATCAGCGGCCCGCCTGCGGCCATTATGATCAGATCGCTGTCAGCGTAATTTGCCTTGGGACCGTCCTGTCCGAACGGCGTGATCGAAACGTAAATGAGCGCGGGATTGATTTTCGCGAGATCGGCAAACCCAAGGTTGCGCTGCGCCAAGTATCCGGGATTGTGCGACTCGATCAGAAAGTCGGCGCGCTCGACGAGGCGGCGCAGAAGCTTGCGGCCGGTTTCGCGTTCGAGGTCGAGCGTGATTGCGCGCTTGTTGCGGTTGTATGCCCACCAATACAGCGAACGGTCGGGATGCGGCGCATCCTTGTAGAATGGGCCGATGCCGCGCGCAGGCGATCCGCCCGGCGGCTCGACCACGATGACGTCGGCGCCCATGTCGGCGAGCATCTGGCCGCATAGAAGGCCGCGCTCGGTCGTGAGGTCGAGCACGCGGTATGGACTGAGTACGGACATTGAAGTTCAGTGAAGACGATTCTTACCACTGTCCGACGGGCCCGCGTCAACGGCATCGAGGAGTTGACCTATGAAAGCTGCAATCCTGAAGGCGTTCGGATCGCCACTCGCGGTCGAGACTTTGCCCGACCCCGTGCTCGGCACCGGTGAGGTCATCGTCGATGTCGTCGCCGCCGGCGTCACCAGCTACGCCATCGATGTCTTCTCGGGCGCTCGCAACTATCTGCTGGAGCTGCCGGTCGTGCCGGGGCCGGGCGGAATCGGCCGGGTGCGCGCGACGGGGCCGGACGCGACCAGGCTCCAGGTCGGCGACTGGGTCTACTGCGACCCGACGATCCGATCGCGCGACGACGCCGCCAATCCCGACCTGATACTCCAGGGCTGGACTTACAGGAGCGCCGCAGCGTTGCCACTGCATCGCTACTTTCACCACGGCTCCTTTGCCGAGCAGATGCTGGTCCCGACCGAGAACGTCACGCGGCTAGGCGAGATCGACGCGGCGGATGCGGGCCGGTGGACAGTGCTGGGCCGGCTGCTCGTGCCATACGGCGGACTGCTGGCGGGCGAGCTGCAAGCCGGCGAGACGCTGGTGGTGAACGGCGCCACCGGGGGCTTCGGCAGCGCGGGCGTCGTCGTGGCGCTGGCGATGGGCGCGGGAAAAGTCGTAGCCACCGGGCGCAACGTGCGCACGCTGGACGACTTGGCCCGCCGCTTCGGCCCGCGAGTGCGCCCGGCCAGGATGACCGGCGTCGAAGCGGATGACCGCCGCCTCATCAGCGAACTTGCCGGCGGGCCGATCGACTGCGTGCTCGATTTCCTGCCGCGGGAGGCGACCGGGTCGCAGGTGCGCGCGGGCGCGCTTGCAGTGCGCCCGCACGGGCGCGTAGTGCTGATGGGAGGCGTCAGGGCTGAAGGCGGCGACCTCGCGCTGCCTTATGTCTGGCTGATGCAGAACTGCATCACCGTGCGCGGCCAGTTTATGTATCCGCGCGACGCGGTCCCCCGGATAGTGGGGCTGATCCGCGCCGGGCTGATCGACCTCGCTCAGTTCGACCTGACCGAGTTCGGGCTGGACGACGTCAACGACGCCGTGGCTCACGCCGCCACGGGCGGGGGTCCGCTCCGGCTCACCGTGCTCCGCCCCTGACAAGCGGGCGCGTCTTTGCAATTCAGTTGGGCGGCGCGTCTTGCGTCGGCACCGTTACGGTCTGCGGCGGCGCGCCCGACGGGCCGACGTACTCGGGAAGACTCTGCAGACCGCCCAAGTGCACAGTGGCCGGCCGCTCGATCGTTTCCCCGTCGTTGTCGCCTTCGCCCGTCTCCTGCTCCTTCTGGTAGTGCTCCATCACCTGCTTTTTGATCTCGTCGGTCGACACGTCGGGCTGCATTCCCTGGCCATGAGAAAAGTCGGCGCGCTCGCTGGCATCCATGTTGAGCCAGATCTGACTCGCCTGCGCGGTGTTGCCGTGATTCATCGCATCGACGAACTTTTGCTGCGGCGTTTCCGAATGCCAGCATCCCGCCAGCGCGATTGCGCACGTCGCAACTGCCAATCCGAGCGCGAGTCTGATTTTTCCTGGCATCAATGCACCGACCCTAGAACGTCACCACGCTGCGAATCGACTTGCCTTCGTGCATCAGCGCAAAGGCGTCGTTGATTTTCTCGAGCGGCATCACGTGCGTGATCAGATCGTCGATATTGATCCGGCCTTCCATGTACCAATCGACTATTTTCGGAACGTCGCGGCGGCCGCGCGCACCGCCAAACGCCGTGCCCTTCCACGTGCGTCCGGTTACGAGCTGAAACGGACGGGTCGAAATCTCCTGGCCCGCGCCGGCGACGCCGATGATCACGCTCGTACCCCATCCGCGCTGACAGCATTCGAGCGCCTGGCGCATGAGCTTGACGTTGCCGACGCATTCGAAGGAAAAATCCGCGCCGTCCTGCGTCAGGTTCACAATGTACGGCACCAGGTCGCCGGCGACTCCCGCGGGATTTACGAAATGCGTCAGGCCGAACTTCTCGGCGATCGTTTTGCGCGCAGGATTGAGATCGACGCCGATGATCATTGATGCTCCCGCCATCCGCGCGCCCTGCACGACGTTGAGGCCGATGCCGCCGAGCCCGAACACGACCACGCGGTCGCCGGCCTGCACCTTCGCGGTGTTCAGCACGGCGCCAATGCCGGTCGTCACGCCGCATCCGATGTAGCAAATCTTTTCGAACGGCGCGTCGTCGCGAACTTTTGCCAACGCAATCTCGGGCACGACAGTAAAATTCGCGAAGGTCGAAGTGCCCATGTAGTGATGGAGCGGCTGGCCATCGCGCGAAAATCTGCTGGTGCCGTCGGGCATCACGCCGCGGCCCTGCGTCTCGCGAATCGCAGTGCAGAGATTGGTCTTGCCCGAGAGACACGACGGACAGTTGCGGCATTCGGGAATGTAGAGCGGGATGACGTGGTCGCCGCGTTTGAGCGTCGTAACGTCCGGTCCGCATTCAACCACGACGCCGGCGCCCTCGTGGCCGAGGATGGCGGGGAAGAGACCCTCGGGATCGGCGCCCGACAAGGTGTAGGCGTCGGTGTGGCAGATGCCGGTCGCCTTGATTTCGACCAGGACTTCGCCGGCCTTTGGCCCGTCGAGGTCGACGCTTGCGACTTCCAGCGGTTCGCCGGCCTTGTTCGCGATTGCTGCTTTTACTTTCACGGCTCGAGCGCGTTGCCCGAAATATAATACGCCACCGTCCGTCGCGGCGAACCCCAGATCCCGCGCTTGATGGTAATCGCAAATGGTGGCAAGTAAACAGGCTTGAAACTGAATCCACCGTTTCGAGCCGAGCACGTCGGCAGCCTGCTGCGGCCGCGCGAGCTGAAGGACGCCTTCGGTGCGCGCCTCCTCGGCAAGCTCGCAGAGCGGGAATATCGCGAGATCCTCGAGCGATCGATCGTCGATGCGATCCGCATGCAGGAGGACGCCGGCCTCGAGGTCATCACCGACGGCGAGTTCCGCCGCGTCGCGTGGTCAACCGGTTTCATCAGCGCGATCGACGGGCTGGATTCGCGGCAATCGATCTTTGAATTTCGCGACGACGCCGGCGACTCGCAGCGCTGGGACACCTGCTATGCAGTCGCACCGCTCGGCCGGCCGCGCGCGATCACGCTCGAGGAGTTCGAGTCCGTGCGGCGCAATACCCGGCTCACGCCCAAGGTTACGATGCCGGCGCCGAGCTTCCTGCACTTCTTTCGCCTCGGCGAATGCGCCGATCCGAAGATTTATCCGGAGCTCGATAAATTCTGGTCGGACTTGATCGAAATCTATCAGCATGAGCTGGCGGATTTGGCGCGCGCGGGTGCGACTTTTGTGCAACTCGACGAAGTGCCGCAGGCGATGCTGTGCGACGAAAACGTCCGCGCGAAGGTTCGCGAGCACGGCGACGATCCCGAGCGCCTGCTCAGATTGTATATCGACGCCGTCAACCGCATTCTGGAGCAGCGTCCGCCGGGCATGACGATTGGTATGCATCTGTGCCGCGGCAATTTGCGCGGGCGATGGATGGCGGCGGGCGGCTACGAAGCAATCGCCGAGCGGCTGTTCAACGACCTCAAGGTGGACGGCTTCTTTCTCGAATACGATTCGCCGCGCGCCGGTGACTTCTCGCCACTGCGACTGATGCCGAAAGACAAGTTCGTGCGGCTGGGATTGATCAGCTCGAAGACGCCGGCGCTCGAGGACAAGGACGCGGTGAAACGGCGCATCGACGAGGCGGCGAGGTTCGTGCCGATCGAAAATCTCGGGCTCTCGCCGCAATGCGGCTTCGCCAGTACAGTTGGCGGAAATCCGCTGTCGATTGAAGACGAGAAGGCGAAACTCGGATTGGTGGTGGAAGTAGCTCGTGAAGTCTGGGGTTAGACAGGAGAACGAAAATGGCTGAGAAGGATTTGACGCCCGACCGCGTGATCGCGGCGCTGCTGGAGGGCAAGTCGCGGCGAGAGATGATGGTGATCCTCGCGCGACTCGAGCATGGCGGCGCCGGCATCTATCAATCGCTCGCGGCGAGCGAACGCAACGTGAAGGCGCGTGCGGCCTTGCTCGCCGGCGCTGAGCGTGAGGAGCAAAACTCGGCGCTGCTCAAGACGATGACCGCGGTCAAGGACTCATGCGAGAAGTGCGGCAAGGCGCTGGCGCCTCCCGCGCCGGCGCAGTGCTGTTCGTTTCAATGCACCTTTTGCCCCGATTGCGCCGACGAGATGAAGCACGTGTGCCCGAACTGTTCGGGAGAGCTGACGGCGCGTAGTATCTAAGCTCGTGGGAGTTTCAATGCAAGCAATCGGCACGGTCAAGGAAATCTGGCGGTACCCGGTAAAATCGATGGCCGGCGAACGCCTGCAGCGTGCGAACGTCGGCGCGCTCGGAATCCTAGGCGACCGTGGATGGGCGATTCGCGACGAGAAGGCCGGCGAGATACGCAATGCGCGCAAGCTGCCCGCGCTATTGCATTGCACGGCCTTGTATCTGCGTGAACCGTCAGAGGGCGAGGTGCCGCCGGTGCAGATCACGATGGCCGACGGGACGACATTTCGATCCGATTCCGCCGAGGCGAATGCCAGGCTCTCGGAACTGCTGGGGCGAAGCGTTTCCATCTGGCCGATTCAGCCGGAAACTGACCGCGAGTTCCTTCGTCGCGGGACTCCCGACAATCCGGACCGCAAGGCCGAGATGCGCGAAGTCATGGGCCGTCTGGAAAATGAGCCGCTGCCAGACTTCTCCGGAATGCCCGCGCAGATTTTCGAATTCACCTCGCCATTCGGTACGTTCTTCGATGCGTTCCCCTTCCACGTCATCACTACTGCGTCGTTGAGCGCGCTCGCCAAATATAATCCTGGTGCCGACTTCGATACGCGCCGGTTTCGGCCCAACGTGCTGGTCGAGACGGAGCGCGGAATCGAAGGATTGGTCGAAGCCGAATGGTCGGGGCGCACGCTTCGAATCGGCGCCACTCGCATCAAGCTCGAGATGCCTACCGTGCGATGCGTAATACCTACGCTCGATCAGCCCGGGGTTAAGAAGGATCCTTCAGTGCTGAGGACAATCGTGCGCGATGCCGCGCAGAATCTCGGCGCCTATGCGACGATCGCGCATAGCGGCGTTATAGCAGTCGGCGATGAAGTCGCGCTTGAATAGCGGCGAATGCTGGAACTTAGCTGATTGTATGTGAAACCCCTCCTGGGTTTCACACTTCCTTGGGCAGGGGTAACCCTGCACCTTAGTATTAAGACCTGTCAGACTGTTATTGTTTGACCATTGAAGCTGGTGAAGGTGAAGCCGGTGTAGTTCTCGTTGTATAGGTGGGCCTGGTCTCGTAACAGGCTTATCGCTACTGCCTCACCTAGGAGCATCGCTTGCTGTACGTCCTGCCGCCAGTGAATTCCCGCGAATACTCGGCCGAGGCCTACGTTCGAGGCTAGCTTGTTTAATTCACCGCCTACCGTGATCTGACCTGCGTCTGAGCCGGTGTAAGGCACCACTGATAGGCCATCTGAGGTTGTGGTTAATGGGTTAGGTATCACATAGGACTCGTCGAAGAACCACTTAAGGACTGTTACCGCGGCACCGGCGGCCGTCGCGTGACCCGAGGGATAGGATGGGTGCACAGGGCATCCTTCGGGATAGGACATAGGGATGAAATAGTTGCCATTGCGAGCAAACACGGTCGCGGCTGCGTTCGACGTCAGCACGCTTGAGTCCAGTGGATAGGCCTTCTGACCGGTGATGGTGAAGTGAACGAGGCCGGCCGTCTCTTCAGGACGTGCCATGCGGTGGATGAACCATTTCTGCAGCCATGCGTTCTTCAGCGCACGCGCGATCACTTCGGCCACCAGCACTTCTATCATCGGAAAGCCGAAGGTTATGAAACCCGTTTCCGACTTGAGGGTAGGAGGATAGGGATTGCCGGAGTTTAACGGCGCCTTCATCTTGATCAGCATCAGAGCTGCGTTGAGATACTCCTGGAACAGCACGTCGTTGTGAACGTACTCGGCGAGATCGCGTCCGCCGCGGAGATATCGCAACTGCGAGTCGGGATTCTCACTCTGAATCGGCGAGGGCGCGCCGTTCTCAACGTTCAACCATAGCGAAAGGTCCGTCACGAAGTCGCCGGGTAGCGTAGTCATGTAACCGACAAAGGGCATCACGCCATAGGTGAAAGGCTGGATGAAGAACTGCGAGATATAGGGTCCTATCAGATCGCCTGCGGTGAAGCCGCGAAATATAGACTGAGGTGTGACGTTGCCGCTGATTTTTGGTCCCTCAAAGGCCGAAAGGCCCGTCAGTTCTGTAGCGGCAGCAGCTATCGTGGGGTCAGTTCCGTATTGTGAGAACGGAACGTCGCGCGTCAACGCCTGCCAGTAGGCCTCGATCATCTGCGAGGCCAGGCCGGGACTATTTAGAGTATCAAATGGTGGAATTGAATTTTGCGATGGGTCATAGGACTCCAGGTCGTAGGCAAGACCGGCCTGAGGATCGACCAGCGATTCGTTACCACCCATCGTCAAGGCGTCAAAGTCGGCGCGCTTACCGGTCTTCACTGCCGCCAGGTAGGCCGCATAGACGGAAGGATCAACTTCGCCGAACGAGTTGTGTGGGAAGCCCTTGGTAAAATTCGCGATGCCGGAAGGGTAGAGCGCCTCGTCGCCGTTGTTAGGATGAGGCGGGACCTTGACCGCGCGATCGTCCGCGGCCGCGTGGAGCCGCTTCTTGAACGCCGTGTTGTGGCGAGTCTTGAGGTTAACTTCCTTCGAACCCGTGTCCGAGAGGACGTCGGGAAGCCCGGCGGCACCGGCCGCGATCGCTGCGAGGGGAACCGCCGCGCCGGCGGCGCCGAGTCCTTTCAGAAAAGCGCGCCTACTATGCGATGAAGTGCCGGTGGGTCGCTTGCGGGAAGTGTTTCTAGCCATTAATCATCCTCTCGGCCGCGTTGAATGACTTTACCGCGCGTTCAAAACGCCTTCCCTTTTAGCAAGGAGATGAGCAAAAAGTCACGCTTGCAATGATCGTTTTGAGCGCGCTAGTGAGAAACCCTGGAGCAGGGCTGAGACGAGCCAATTGAAGCTTTGATCGATGTCCAGGGGAATCCCGAAGCCGCCGGCGATTTCGAGTGCAACGAAGCCATGCACCGCGCTGCGTACGGCGCGAATGGCGTGGATTCCCTCGCGCCGATTCAATCCGTAGCCGCTCACGACCGACAGGCAGGTCTCGACCACCGCAGCGGCCGCGGCTTCTAGCGCAGGATCATTTTTCGGCGCAGCGACCATCGTGGCTGCATAGGTTCCCGGACTACGCTTGACGAAGGCACGATAGGTGGCTGCGAGATCCCGCACGGCGTCGTCGCGGGATTTACCGACCGTCGCGCGGCTCAGCGCGAGGTTCAGATCGCGCAAAGCGAGCAATTTGAGCTCGCGGCGCAGGTCTTCGAGGCCGCCGACGTGGTTATAGAGCGAGGGCGGCTGGATGTGCAGTTTTTTGGCGAGGCGAGCGAGCGTCAGCGCGTCCCATCCTTCGTCGTCGGCAATTTTCGCGGCGGCGCGGACCACGGCGTCCTTGTCAATTCCGACGCGCTTCGCCATCCTGCGCCTCCTTCATGAAATCGATAACTGCCCGCGCCACGACGTCAGGATACTCGACGTGGGGATAGTGTCCCGCGCCGTCGACCATCAATTTTTTTCCGTGAAGATGAGTCGCGACCCAATCGGCTTCGGCGGAGGGATCGGAAAAATCGGAGTCGCGCGAGCCCATCACGACCAGCACCGGCGCGTGAACGTCGGGGATACGCGCCTCGCACGGAGCCTGGGACGCGAAGATGAGCGCCTTGGTAGCCTCGATGCGGCCGGGCTCCTTGAGATTAGCGAACAGCGCGGCGCGATAGGAATCCAAATCGGCGGGCGGCGCGGTTTTGTACAGCGAGCCGTAATACATCGACCAGAAAGAAGGACCCCATGGACGCAGCATCGCGACTTTAAGAAACGCGAGCAGGAACGCGGAGGTCGGAATCACCCGTGTGAACGGATCGATGAGCACGATGCCGGCGATGTTGTCGGGGATTTCGGCAGCGGCCCATACCGCAGAGCCTCCAGCCATCGAGTTGCCGAGGATGAAGGCCTTGCTGGCGCCGAGATGACGAACCATCGCTACGATATCGGCACCGACGAGCGCCGGCGAGTAGGCGGGCCAATCAACGCTCGATTGGCCGTGGCCGGGGAGGTCCATCGTGACAACCCGGAAGCCCGCGGCGACGAGTTTTGGCGCAAGGAAGCGATATTGACCGCGCACGTCGCCGAGGCCGGGGACGCAGATGACGAGTGGGCCGTCGCCGCCGGAATCGTCATACGCGATTTGTCCCTCGGGCAGTTTGAGGAATTGCGTTGGGCGAGCTGCGCTGGTGAGCGGCTGATCGGCGCTGGCCGGCAAGGCCGCGGCGACCGCGAGCGCGGCGGCGACAACGATGATAGTAGTCTTGTTGCTATGGATCATAGTTATTGAACTAATCTCATTAGTCTAAGAGTGCAAGAGGAGAAATTTGCCTCAAGTCCTTCAGTAACTTCGTCAGGCCGGGGCTTCTACCGTCAGTTGCGGGGTGCGCGCGGGTGGAAGATTGTCGTAAAGGTCGGCGATCAGATCGGATTTGAGTTTGGCGTGGGCTGGATCATTCCAGAGATTACGCCATTGCATGGGATCGTTGCGCAAATCGTAGAGCTCGCCCTCGCTGCCGTCGTAGCGGATGTCAGGTAGCGGGGTCGAAATGCGCAGCACCTGGTACGCGCGCGAAAGATCGAACCCCGTGTCGCGCGTCGTGGGCTCGTACACGGTGCATACGTAACCGTCGCGATAGATCGACCGCAGATGCATCCCGAGCTGTGCGAACTGGCTGTCCCATTCGGTGATAGCGCGCTCGCGCGGTGAGCCGGTGGCGGTGGGCAGCGCGGAACCTTGCATCCAGTCGGGAATCGGCACGCCGGCGATCGCGCAGAAGGTCGGCGCAAGATCGAGATGTCCGACCGGCTCGGAAATTTCCGCAGCGGACATTTTTGCCGATGGCGCCGGACGCCAGATGAGCGGCACGCGCATGAGGGCCTCGACGTGATATGGGCCTTTGAAGAGCAGGCCGAAGTCGCCTTGCAGCTCGCCATGGTCGGTAGTGAAGAACACGTCCGTGTCGGCGTCCCATCCGCGCGCGGCGACGGTGGCGAGTACGCGGCCGCAGGCCTCGTCGATGAGTTCGTTCTTGACGTGGACCAGCGCGTTGATCTCGCGCACCTGGTCGTGCGTCATCTCGCATGGCACGAAGCCCCCGGCGCCGCCCTCCTCGTTGCGAAAGCGGCCCTCATACCAATCGAGCCAGTGGCGCGGCTTCTGCGCGAGGATTTTTTCGATCTTCTCGCGCGAGCCGGGATGACCGGGCGGAAGATCGAGATCGCGCCAGTTGATTCGACGAGCCTCGGACGCCGGCGGATCCCACGGATGATGCGGATCGGGAAAGCTCATCCATACGAACCAGTCGTCATTGGGCGAGAGCGTGTTCAGATACGCGATCGTGCGGTCGGCGATCCAGTCGGTGTGATAGTGCTCGCGCGGAATCGGATTGTAGGCGACCTCGGACGCGCCGCTGTCACCGCCGGCGTTCCCGCTCAGCATCGTGACGAAGCCGCCGGCCTCGGCGGGATAGTTCTCGCGCAACCAGATCGAGTAGTGGAAGTAGGCCATCGGCCCGTGCATCGCGAGTTCCATCCAGTCAAAGCCGCGATGCGGTCCGTGCGAGCCTTCGCGGCCCATGCGATTCTCGGCCCACCGGCCGGCGGGATCGAACATCGGCTCGAAGTGCGCCTTGCCGATGAGCGCGGTGCGATAGCCGGCGCGGTCGTGAAGCCATGCGGCGACGCTGGGCGCGTCGGCGGGAAGTGGCACGCCGTTGGAGAACACGCCGTGCGTCCGCACGTACTGGCCGGTGATCATGGTCGAGCGCGCCGGCATGCAGACCGTGTTTTGATTGTAGGCGCGATGATAGTTGATGCCCGCTGCAGCGAGCGAATCGGCAACAGGCGTGCGCGCGATGCGGCCGCCGTTGCATCCGAGCGAATCGTAACGCTGCTGATCGGTGGTGATGAAAAGAATTTTTCGGCCCATCGTCGTTACCCGCGAACATATTACAGTTTCCAGTGCAAAAATGATCAACCGAAGCGAGAATCGCGAACGCGGGACTTTACGAGCGACGCGGCAACCCTGCTAGAGTGGTGGTACAGGAAGGAGATCAATCATGCGTGCAGCCATAATGCGAGGCAAAAAGCTCGTCGTCGATAATGTTCCCACACCAGCTCCTGGAGCGGGTGAGGCGCTGGTGAAAACGCTCGCGTGCGGCATCTGCGGCTCGGACCTGCACGCGCTGAAGCATGCGGAAAAGATGGTCGAGGGATCGCGCAAGGCTGGCTCGCAGTTCGTGATGGATCTCAATCGCGACATCGTCATGGGTCACGAATTCTGCGCCGAGGTGGTCGACTATGGGCCGCAGACGCAGCAGCGTCTGAAGCCGGGGACACGGGTGTGCGCGATGCCGGTGTTGATCAGCGCGGCCGGCGTCCAGGCGGTTGGCTACTCGAACGACAATCCCGGCGGTTACGGCGAGTTGATGCGCCTCACCGAATTTCTGCTGCTCGAGGTGCCCAACGGACTCTCGACGGAGCGCGCGGCGCTGACGGAACCGATGGCGGTAGGATATCACGCGGTGCAGAAGGCGCGGCTCGGCAAAGATGATGCGCCGCTGGTCATCGGATGCGGACCGGTGGGCCTGGCGGTGATTGCGGCGCTCAAGCTCGGCGGAGTGCATCCGATCGTGGCGGCGGATTTTTCACCCCGACGTCGCGAACTGGCGTTGCAGATGGGCGCGGACGTGGTCGTCGACCCAAAAGAAAAATCGCCCTACCAGAGCTGGCGCGAGATGGCGGTTTACAGCGATCCGTCGAAGGCGCCGATGCTGCCGCCGTGGATGCCTGGACCTGCGGTCAGACCCGCGGTGATTTTCGAATGCGTCGGAGTGCCGGGCGTCATCGAAGGGATCATGTCGGCGGCGCCGGGAAACGCGCGAATTGTCGTTGTCGGAGTGTGCATGGAGCGCGACCAGATCGAGCCGCTGACGGGAATCAGCAAAGAGCTGAACATCCAGTTCGTGCTCGGCTACGCGCCCGAGGAATTCGCGGCGACGCTGAGCCATCTCGCCGACGGGCAGGTTAACGCCGATCCGCTGATCACTGGCAAGGTAGGAGTGGAGGGCGTCGCGCAAGCGTTCGAGGATCTCGCGTCACCGGAGACGCACGCGAAGATCCTGGTCGAGCCGTGGCATAGCTGACCGGCGAGCGGCGTCGCGCACGCCTCAGTGAAAGAGGCGGTGCGAAGCGAGGTCGGCGCCCGCGCGCATCGCGCGCAGCTTTGCCCACACGATTTCCTCGGCGACTTCACCGAGTCCTGCAGAAGTCTCGAAGCCGCAGTCGGTGCCGGCCATCACGCGGCGCGGATCACCGATCGCATTGGCCGCGCGCTCGAGGCGGTCGGCGATAACCTCGTGGTGCTCGACATAGTTGGTCTTGGTGTCGATGACGCCGGTGACCAGGCTCATGTGATCCGGGAGCGGGAATTCCTTGAAGCATCGATACTCGTGCTGATGACGCGGGTTGGCGGCCTCGAGCACGAGCGCGCCGACGTTGGCCTGGTAGAGCAGGGGCAGTATCTGGGCGAGCGGAACGTCGAGATCGTGCGGCGCCTCGTAGTTGCCCCAGCATACGTGCATGCGGACGCGATCGGGCGCGATTCCATGAAGCGCGCGATTCATCGCCGCGATGTTCAGCTCGACGTACTCGAGGAAATCAGTTAGCGGCCGGTCCGCGTAGGACGTGTGACGTTCCATCGCGAGGTCCGGACAATCGACCTGGAGCACGAATCCCTTCGATACTATGTACTCATACTCAGTATGTAATGCTTTGGCGACCGCGATTACATACTTCTCGTAATCTTCGTAATACTCATTGAGCATTGCCGACGCGATTATTCCCGGCGACGGCGCAGTCATGAAAGGCTCGGCGAATTTTTCGGGCTGATCGTCGAGAATGCGCAGAGTGTCGGCACATTCGAGGGCGACGGCGGCGCGGTCACGATACTCGACTTCACCAATCGCCTTCGGCGCGTGCAGGAGATCGACCATCGAGCGCTGAAACACCGGCGCCAGCATCTTGCGAAAGCTCTGATAGCGGACGAGATCGCGCATGATAGGCCGCTCGCTTCGGCCGCCGAAGCCGGTCATGCGATGTTGCACGTAAGTGAAAAAGCTCTCGCGCGATTGCTCGCCGTTGTTGCCAACATCGATCCCGGCTTCGAGCTGCTTCTGTATAACGGAGCGCGTTGATTCTTCGATCTCGCGGAGCATGGCGGCGCGATCGATTTCTTCGCCGCGGCTGCTCTTCACCAGCATCGCGACCAGACTTTCCGGCCGCGGCAAACTGCCCGCGTGCGTCGTCAGAATGCGGTCCTCACTTCGTAGCATGGTCGTTCCTCCCGGTCTCGGTCGCTGGTTCGCGCGCGTACATATTGGTAGATCACGGACGACAGTGCCACAATCGCAGCGAAATCGGGAGACAAGACAATGGCATTACTCGCTGGCAGGAGCGCGCTGGTAACTGGCGCGGCGTCGGGGATCGGCAGAGCGGCGGCGATCATTTTTGCGCGCGAGGGCGCACGCGTCATCGTCGCCGACATGGCCGAAGAAGGCGGAGAACAAACCGTTCGCGCGATCCGCGATACAGGCGGTGACGCGCGATTCGTGCCTTGCGACGTTTCACGCGCCGCGGACGTCGACGCAATGGTCGCGGCGGCGGTTAAAGCATTCGGGCAGCTCGACTGCGCGTTCAACAACGCCGGAATCGCCGGCGGTCAAAAGAAAACGGCGGACTACGACGAAGATGAGTTCGACAAGATCATAGCCGTCGATCTCAAGGGCGTTTGGCTCTGCATGCGCGCCGAAATTCGCCAGTTCCTCGCGCAGAAGAGCCCCGGCTCGATCGTAAACACCGCGTCGGCCGCCGGCTTGGTCGCCTCGCATTCGATGCCGGCCTACACCGCAGCGAAGCATGGGGTCGTCGGCCTGACGAAATGCGCGGCGCTCGAGTACGCCCGCTCGCGAATCAGAATCAACGACGTTTGTCCGGGCGTCGTCGATACTCCACTGGTCGAAGGAATGGTCGCAGGACGGCCCAAGCTGGCCGCGCGACTGGACGAAGTGGAACCAATCGGCCGCAAGGCGCGCCCCGAAGAGATAGCAGAAGCCGTCGTGTGGCTATGCTCAGACGCCGCCTCATTCGTCACCGGATGCTCAATGTCGGTGGATGGCGGACTGACGGTACAATAGCCAGTAGCTATTCGAGTAACTACCATGTTGGATCCGTTCATCGACGCTTGGGAGCTGCGCGACTTGCTAATCAAAGGCGAGGTGCGCCCGCGCGACGTCGCGGACTTTTACCTGGCGCGAATCGAACGGCTGAACCCGGAACTTGGCGCGTACATGACCGTAACTGCCGATCGCGCGCTGGCCGATGCCGCGCGGGTGGAAGCGTCGCGGGCCGACACGGCGTCGATGAAATTGTACGGTGTGCCGTACTCATTGAAAGATCTCACGCCGACCGCAGGAATCCGCACGACGATTGGATCGCGCAACTACGCCGACTCGTTTCCGCCCCAGGACGCAGCAATCGCGAAGCGTTTACAGGGGGCAGGCGGAATATTGCTCGGCAAAACCACTACCCCGGAATTCGGCGGGCGCCCGACGACCGAGGGCGGCCTTTGCCCGACCGCGCGCAATCCGTGGAATCTCGCCTACAACGCCGGCGGTTCGAGCGGTGGCGCTGCCGCGGCTGTCGCTGCCGGCCTTAGCCCGCTGGCCGAGGGCAGCGACGGCGGAGGATCGATTCGCGGTCCCGCCTCGAACTGCGGCGTGGTCGGATTGAAACCGTCGCGCGGACGGATTTCCTATGCCCCGCATAGGGGAGAAGCGTGGGGAGGGTACGCCACGCGCGGCCCGCTCGCGCGATCGGTGCGCGATGTCGCGATGATGCTCGACGTAATAGCGGGTCCGGAAATCGGCGATCCGTATTGGGCGCCACCACCATCGCGGCCGTTCGAAGATGCTGTTCAGCTTCCCGCCAAAAACCTTAGACTCGCTTCGATCGCGACCTCGAAACTTGGCGAAGTCGATCCTGATGTCACCGCCGCGTTCGAGTCGGCATGTGCGACGATGCGCGAGATGGGGCATCGCGTAGAACCGCTCGACCTCGATCCCGGCGCGATGCTGGTCGACTGCACGCGCATCCTGATCTGCGTCGGCATCGCGGCGATACCCGTCACGAATCTCGACTGGGTCGATCCGGTCGTGCGCGAAATGTACGAATTCGGCCGTAAGGTAATCGGCGCCGATTACGTGAACCTGCTCGTGACTATGCACAACATCGCGCGCACGATCGTCGAACGCCTCGAGCCTTACGACGCGCTGCTGACACCCACGATGACGCGAACTGCAATGAGGAATGGTACGTTTCCGTCGAGGCCAGAGCGCTACCTCGATGAGTTATGGACTTGGATAGCATTTGAGTATCCATTCAACGCCACCGGTCAACCCGCAGTTACTATTCCTGCGGGATTCGACCGCGCGGGACTGCCTATTGGATTTCAGATTGTTGGACGACCCAATGGTGAGTTCGAACTGCTCACACTGGCAGCCGCCTTCGAGTCGGCGCGCCCGTGGCGCCATCTGCGTCCACCGTTACCTGGAGCGTAATGCGAAAATCCGATCGTTAGAAAGGAGTACGTAGATGCCAACATTCAAGCGCGATGACGTATCGATATACTATGAGGAATACGGCACTGGCTATCCGATTCTACTATTTGCGCCCGGCGGAATGCGTTCGAGTATCGAATTCTGGGCCCATAGCCCGTTCGATCCGACCAGGGAGCTCGCAGCCAACTTCCGCGTGATCGCGATGGACCAGCGCAACGCCCGCAAGTCGTCCGGGCCGATCAGCGCGAATGACGGATGGGAAACCTACACCGGCGATCACATTGCCTTGCTCGATCATCTCCGGATCAAGCAATGCCACGTGATGGGCGGTTGCATCGGAGGGTCGTATAGCCTCGGAATCATCAAAGCGGCACCGAGTCGTATCAGCGCCGCGATTCTACAGAATCCAATCGGCCTCAGCCCGCGCAATCGCGATCTGTTCTTCAAAATGTTCGACACCTGGGCGGATGCGCTCAAGTCGCAGCATCCAACACTTGACGACGCCGCGCAGCGACGGTTCCGCGACCGGATGTATGGCGGCGATTTCGTGTTCAACGTTTCGCGCGAGTTCGTGCGCTCGTGCAAGACGCCGATGCTGATTCTATGCGGCAACGACGACTATCATCCGATGGAAACCTCGAAGGAGATTGCCGCGCTCGCGCCGAACGCAGAACTGGTCGAGAACTGGAAAACTCCCGACGTGATTGCCGCAACCGTGAAGCGTGTGCGCGAATTTCTGATCGCGCATACGCCGAAGAGTTAGCCGGCCAGCGCCAGTTTGATCCGATCGGCGAGTCCGGAGAATCGCTCGACGCGCGAAGCGATTGCGGCGCTGAGCGTCGATTCGTTCCCGACGATGACGGCCGAAGTCCTGCTGCGGCTGATCGCGGTGTAGAGCAGCTCGCGGGTCAAAACCGCGATGGGTTTTTCGGGCAGAACGATAGCGACCGAATCGAACTCGGAACCCTGTGCCTTGTGCACGGTCATCGCGTAGCTGAGCTCGACGAATTCGCGCAGCGCCTCGAATCGAAACGCGACGAAGTTGTCTCCGCGCGGAAATACAGCCATCGGTGTTTGCGAACCGTTGGCGCGCCGGACCCACAGCCTGATTCCGTTGTCGCCGTTGAACAGTCCGCGTTCGTAATCGTTGCGTTGCACCATAAGCGGCTCGCCGACCACGAAGGCAGCACGCTCCGCCGCGACCGCCGCGGATTCAGCGGCGCGCGAATGAAGTCGGGCGTTTATTCGCTCGGCGCCGGTTTCGAAGACGCGGGTCACACACAAAATCCGCGATCTGCCGGCGTGCGCAAACAGGTAACGCAGCCGTTCGCAGTCCGCATCACCGAAACCCCCGTCGCGCTCGATGTATTGATGTGCCACCAGCTCTGCTATTTCCGGCACGCGCACTCGATCCGCGTACCAACGATCCAGAAACGGACCCAGCTCGTGCGGACCAGCCGCAAGAAATTCCACCCCGGCGAAATCTAATTCGTGCGGCGACGAGCGCCGCGCAACAATCGGAGCATTCGATTCGTCTAGCAGATTCAGAAGATTGGTATCGCCATCGTTGATTGAGCGGGCCGCGAGCAGAATCGATCGCCCCGCGGCGCTTTCGGTCTTCATGCGATGATTCACTTCGAGCCGCATCGAAGCTGCAGCCAACGGGCCGGAATCGCCCGCCGGTGCGACGAGGTCACGGAACACCGAACCCGCCGCCACTGACGGTAGTTGATCCGCATCGCCCAGCAGTATCAGCCGCGCCCCGGGTTGAATCGCGTTCGTCAGCCGTTCCATCAAAGTGACATCGAGCATCGATCCTTCATCGACGATTACTACCTTTGCAGAAAGCGGATTGTTGCGATGATGACGGAAGCGACCCGAATCGGGCGAGTAACCAAGCATACGATGGATCGTCGCCGGTTCGATCTGCGCATCGACGAGTTTCTGGTCCACATCGTCCCGCACTCCGATTTGTGCCAGCGACTCGTTGACGCACTCGCCCATCCGAAACGCTGCTTTCCCCGTTGGCGCCGCAAGATCAATTTCGGCAGGGTCAACGCCCAGACGCACCAACAACCGCATGATCGCGACTATGATTGACGTCTTACCGGTACCCGGGCCTCCCGAAATGACAGTCAGTCCGCTGCGCGCCGAAGCGGTAACCACTTTGCACTGCTCATCGCACAGCACGATCTGCTTGCCCTGCACGATTATGGGACGTGCTACGACGTCCTCAAGCGCTCGGGCAATTGTTTCCTCATCAATCTGTCTTCCTGATCCAATAGTCACTAACGCGGTGATTTGACTAGCCAGTTCACATTCGCACCGATATACGCGCTGATGAACAATGTAAGGCTCAATATACAGTAGAGGTTTATATTCATCTGCTCGCTGGCCGATGACCATGGATGCGCGGTTCGCCGCCAGAAGCTCCTCGATTGAAGTGGCTATTTTGTCAATACCGTCGTCAGCGAAGCCGAAGGCTGACAGCGAACCGAGAACTCGTCGCATCGGTGCGTGCGAGAGGGGACCGGTTACCGGAAAACGGGTGCTTCCTTCCTGAAGAGCGAGGAGCGAGACGAGTATGAGTACTATCAACGCTACTCGTTCATCGGCTTCTAGAGCCGATTCAAGCGCCGCGAGCTCGGCTGCCAAATGAACTGACTCCGGGGCAAGATTAAGTCCTGCCGCTGCCGCTTCTAGCGCCCGCAGACGAGTATTGAATGTCGAGCGACCGTCGTCCGCCGAACTAAACCGTCGGAATGCGGTATTCAGTCCTAGCAATGGGTATCTATCGTTCATACGGGAAGCTCGCCGCCAGGTTCCCGACTTAGTAGTTCAGATTCATAACTGACTATTTCATTCCACGATGGACGCGCGAAGTATAATCCAGCTGTTCCGTCTCCGGTCCTCGATACGCCACGAAGAAAGACGTACAGCAAGCCACCGAACTTGGCGTCGTAGTCCCGCTCAGTATCGATTGCCAGTAAGCGCACGACACCGAGTGAGTATATTCGCGCTTGCAGTCGGTAGTGACGGTCCACGTGCCGGGCAACGGCGAAAGGTTCATACGACGGCAGCAGATCTCCCTTCCAGTCGGCGAAGTACATCAGCTTGTCGCGTTCGAACACCATATCGATAAACCCTCTTATGTATCCGCGTCCGACGGTCCACGCGCCGTCCGGTCCGGCGCCGAGGCGCGCCTGGTCTTTCTCGCGAATCGGATACGCAAATTCCATTTCACGGACTTCGGGCAATCGATGGAGACCGCTCTCGTACAGTTTCGGGCCGAGCGCGATGGGCGAAGTGAGCGCATTGAAAACCATCTCGCGTCCGCGATCCAGCCATCGCGGATCATTAACACCATGACGACGCATCGCGCCGACGAATAACTCGCGCACATCGTCACGCGCCATCCAGGATTCGAGTTTGGGGTCATCACCGAATGACTTGAAATCGAGTTTCTCGATCGCTTCATGTAGAAAAATGCCAACGTCTCGGCCGCCCTGCAGATCGACGCTATCTGCGCGCGCCTCGATCGCATCGACGCTGGTTTTGAATTCGTCGGGATCCGCGGCCTGAAGCGACGTGTAAGATTCGATGATCACGCCTCGATGCGTTGTCGCCAAGTCGGCGAATTCGCCGTCCGGGAGGCTCGCCTCGGCCGTCAATGCCAGCCATTCACGCAACGCATTTTCGTCTAGCACCGCGTCGGCCTTCCTGTCGCTCTCCCCATCAGTTGAACGCCCGTCTACGGTGTCTGTCGTGAACAGGGTGTTCAATCGATCTTCATGATCGAGGGCGCGTAAGCGATCGTTCAGCTGCTCGTAAGAACCATTCAGATCCCGAGTCAGCGTCCCTTCTGGAATGTAAGGCAGAATCAGCTGGCCGCGCGCGCGGGTCAACGCAACGTAGAGCAGTCGCTGTTCCTCTTCCTGTTTTTCTTTATCGATCGCGCTCTTTAGAATTTTCTGCGAACGTTTGCCAATCGCCAGACGGCGCTCGTTTCCCAGGTGATAGACGGTGACAGGATTAGGGACTGTATTCGCGAAAAAACCTCCGTAGAGAGCGACGACGTCGGCTTCGAGGCCCTTGCTTTTGTGAATCGTCATGATCTGCACGGCGTCTCGAGCGTCTTCGACCCGCTGCACATTCGAGCCGTCACCCTGGGGCGTTGCGCGTTCCGAAATATATGCGTCGAGCAGTTCGATTATTTCCGCGAGCGAGATTCCATGCTGCGACGCCTGCTGAGTGAGAATCTCGAAAATGTGTTCGTAGTTGGTGAGTTCGCGGCTCCCGTCCGCAAACAGCAACAGGCGTTCGACCAGTCCGCTTTGATGAAGCAACGCGTCAAACAAATCCCCAAAACGCCCGGCCTCGGCGAGTGCGCGCCATTCGAACAGCTTGTCGAACGCAGGCTGCGAGCTGCGTTCCTCGTCAACTCGCGCAAGGTCGTCGTAGTCTATCTTGAAGAAAGGCGACGCCCACGCCTTGAGCCGGTTCGAGCGGCGGCCGGGTTCGTCGATTCCTTTTAGCAGGTCGAGAATGAAAGCGGCTTCGCGAGTCTGAAACAGACCGTCCTGCTTATAGAAAGCAAACGGGACTCCCGCCCGGCGCAGGTGTTTTGCAATTTCCGCGCTGTCGGGGTTGGTCCGGGTAAGGACGAAAATGTTCCTTGCTGCGACTTTGCGCGGCGGCCGTCCTTCGTCACAAATCTCAATTGCACGATCGGGTTCCGAAATTATTTCACGTATGGCGTGCGCAATTCGCGGACCGATCGCTTCGCGCATGCGGCGCGAGAACTTGTACCGGTCATGACGCGGCTGGAACTTGATGAGAGCGACCGGGGCGATTGGCCGACCGTCCGCCGCGATGGCTCTCAGAGCAGGACGCCCGCATTTCACTGGATGGCTGTACGCGATCTGGCCGGTGAATAGCGGCGCCCCGGCCTTCTGGTCGAACAGTAGATTGCATGCCTCGATCATATCGCCGGTCGAGCGGAAATTTTCCCGCAAGTGGACGGTTCCTGCTCCCGATTTTTCGAGTTGCTTGCAAGCTTCCAGGTAAGCGTGAACGTCAGCGCCGCGGAATCCGTAAATCGCCTGCTTGGGATCCGCGACTATGTAAACGGTGTTGGCGCAATCGCCTTCGAGAAATACCTGTCGAAAGATTTTCCATTGAAGTTCGTCGGTGTCCTGGAATTCATCGATCAGCGTCACCCGGTAGCGCTCGCGCAGCGTCGTCGCGAGCGGCGCCCCGCGGGAACCGTCGAGTGCGTCGGCCAGCCACAACAGCATGTCCTCGTAGTCGAGTGTCCCGCGCTCGCGTTTTCGCGCGTCCATTCGATTGACGACAGCGAACAGCAACTCGTCAACTATTCGCTGCTCGACAGCCAGCGCCGCATGTACTACCTGCACTGCAGTGATGATCGTCTGCACCCTTTGCGGCATCTCGTCGGGAAATTTTCGCTTGCCGGTCCTCCTTCCGGTTTTCGTGGGAGCGTAGATGAGATCGAGTTCGACCTCGCACAAACCCTCGCCCACGACCGGGATCGAACCACACGCGCCGTTGATGATTGTCTCGATCTTCCGCGTTGCTTCGATCGCTTCTTCCCGAGCCTCATCAGTAATTGCCGCAATCCGGAAAGCGTCGATCAGCGCGCCGGCGTCGAATGCATTCATCAGGTCCAACAGCGCCTGCTGATTGAGTTTCCGTCCGGGGTTCCGCAGGTAGCGTTGAGATTGAGCCTGCCACAACAGCTCCTCGAGATCTTTGGCAGTCCTTTCCTCGAGCCATTCGGCGATGAGCCGCTGGACGCGTACGTCCGACTTCAACCGCTCGCGCAACTCGGCGCGTAACGCGGAGTGGAACTCCAGGCGGCCGCTGGCGAGGTCGATTCCAAATCGCATCCCGCTGTCGAAAGCGAGTTCGGTAAGCATTCGATGGCAAAAGCTGTGAATCGTATGTATCGGCGCGCGATGAAATGAAAACAGCGCATCCTTGAGTCGCTGGCGCTCGACGTCCGCCAAGCCGCTAGCGGACAGCACTGCTTCGACTGTAGCGCGGATTCGCGCGCGCAGTTCCGCTGTGGCCTTTTCGGTAAACGTCACGACCAGGATTTGATCGAGCGAAGCCACGCCGGTGCGTAGAAGTTCAACGACGAGATGCTCGAGAGTAAAAGTTTTGCCGGTGCCGGCGCTCGCCTCGATAACTTTGAGGCGATGGTCGAGTATTTCGTCGAGAATCGCCGGCCGATGATATTCGAAGCCGGTTGTGGAGGCGGGCGCGCTCATTTGAATATACCGATGATCGGATTGAAACGGCGGGCGACGATTTCTTCGATACTTTCTTCGTCAGGCGGCTCGAAGTCGGTGGCGTTGCGGACCGGTCCGTATTCAGATCTGGTCTTCTGGAATTCGTTGAGGCGGACAAGATCAACGGTTTCGACTAAATCGTGAATCTCGTCCGGCTTTCTCAATTTCTTGACGACATCCGCTACCGCCTCGATCGGAAGAAAATAGTTGTTTCCCGTTGAAAGCAGATCGCTAACGATGGTCGTGAGGTAAGCGAGAGCCGAATCGTGGTCGAGCGGCCGGAACTCGCGCATCCATTCGGTCGGATTCTTCGACTGCGTTCCGATCACAATCGCTCGAAACCTGTCGGGTAGTCTCGTTCCAGCGGCGGCGAGGACGACTGAGTTTAGAAACGCCGGCAGAAAATCGGTCGGTTTGATCGTCTTGTGCAAAACGCAATTGATCGCAGCGCCCGTCGTTGGCGACGTGCCGTGAATCGTTCCGTAGAGATTCACGCGCTGCGTCACGGTCCTTCCATCATGGCGCCGAACCACGGCATTGAGCGCGATTGCGGGAAGCACCTCGCTGGCGTCGGCGAACTCGTCAGCGCGTCCAATGCGGATGTCCTTCCATCCCTCGAAATCGGTGACTCCGGCTTCGGAAGCCTTTGTCAGCCATTCATGAAGCGTCGTGGTATCGGCGGTTGCCGCGGACTCCGCGAACTGACCCGCGGCAGCGTGGCCACGAGTCTGCGCGATTCGAACTTCGCGCGCGTATTCGCCGTTGAGCGCACCGGAGTCGGCACCCGCCCGCCAGAAAACATTGCGGAGCATAATTGTCCGATCGAGCCGCGACTGCTCGACAGGTTCATCTTCCGACTCCTCGGGCGCATCTTCGTCGTCGAGCATCCCGAGCGAGTAGCGCGCGGCACCCTGCAAAGGACATTCGAGATATTTTCGAAGCGCGGCTATCGGCAGCGCGATTTCTTCTGTCTTCATCTGATGTCCCGCATCAGACGACGCCGCGAATTCAACAAACTGCAATTCGCTTCGCACGCGCTCGCGCGATTCAGCATCGAGACGATCCAACAAGCTCTCATCCCCGCGCTGTCCGTCATGACCTTCGACACGGTCGAGTTTTTTCCGAAGCGCGGTCATCCGAGCGCCCCGGCGCGCGTCGGCATCGAAGCTGAGGAATTCGTCAGCTGAGTCAGACTTGTTGCCGTCGGCAAATTCCGGGAAATACCTCAAATCGTAGCGGCTCACTGGATGTGTCACCGTCAGCTGGTCGAGCGCTTCCTTATCAACGAATCCGCGGAGCACAAATTGAAGCTCGCGGATGACAGAAGAGGGCTCGAGTGCGTCACCGGTTTTGGCATCGCGCGCGATGTAGGAGAAAACAATCCGCTCGCGCGCTGCGAGGATGGTTTCGAGAAACAGATAACGGTCGCGCTCGGCCGGAGTAACGTCGCCGGCAGCTCGCTTGAGCGTCCGCAGATCAAGCGGATCGCGATACTCGCGCTCGGGAAACGAGCCTTCGTTCAGACCGATCGCGAATATCACTTTGAATGGAACCGACCGCAGCGAGGAAAACGACCCAACCGCAACGCCGCGCCCCGAATATCGTCCGCGGCGCGAGTCCAGATCCGCCACTCGCGCTGCGAGCATCTCGCGCGCCGACTCGTACGACATCGCGTCAATGTTCAGTTCCGATCCGCCGATGGACTCGATCGCCTCGAGAAAACTGTCCCTGACCTGTTCATCAATCGCGCCCTGCGGACGTATGTACGCGCTGACAAATTCGATAAGCAGCCGCGACCATTGCCTGGGCGCCAGCCGCGCTTCGCGAATCGAGAGTGCGTCGGCGATCAACGAGCGCGCGCCGCGCATGAACCGCGCGGCCGCGTCGAGCTCATCCTGCGCGACTTCAAGCGGAAGGTAGCTGGCGTCGGTTGCACCGGACTCGTAGAAGATGGGATCAGCGCTACGCTGCCCAGTCATCATCGTGCCCAGCGCGAGGCGTTTTATCGCCTGATCCCAGTGGTAGAGGCCGCGCGGAATGTAAGTGTCCTTTAGATCGTCGTCGTCAGCGCCGAAGAAAATACCGAGCTCCACGCTCCATCGCGGCCATCGCTCGACATCGATTCGAGCGTCGCCGTTCAACGCGGGATGCGTCAGCAAAGTGATCATTTCGGCGCGCGAGAAGCGGCCGCTGGGTAGTTGAAGAAGTAATTCGACGGCTTCGGCGACGCGGCTGGCACCGGCGGTGCTGCGGCTGACGAGATCGACAGGAATCCGATGCTGCTTTCGAAAAACGCTTTCGATATGCGCTGCGTAGTCGTCAACCGCGCCGTCGGGAATCAGCACGGCAATTTCGTGAAAGCGAATGCGATCGGCGACGCCGTTGAGGGCAAGTTTTTCATTGCCGCGAATCATCGACCAGATTTCGTTCGCGACTATTTCGATTTCGCGTCGAATTCCGGGACAGGCGAGGAACCGGATACTCGCATCGGATCGCATTCCCTCGCCGTCTTCGACGTTCACGGGCTGCGGTGCGCGATCGAGGATATTTTGCTGAAGAGTTTCGAGCAGCGTGCGTGATTCACCGGGAGCGTGATCGGAAAAGAGCGGCGCGAAATCGCATTGCGATAGTTCGTTGAGCAGCCGAATGTACTCACGGCCCGGCCGCCCCCAGAGCCGCAGAGCAGGCGGATCCGACGACTCGCTCAATCCGAAAGGGTCTTCGGATTCGGCAAGTTTGTCGCCGACTCTATCCTGACGACGAGCCCATTGGAGGAGTGCGCCGCGACGCGAGGTGTCGAGGTCGTCCCAAAACTCGCGGCACGGATTGAGCGCGTAGATCCGAATATCGCCGAGCGCGCCGAGTCGCGCGAAAATATCCGCATAAGCACTCCCCGCATACGATGAACCGAACACGTGAAGCGTCTGCGGCAGTGCGGACTCAAGACGCTTGCCGTCGGCCGCCTCAAACGCGCCGGGCAGCAGCATCGATCGAGTCCCGGGTTTGAGCAGCCACTGCTCGCGCACAAGGCCATTGGAATCGAACACCGAATTCCATAAGTGCCGCTGCCATCGCTCAGTTGCGGTCATCGCGTCCAGCTCGGATTGGCGGGCATTGCGCCATCTCCTGAGCATGGGCCGCCGCGAAATCGAATACTCGCGAAATAGCCGCGCCAACTGGCCAGCCAGCAGAATCGTTCTGAGTTCGAGATCGGCGTCGGTTCTTGATCCCGCCTCGATATAGTCGCGCGGCGGTTTGAGGTTGGAGTCTTCGCGACTGCCGGAACTGCGCAGGCATTCAAAGAGGATCAACTGGAGCTCATCTGCGTCGAGGATCCTGAGATTCTCATCGGTCGCCTGGAGCAGTTCAGCAAGGTACGTCCGCAGGAACGGGAATTTCAGATTTGCCGCGATGCCGTTCAATTCTGCGAGCCGATAGCGTACGAACTGTTCGACGACCCGATTAGGTACGACGATCGAGACTGGCTTTAGCGGCTCGCGCCGTTGATGTTCCGCTACCGCCTCGGCCAGCGGCGTCATCAGATTTTCGAGTCGATTGGAGTAATAAAGGCGGATCATCGCGGTCAGCTATACGCGCTTTTCACTCTTGAAACATATAATCTGACGCTGACAACGGTTGTCATCAAGACATTAAACAATCGAATCGGGTTGAGCTCGAACGAACTATGAAAAAATTGGGACGCAAACCGACCTATGGCGCCGCGATCAGGCTGGCGCGCATCGCCGCCGGCTTGTTCTCGAGACCCTACGGCTGGAGTTTCAAATCGATAGCGGAGAGCCTGGATATTTCCGAGCGGACGCTGGCGCGCTACGTGGCGGTGCTGCGCAGCGAGCTGCTCGACTGGCGTGGCGGGCCGCTGGTTGAAGTCGTCAGCGCCGGAGGTGAGCGCAAACTTCGACTGGTCAGCTCGATGAAAGCCGCGGAGGCGTCGTCGTACCAGGTCGCGCTGCTGTATTTCTCGATGACCGTGCTCAAGTTCCTCGAGGGCACGGTGTTGGAGGAGGGGGTCGAGGGGCTGTGGGAGAAAATTTATCAGAACCTGAGCCTCTCGCAGCAGACGCGACTCTCCGATCTGCAGCGCAAGTTTTACGCCGTCCCTTACGCCCCCAAGGACTATAGTGCGTTCAGCGAGCAGCTCGACGTAATTTTGCGCGCGCTGCTCGATCAGAGCCGGCTCAAGGTCGACTACGCCGGTTTGACTGGCGAGGGGCGGCAGCATGACTTCGACCCATACTCGCTGATTGCCTATCGCGGCGGTCTGTATCTGCTCGGCTACAGCCATCGGAGCAGCGCGATCATTTATCTTGCGGTGGAGCGAATCCGCTCGGTCGAATTCAGTCATCAAGCCGACGGCGCGCTGGTGCGATTCATTTTTCCGCGCAACTTCGATCCGGCCGCGCATACCGAAGGGACCTTCGGAATCGTTGACGGCCCCGAGACCAACGTTGAACTGAAAATTCACAGCGAACAGACGGAGGCCTATGTCCGTTCGCGGACGATTCATCGCAGCCAGCGTTTCTCACGTCGCCGCGACGGCGTGACAATCATGACGATGACCGTGAAGGGCACGACCGAATTGGCGAACTGGATAATGAGCATGGGGCCGTGGATCGAGGTGCTCAAACCCGCCGCGCTGCGCAAGGAAATCGCTCAGCGTCATGCCAAAGCTGCGCGTCTGTACCGCGTCGGTTAGCGCCAGCGCGAAATTTCACTCGATGCTTGCAGGCGCGCTACGCCCGGTTCATTCTGACTGGTGATTGCATTACGCAGTAGCACTTGGCCGCGCTCGTCTACGCCGTAAGAGGGGGAGGAACTCCTATCAATAGCTTGCGATCGGGTGCTCGTCTGCTGACTCCACTCCCACCGCATGTCACGCGCATCTGCGCGATTGTCCTCGCGATCAGTACGGCGCTGTCGTTCTTCAGCGCGGCGGCGTCCGCCGGTGGAAAATCACCGTCGGTGGCGCGCTTCTCACCCCAGGGAACCGTGAAACAGGTTCGACAGGTGACGGCGCGATTTTCCGAGCCGATGGTCGCGCTCGGCGATCCACGCGATACGACCGCGCCATTCGAGATCGATTGTCCGGCGCACGGCTCCGCGCGATGGATCGACAGCCGCAACTGGTCGTACGACTTCGATCAGGATTTGCCCGCCGGCCTGCGATGCAGCTTCAAACTGCGCGCGGGCTTGAAGTCGCTGGCGGGGAACGTGTTTACGAGTCTGAGCGCCTTCAATTTCGACACCGGCGGTCCGTCGATCGTCGATCAGCGGCCGTGGGCGGACAGCAACAATATAGATGAGGAGCAGGCGTTCGTGCTGATTCTCGACACGGAGCCCGACCAGGCGTCGATTCTTGCGCACGCCGGCTTTTCGGTCGAGGGAATGCCGCAGCTGATCGGTGCGACGATCATGAGCGGCGCCGATCGCGCGACTCTGCTGAAGCGCTTCGCGAACCTGACCACGAAGAAGCCGGTCGTCATCCTGCAGGCCAGGCAGCGTTTTCCGAACAACACGGCGGTTACGCTGATCTGGGGCAAGGGAATCAAATCGATAAGCGGAATCGCGACCGACCAGGATCAAACGATCAGCTACAAGACCCGCAAGCTGTTCGAGGCGAAAGTATTGTGCGAGCGCGAAAGCGCGAAAGCCGGATGTATCCCGCTGACGCCGATCACGCTGTCATTCTCGGCCGAGATCTCGGCGGCGCAGGCCAAGCAGATCGCACTCGTCGGTCCCGACGGTGCGCGACAGTTCGCATCTATTGCCGATCCGGGCGAAACTTCATCGCTCTCGTTCAACGGTCCGTTCAAAGAATCGTCGCCCTATAAAATTGAGATTCCGCCGGGCCTCGTCGATGGCTCCGGGCGCCAACTTG
>JBEKLS010000017.1:0-42219 GCA_050010075.1 Binatus sp. (SeqCode) | reverse complement strand
GCCACCAATCCCGCCGCGAGCAGAATTCCCGGTCCGCTGTCCGCCTCATCCTCAGATCCGAAAACCGAATGCGCAAGCGCGCCGATAAAAATCGCCACGCTGAGGCCGAACGGAAGATACAATCCGATCGCCGCCGGCATGATCGGCGTGCGCCACTTCGATCCCCTCCGTTCCAGGTAGCGGTCGCTGAATCCAAGCATCGCCGCCAGCACAGCGCCCGTCGCGATCGTTCCGATCGGCAGCCCGCCGTGGAAAACTCCCTGCGTCACTTTCGCCATCAGGAAGGCTTGCGGCGCGGCCAGTGCGCCGGCTCGCGCAGTCGGCGTTCCCGCGATTCCGTAACCCGCAATCAGCAGGTTCAATATCGGCGCCATCACGAACGACGACGCGATCGCGCCGACCAGCACGCCGATTTCAAGCGAGCGCGGCGTCGCGCCGACATGAAAGCCGGTCGCGAGGTCATGGGTGGAATCACCCGCCATAGCAGCCGCCGTGCATACGATCGCGCCGGAAAGAATCGCAAGCTGCGGCCCGACACTGTGCGACACGCCGACCAGTTTCAGAAACAGCGCGACCGCGAGCAGCACGATAACCGTCACGCCCGACACCGGGTTGTTCGACGCACCGACGATTCCAGTGAGATAGCCCGCGATCGCCGTCGCGAAAAAGCAGATCAACGTGAGCAGAACTGCGAGCGCCGCGCTGAGCGCGACTTCTCCGCTCAGTCCGAGACAGATCGCGAAAATCACCGGCACGCAAAGCGCCACCGCGGTCAGCACCGCGCGCGGCGAAAGGTCGGTATCCTCGCGCGCCGTCGCGACCGCTTGCGTCGAGCGCACGACGCGGATGCTGTCGCCAATGGCCGATGCGATCCGCGTGCGCAACTTCCACAGCGTCACCACGCCGCCGGTAAGCATCGCGCCGACGCCGAGATAGCGGACCTGGCCGCGCCACAATTGCGATGCGATCGCCGCCGCATCGCCCGTTCCACCGCCGCCGTGAACCGCCGTCAGCACGGGAATCGCGACCAGCCAGGCGAATGCGCCGCCGGCGAATACCAGCGCCGCGATTCTGATTCCGATTATGTAGCCGACGCCGAGCAGCGCCGCCGAAATGTCGATCGACCCGGCCACCGCGGCGCTGCCAATCCATCGCGCGCCCGTCACTGCGCCGGGAATAATTCCAGCCATGTCCTGCAACGCTTTGAGAGCCGCTGAGATCAGTCCGCCGATCACGAGCGGGCGCACATTCGCCTTCGCATCACCGGCCCGCAGCACCTGTGCGCACGCGACGCCTTCGGGAAACGGCAGACGCTCCTCGACGATGTACGCGCGGCGCAGAAAAACCACGAGCAGCGCGCCCATCGTCGCGCCCACGACGCATAGCGCCGTCACTTCGACGTAAGGCAGCGTGCGCACGCCGCCCAGGATCACCAGCGCCGGAAACGTGAAGATTGCGCCGGCCGCGACCGCCTCGCCCGCCGACGCGATCGTTTGCACCACGTTGTTCTCGAGGATCGTCGAGCCGCCAAGAATCCGCAGTATCGCCATCGAGATGACAGCGGCCGGAATACTCGCCGATACCGTCAGGCCCGCATACAAACCTAGATACGCATTTGCGGCGCCGAGAATCAGCGCCAGCGCGATCCCGAGCACGATACTGCGCGGCGTCAGCTCGCGAATCGCCGCGCCAGCTTCAGGATTTGGAGTCAGATCATTGCGCTGCACGCCGACACTATATGGATGTCATCGCGCATCGGCGAGCGCGGCGCGAGCGCTTAGCCGTTCTTTGCGTCGAGTTTCGGGTAGTCCACCGGCTTGCCGGCCTGCTTCCATCCCTGGATGCCGTCGCTCATCACGCTCACGTCCGTATATCCCGCTGCAACCGCCCGACGGGCAGCTTCATGCGACGCAGTTCAATGCAGGTCGGCGCAGTAGAAGACCAGCTTCGCGCTTTTGTCCGCCGGCAGCGTGCTGGCGACATCGTACTTGTCGTCGCTGCTCAGCAGATGCGCGCCCGGGATCACCCCCGCCGTTGAACGTAGGCCCCATCCGTTCGCGTCGTAGATATTAACGTGCGAGTTGGGATCGGCCATCAGCGCGGCAAGCTTGTCGACGCGAATGATCGCAAACTTGTCTGGCTCCGTGGGCTTGTTGTTGAGGAGCGATCCAATGTCAAATGCAAACACCGGCGCCGTGACAGACAAAACAATCGCACCGACAATCATTGAAACGATCGAACGGCGCGCGTGGAAATACATACCCATATGACTAGCGTACCAAACGCATCCGCGCGGGCAAAGATAGAATGATTCCCGCCAGTTAGTCATATTCGAGTCGAGGAAAATTCAATCATGCTGAAACTATTCGAGCATCCGTTTTCGCCTTACGTGCAGAAGGTTAAAATCGCGCTCTACGAAAAGAACGTCGCGTTCGAAGTCGAAATGCCCGACGCTTTCAGCGGCGCGCCGACCGTATTCGTCGAGACCAACCCGCGGGTCGAAGTGCCGGCGCTGGTCGATGACGACTTTGCGATTTTCGACTCGACCATCATCCTCGATTACGTCGAGGAAAAATGGCCCACGCCCGCCCTGCTGCCCGCGTCGCCGCGCGACCGCGCCCGCGTGCGGATGATCGAAGACGTTTGCGACACGTATTACGAGGCAATCAACTGGGGCCTGATGGAAGTTCGCGCGTGGAAGCGCGTGACGGGCGACACCGCGGCGCAACTACAGGAGAAAGCCTACGAGCAGACTGACGGCGTGTTCAAGTGGCTCGAACGCGAGCTCGGCAGCGCGAACTATTTCAACGGCGCGTCATTCGGCTACGGCGACCTGAGCGTTTACCCGCACGTGCGCGGATCGGTCGTGTGGGGCCATCCGCCGAAGACCGGAACGCGGCTCGGCGCATGGCTGGCGCGCGTCGAAGAACGCCCGAGTGTCCGCAAAACGATCGAGGCGGCGCAGCAGTTCACGGATTCGATGGACACGCTACCGCAAATTCTCGAGTCGGGCGCGTTCGCGCGCCAGTACCGCGACCATCGCCTCGAATGGATGCTGCGCAGCGGCGGCGTCGAAGTCGTGCTCGCGGGCCTGATGAAGAAGACGATCCGGTTTTCGAGCGAGATTTCCTAGCCGGCGGCGGTGCGCGACGAAGACACGAAGCCGGAAATGTCGCGGACTATCTCGCCGCGCTCAATCGGTACGCATTCCGCGGGATACTCCCGCGTGATGCGATGGCCCGCGTCCTTGAGCGCGCCGATGAAGCGATCCAGATGGCTCATCGCGCGCGGCAGGATATCGTGCATCACGACCAGCGTATGCGGCCGCGCCGAGGCGTCGTGCAGCGCGCGATCGACCCACGCGTCCTGGTCGATCCAATCCTCCGGCACGCAATTCCACAGCACGCAGGTGTAATGGTTGGCGGTCAGGTGATCGACGGCGGCGCGGCTCAGCAGATGCGGCCCAATCTTGCCGCCGCCGCCGAACGGACGAAACAGTTTCGGATTCTCCGCCAGCGCGCCGATCAGCTGCTCGGTCTTTGCGATTTCCGAATCGACCGCGTCCGCCGCGGGGTCGTCGCCGAGCGGTATCCGATGCGTGAACGAATGATTGCCGACTCGATGACCCTCAGCCGCCGCGCGCTGTGCCAGCTTCATCTTCTCCGCCGACGCGAGATTCTTGCCGAGCACGAAGAACGACGCCTGTACGCCGCGGCGCGCAAGCACGTCGAGCACCATCGGCGTCACCGCCGGGTCGGGGCCGTTGTCGAACGAAAGTGCGACGTCACCCACGGTGCTACGGTTCCTTGTGCGCGGTGAATCTGAACGAGTCGCCGCTCTTTGAGATTTTTCCCGCCGACGGCGTCGCGAAATGCGTCCCGAACACGACGACGTTGGTGTCTGCGTATTTCTCGCAGAACGCGCGCCGGGTCTTCTTCGCCTGCGCGCCGTCGGAATCGAAGCCGTCGTCCCACTCCGGAAATTTGCATTGAATCGGATGATGCATCAGGTCGCCGGTGATCACTGCATCCTGCCCCTTCGACGAAATCCGCACGCTGTGATGCCCCGGCGTGTGTCCGGGCGTCGGCTCGAGCCACACTTCGTCGGTGACGCGAAAATTTGACTCGATCAGATCGGCCATCCCCATTTCGACCACCGGCCGCACCGAGTCCTCGACCGGGTCGCGCATATCTTTGCCCTCGAACCGCGACCAGTACTCCCATTCGGTGCCGCCGAGCAGGTAGCGCGCGTTGGGGAACGTCGGCACCCACTTGCCGTCCTTGAGCGTCGTGTTCCAGCCGACATGATCTACGTGCAGATGCGTGCAGACGACGCGATCGATCTGATCGGGCGTATGACCCGCCTTTGCGAGGTCGCTCAGAAACGGCAGCTTCAGGTTGCTCCACACTGGATTGGAGCGCACCTTCTCGTTGCCGATGCAGGTGTCGACGATGATGCGCTTGCCCTGCGACTCGATCACCAGCGCGTGGATGCTCATCCGCAGCTTGCCCTTCTCGTCCGAGAAAATGGGATAGAGCCAGTCCGCTTCCTTCTTGACGTTCTCGCGGGTCGCGTCCGCCAGGATGAAGGTGCCGGGCCACGGCGCCTCGCTCTCGATGATGCGCGTGATCTTGACGTCGCCGACTTTGAACTGGTTCATCGCGCGGACCTCCTGCCTCGCCGCCAACTTAGCCCGAACCAGCGAAATTCGCCAAACCGACCGTTGGCATTCTGTTTCGATTTAGATGTAACAGAAATGGACACGGAGGAATCGAAGATGGCGGCTATTCGCGGTGAAGGTCCCAAGCAGGATATCGACGAGATCGTGCGTCTGCACAATATTTGGGTGAAGGCGAATCGCACGGGCAGCATCCCGATGATGCGCGACGCGTTTGTCGGTGGCGACAAGTTCTTCGGATGGAACCTCAACGGCTTTGCGTACGACGGGATCGAAGAGTGGGCGACGCTGTGGGAGTGGCTCGGCAAGTCGAAAGCGACTGCGACGCTGGGTGAGGATGAAGACCTGCGGGTACGGGTACGCGGCGACATGGGATGGCTCTCATCCAGCGCCGATTTCACCATCACGCTCGCCGACGGCAAGCCGTTGCCGGGCAGCGGCAAGTTCCGCAGCACCGAGGTTTATGTGCGCGAGGACGAATCGGGCAAGCCGGTCTGGAAGATGTGGCATTGCCACTTTTCGTGGTGCGCGCAAGGTCCGCGGATGGCATTCGAGAACGAGGGACAGGCGTAGGCGATGGCCAAGGTTCGCGAGTTCGGCGTCGGTTTCGAAAACCTGCACACGCGCGAGTTCGTCGCGCATGCCCATCGCGCCGAAGAACTCGGCTTCGGGACGGTGTGGGTGCCCGAGGACCCTTTCTATCGCGGCGCGTTCGCACTCGGTTCAGCGGTCGCGTGCGGCACTTCGAAGATCAGGATTGGACTGGGCGTCGTCAATCCCTATACGCGGCATCCGGCGCTGACGGCGATGGAATTCGCGGCGCTCGATGAGGCTGCGGACGGTCGTGCGATTCTCGGAATCGGCGCGGGACTCAAGGACTGGATCGAGGGGCGTCTCAAAATTCCCTACACGCGGCCGACGCTCGCGATGCGCGAGAGCATCGAGATCATCCGTCGCTTCTTTCGCGGTGAAGAGGTCACGTATTCCGGACGCGTCTTCCAGACCGAGAAGATCAAGATGAGTTTCAAGCCGGTGCGCGCCGAGATTCCGATTCATCTCGGCGTGATCGGACCGAAGAACTGCGAGCTGACCGGCGAAGCGGCCGACGGCCTGCTTCTGAGCGTCATGTCGTCGCCGGCCTACGTCAAATTCGCGACCGAGCACCTGCGCCTTGGGCTCGAGAAATCGGGCCGTGACGCGCGCGACTTCCCGGTCGGCGCATATATGCTGTCGTCGATTTCGGAGGACGAGCGCGTCGCGCGCGATCGCCTGCGCCCGCTGGTCGCGTTTTTCATCTCGCTGATGGCGCCGCAGCCCACAACGCCGATCTTCGCCGCGGCCGGATTGCCGGCCGACACTATTCGCGCGTTCGGCGAGAGTTTCGCGCACGGAAAAGTACCGGTCGATATGGTGACCGACGAGATGCTCGACACTTTTACGCTGGCCGGCAGTCCCGCGCGATGCCGCGAGAACCTCGCCCGGCTAATCGAAGCGGGAATGAACGCGCCGGTGTTTTTCGAGGTGCCGGGCATACCGCCGCAGCAAACGATGGACGATGCGCAGCGGCATCTGATGCCGTATTTCACCTGAGCAAATATTTACCGGGAGTAATCGACGATGGCATTTGAAGTTCCCAGCGCAGACGAGCTGAAACGAATCGCGCGCGCCAATCATATCGAGCTGACCGCCGCCGAACTCACAGCGTTGCAGGCCATGATGCCCGGCCAGATGGCGATCATCGAACAGATCGATGCGCTCACCGAGAGTCCGCAGGATTCGGTGACCCGCTACCGCGATCGCAAGGCGGGAGTGCGCCCTTCGCCGAAGGACGATCCGCTGAACGCTATCGTCACGCGATGCTCCGTCAAAGGCGCCGCCAGCGGTTTGCTCAAGGGCAAGCGTGTCGGCGTGAAGGACAGCGTGTGCGTCGCCGGCATTCCTGCCAGCGGCGGGTCGTCGGTGCTGATGGGCCACGTGGCGGCGAACGACGCCACCATCGTCGCGCGGATGCTCGACGCGGGCGCGGAAATCGTCGCGACCCTGAACATGGACGACTTCGCGCTGTCGGGCGACGGCACTACCAGCTTCTACGGACCGTCGCGCAACCCGCATAACCCCGACTACTGCACAGGCGGCTCGTCATGCGGCTCGGCGGCGGCGCTGTATTATGACGATATCGATCTGACGATCGGCACCGACCAGGGCGGCTCGATCAGAATTCCCGCGTCGTGGTCCGGCGTCGTCGGTATCAAGCCGACCTACGGACTCGTGCCCTATACCGGCGTGATGAGTATCGATCCGACGCTCGATCATGTCGGCCCGATGGCCAGGAGCGTCAGCGACGTCGCACTGCTGCTCGAGGTGATCGCGGGCAAGGACCCGCTCGATCCGCGCCAGCGCGAGGTGACGACCGCGCCGTATCGCGAGGCGCTGGGCAAGTCGCTCGACGGAATCAAGCTGGGGGTCGTGCGCGAGGGCTTTACCCAGGCTGGCGCGCAGGACGACGTGAACGCTGCGGTGAATCGTGCGGTCGCGGCGCTCGGCAAACTCGGCGCGCGCGCGACCGAGATCTCGATCCCGGCGCATCAAAATGCCTCCGATCTGCTCTACGCAATCGTGCCCGAAGGGATGGCGATGCTGGCGCGCACGAACCTCCACGGGACGCATCATACGGGCGCGTACATGCCGGAACTTGCCGCGCATTTCGGACAGCGCTACCGGGAGCGGGCCAACGATCTCGCGCTGACGGTCAAGTTCATGCTGCTGTTCGGCGACCTGATGCATGAGCGCTATCACGGAAAGTTCTACGCCAAGGCCCAGCTCCATCGGCACGCGCTGACGGCGAAATACACGGCGGCGCTCGGCGAGTACGACGCGCTCGTCATGCCGTCGACCCCGATGAAGGCGCATCGCCTCGGCGAACGGGCGCCCTACTCGATGATCACCAACACGGCGCCGTTCGATATCAGCGGGCATCCGGCGATAAGCGTGCCCTGCGCAATGTCGAACGGGCTTCCGGTAGGTTTGATGATCGTCGGGCGGCATTTCGAAGACGCGACGCCGCTGAAGATCGCCTACGCCTACGAGCAGAGCGTCGATTGGATGAAGGCGTAAATAACGCGAAAATTTATTCTACCCGCAGTGGAGAATCACTGATCAGATCCTAACCTCTCCTTGTCCGAGAAGAGGTCGGCGAAAGCCGCTTGAAAAGCGGTATCGCCGGGAGAGGTGCAGCGCGCGACAGCGCACCAATACCGACTCGTCTAACCGCAATGCGGGACACTGAGGCCGCCGCCAGCCAGCAGCACCACTATTTGATTTGGTGCAAAAGAAAAATGCGCTAGGTGCGACGGCCAACATTGCACCTCTCCCGTCGCGCTCCTTCGGCGCGCGCCGACCTCTCCTCGGACAAGGAGAGGTTAGGATCATCAAGCCCACACTGCGTTTAGCATTGGATGAAGTGCGCGCGAGCGCTTGACACATCTGGTTGTCACGCGGCAGGCTCAATGCGCAGTACAAATCCGGCGGCGACTGTCGAGCCGGAAGATCCCGGGCCCGAAGATTCGATGCTATCCAGGTTTCGCAAATGCAGTAGAGCGGCGGCGCGCGCCATCGCGATTTTCGGCGCTGCGCTGTTGCTCATCTCGCAGACGGTCGGCGTCGCTCATTTTCATGAGAACGCCGGTGTTCGCGACGGTATCGTAGCCGCGCAGCCCGCGACCGACGCGGGCCTCTGCCCCGTTTGCCAGCTTGCGATGCATTCGCCGGTCTCGGTCGCGTCGGCGCTGACGGTCGCGCGAGGACCTGCGATAGCCGAGACTGTGTTTGTCGATACGCCGGTCCGATTCGATTCGCCGGTGTTCTCGGACGCGCGCGTGCGCGCTCCGCCCACAGCGCTCTAGATCCCCTTTCGACACATCCGATTTTCTATGGTGCGCGCGACAGGTTTCGCGCGGCGCCGCTCGCGTCCGGAAGGGCGCGAGAGGGGAACCTTGAGCGGTATGGGGAGCTTGTGATGCGAAGGAGTTTATTTGCGCGAATCTCACTTGGCGGGATTCTGATTCAATTGGCTATTCAACTGGCTATTTGCACGCCGTCGATGGCGGAAAATTTGAAGACCCCGACGAAAGCGAAATATCGAATCACGGGCGTGGTGAAGGACGCGCTCGGCCGGCCGCTCGGGCAGGCAGAACTGACTATCCAGGGCTCGAACCGAAAGGTCGTGGCGCGCACGTCCAGCAACGATGCGGGCGAGTTTACGTTCCACGTAATGAGACGCGGCACTTATGCGGTAGTGGCGAGCAAGGGCGGGTTCAAGACGGCGACGGCGATCGTCGCGGTCTCGGCCAAGGGCGCCGCGCCGGTGACGGTCGCGATGGAAGCGGAGAAGGAGGTCAGCCTCAAGGTGGCGGCCAAGCGGCTGGACAAGTCGCGCAACTCGCTCTCGCCGGATACGGGCGGCAGCAAGTACACATTCAGCGCGGAGGCGATCCATTCTCTGCCGCAGGGCGCCAACACGCCCCTCAACCAGGTGATACTGCAGGCGCCCGGCGTCGCGCAGGATTCCTACGGACAAATCCACGTGCGCGGCGACCATGCCAACCTTCAGTACCGCGTCAACGGCATCCAGCTCCCCGAGGGCATCACGGGCTTCGGCCAGGTGCTGAGTCCTCGCTTCGCGCAATCGATCAGTCTGCTGACGGGAGCGCTGCCGGCGCAGTACGGCCTGCGAACGGCGGGGATAGTCGACATCAAAACCAAGGACGGGCTGCTGGACAATCTCGCCGACGTGGACTTCTACGGCGGCCAGCGCGGGACGACCGAGCCGAGCTTCGAGTACGGTGGCTCGAGCGGCAACTTCAGCTATTTCGTGACGGGGCAATACTACGGCACCGATCGCGGGGTCGAGCCGCCGACTTCTGGACCCACGGCGATTCACGATACGAGCAACCAGGGCGCGGGCTTCGGCTACTTCTCGTACTTTATAAATTCGACCACGCGGCTGAGCCTGATCTCCGGCACCGCGATCAATCATTTTCAGATTCCCGCTAACCCTGATCAGCCGCAGCTATTCAAACTGGAAGGCGTGCCGGTCTATCCGTCGGCGAAAGTGCGCGATAACCAGTTCGAGCAGAACTACTTCAACGTGCTCGCCTTGCAGGGAACTATCGGCGAGGAAATCGACTACCAGCTCGCGCCCTTCAGCCGTTACTCGGCGGTCACTTTCAACCCGGACCACACCGGCGACCTGATTTACAACGGCGCCTCGTCGAGGGTTTTTCGCAGCGACTGGGGCAACGGTTTTCAGCTCGACACGGCCTATCACGGAATTGCAGATCATACGTTTCGGCTGGGCGGGTACTTCGACGCGGAGCGCGCCGAGATCGACAATCATGAGTCGACCTTCCCCGCCGATCCGATGACCGGCAAGCAGTCGTCCGACATCCCGATTTCGTTCGTCGACGATCTCGCGCTGCAGACCTGGATCTATAGCGGCTACATCCAGGACGAATGGAAGATCACCAAAAAGCTGACGTTCAACTACGGCGTCCGCTTCGACCTCTACGACGGGCTGGTGCGAGCCGACCAGGCCAGTCCCCGCGCGGCGTTCGAATACAAGTTGTTCCCGAACACTACGCTCCACGCCGGCTACGCCCGCCAGATGACGCCGCCTGAAACTGAGCTGGTGCTGGTCAGCGATATCAAGCAGCTCAAGGACACGACCGGCGCGCCGCCTTCGAAGGGCAACGGCAATCCGACCGTCGAGCGCGATCACCTGTTTGACGCCGGCGTGACGCAGGAGGTTATCCCCGGACTCAACCTCGGCATCGATTCCTACTACAAGAAGGCGTCCGAGCTGATAGACGAAGGCCAGTTCGGGCCGGCGCTTATCTTCGAAACATTCAACTACAACAAGGGACGCGTCTGGGGCGTCGAGTTCACCGGCTCTTACACTCACGAGGGCTTTTACGCCTACGACAACTTCGCCTACAGCGTCGCGCAGGGCACGCAGGTGGAATCGGGGCAATTCAATTTCGCACCCGACGAGCTGAAGTACATCAGCAGCCATTACGTCTTCCTCGATCACGATCAGACCTTCACCAATTCCGCTGGCTCGGTTTACAACTGGCGTGGATGGATGTTCAGCGTCGACGGCATCTACGGCAGCGGCCTTCGTTCCGGCTTCGCCAACACGGGCAACCTGCCGTTTTATGTCCAGGTCGACACCGGCATCACGCGGCGCGTGCCGTTGCCGAACAATCGCGGCACGCTCGAATTTCGCGGGGCCGTCGTTAACCTTTTCGATCGCACCTATCTCGTGCGAAATGGCACCGGAATCGGCGTGTTCGCCGACCAGTACGGCCCTCGCCGTGCGTTATACGGCGGGATAAAATACGAATTCCCGTTCACCAAGCCCCCCAGTGTGCAGACGCCATGAAACGTAATTCGGGCGCAGGGCGTCAGATCGTAAGGAGAACTGACTAATGCAGGAGTTAGGAACAGCATGGCAGGCAATCAAGTACGGCGGCGCGATGGTCTATCCGCTGCTGGCGCTTGGCGTCCTTGCCATCGCGATTATCATCGATCGGTCCGTGCTCTATGCGCGATGCCTGCGGATGCCGGCTGCGGTCGCCGACCTGGTCGAGACGTTCGGGTTTTCGTGGACCGAACTCGAGAAGCAGTTGAAGGAACTCGGCCCGCGCAACGCCTACGGCCGCTTCCTGCAAGTGATCGCCGACAATCGTCACCAGCCCGCCTGGTGGGTCGAATCGCGAGCGGGTGACGAGGCGGGCCGGATAGAAAAGACCCTCGCCCGCGGACTGTGGGTGCTCGAAACAGTCGTGACCGCCGCGCCTCTGCTCGGACTGCTCGGCACCATCACGGGCATGATGCAATCCTTCAACGTGATCGGCGCGTCAACGCTGGTCGCGCCGACTCAAGTGACGGCGGGCGTCGCGCAGGCGCTGATTGCGACCGCGCTCGGCCTGCTGATAGCGGTGCTCTCGCTGTTCGCGTTCAACCTTTTCTCGCGGATGCAATCGCAGGCGCTCGACACGATGGAGCGCCTCGGCTCGCGGCTGGTCGATCACATCCGGCTCGACCAGGAAGGCGGCGAGGCTGCACCCGGCCCGCGCCCAGCAGCGATAGCTAGATGAAAATTCAGCGCGCACGCCATTTTCGTCACGGGCGAATCGAAATCATCCCGATGATAGACGTGATGTTCTTTCTGCTGGTGACGTTCATGCTCGCGTCGCTGTCGATGCAGAGTCTCAACTCGATCGCGGTCAATCTGCCCAAAGGCAACGCCGAATCGATGGAGCATCAGGAGCCCATCACGCTGACCATCACGCACGACAGCCACATCTTTATCGACAAGACGCCGACCACGCTCGATCAACTGGCGTTCCTGCTAAAGCCGATGCTCCAGACCAACGACCTGGGCGTCGTCGTCAACGCGGACACCGATGCGCCTGAGGGGACGGTGGTGGAAGCCATGATCGAGGCGCGGCGCGCGGGCGTCGAGAAATTTCTGATCGCCGTGAAGCACTGACATGGCCGACGCTGCCCGAATCGCGATGCGGCCGCCGGAGCTCGATGAGCCGACGCGCCGCCTGCTGTGGATCATCCCGGCGGCGATAGCGATCTGGGCGCTTTTACTCAGCGTCTTCTCAATGATCCTGACCCGCACGGCGGTACCGCAGGAGGAGCCAGCGCCGATCCAGGCGCAACTGGTCGAGATCCCCAAGGAGATCGGCGGCCTGCAGGGTAATGGCGGCGCGTTGCATCCGACGGCGCCGGCGATTCCGCATCCCAAGGCCGCGCCGAAACCTCATCCGGTAAGTCATCTGAAGAAGGCAGCGCCCTTGCCACCGGTTATTCGATCACCTTACGGCACCGAGAAATCCACCTCGGCTCCTAGCGTCGAAGCGCCAGCAGGCGCGAGCACGGGCAGCGCCTCTGAGAGCGAAGAGGGCGCCGGCGAGGATAGCGGCGAAGGATCTGGCGGCGGTATCGGCAGTGACACGGTCGGCGCGCGCGCGATCTACGCGCCGACGCCGGTGATACCCGACGATCTTCGCGAGGACGTGATCCAGACCGAGGCGGTCGCGCGCTTCAACGTGTCGTTCGACGGCGCCAGCGAGGTGACGCTTGAAAAGCCGACCTCGAGTCCGCGCCTCAACCAGGTGCTGCTCGACACGCTCAAGCAGTGGAAGTTTTTCCCGGCGGTGAAGAACGGCGTCGCGATCCCGTCGTCGTTCGAAGTTCGAATACCGATTTCAGTTCAGTAAATCTGATCGGATGGGGCAACGCGGAACCGGTACCGGCTTCGCGTGCGCGAAACAGTCCGAGATCCTTCCTGCCACTCGCGTTGCTCGCTTTGTCAGGATGACGAGGCGCAGCACATGCGCTCGATCACCTTTTGAATGATCGCGGGGCCGCGCTCGAAAGCGTCGCGCCGGACGTGCTCGTTGGGCTGATGCGCCTGCTCGAGATCGCCGGGCCCGCAGATGAGCGACGTGATCCCGGAGCCGGTGAACCATGCGCCGTCGGTGCCGTAGAGCGCGCCGCCCGAGGTTTTCGCGCCGGTGACGTCGAACAGCGCAACTTCCAGAGCCGTCCCGCGCGGCGAGTCGAGCGGCGGCACTACGTTCATGAGCGAGACCTCGATTTTCGCGCGATGCTCGCCGCCGGCATAGTCGTGGCCATCGAGCGCGCCAAGCCGGCGCTCGATCTCGCGGTAAACGTCCAGCGGCTCCGAATCCGGCAGCGTGCGGTAGCTGATGCGCAGTTTGCATTCCTCGGCGATCATATTCAGCGCGATCCCGCCGTGCACCGTTCCGAAATTCAGCACGTCATGCGGCGAGTCGGGAAAGACCTCGGCATATTGCGCCGGCCGGCGCGCAGCGAGTTCCTGCTGATAGCGGCCGATAGTGTCCATCACGCGGGCCATCACGGCGATCGCGCTGACGCCTTTGGCCGGCGCGCCGCTGTGACCACCCATGCCGCGCACCGTCACCGTCATCGACACGATGCTCTTGTGCGCGTGCGCCACTTCCCATGAAGTGGGCTCGCCGATCCACGCCAGCCGCGGAACCGGCGTCTCGCCCAGGATTTGCTTGAGCGCGGGCGCGACGCTATGAGCGCCGAGACATCCGATTTCCTCGCTCGCGGTGAAGACGAATACCAGCGGTCGCTTGAGCCGCGCCGAATCGAGCGTACGCGCCGCGTCGAGGCATTCAGCGATGAATCCTTTCATGTCGGTAGTGCCGCGGCCGTAGATTTTGTCGCCCGCGGGTTCGAGCTTGAGCGGCGCGCGCTCCCATCCGGGCTGTCCGTCGTAGGGGACGGTGTCCACGTGTCCGGAAACTATCAGGCCGTCGGCGAGGGGCGGGCCTATCCAAGCAACAAGATTAGCCTGCGACACGCCGAACAGCTCGACCGGCTGCAGCGCGATTTTGAATCCTCGCGGCGCGAGCTCCTTTGCGATGTAGTCCATCGCGTCGCGATCGCTTTTTGCGCTGACCGTGTCGAAGCCGACGAGCCGGCTGGCGACGTCGTACAAATAGTCGTTCATGGTGTCACCGGGGCGGAAATTCAGTCAGGAGAATCGCACAAACGGCCGGTCAAGAACAAATCAATATCCAATAACATCCCGGAAATACTCATAGATTTGCCGGTGCCAGGATAGGTTAGGCATTTGACCGTTCCGGCGGGTAGAATGCGGAGGGCTGGATGGTGGGGAGGAGGCAGGATGGACGTGGAAGAGCTTATGGGCAATCAGGCGGATAATCCCGGAATTGTGAACGCGACGGCGGTCGCGAGTGCGCCTGCGCTTCAGAACGGAAGCGTGGTAGAAGCGCCGGCTATCGCGCCAATCGCCGCGGGCGTCGACGCGCCGTTGATGGCGGTCGAGAAAGCGCCGGCGCCGCACATCGACAAGGACCTTACTTCGCCCGACCTGTACCTCAACCGCGAGCTGACGTGGCTAGCGTTCAATCGGCGCGTTCTGGAGGAAGCCGAGGACGAGCGAAATCCACTGCTCGAGCGGCTCAAATTCCTCGCGATTACCGCGTCCAACCTCGACGAGTTTTTCATGAAGCGTATCGGCGGCCTCAAGCAGCAGGTCGTCGCCGGGATGCAGGAGCTGACGGTGGACGGGCGCACGCCGCAGCAACAGATAGCGGAATGCTACCTGGTGGTGCGCGATCTCGAGCAGCGGCAGCGCGAGCTCGGGCCGCAGATTCTGATGGAGCTCGAGCGCTACGGCATTCGCGTGCGGCTCTACGCCAGTCTTTCGGACGACGAGCGCAAAACGGTGCGCGAGTACTACTACAAGAATATTTTCCCGCTGGTGACGCCGCAGGCGATGGATCCAGCGCATCCGTTCCCGTTCGTATCCAACCTGTCGCTCAACCTGCTGGTCACGACGCGCTACCAGAACGATTCCGATCCGCTGATGGCGCGGGTGAAGGTGCCGGTCGGCTTCGGAATCCCGCGTTTCGTGCGGGTCGGCAATCAGAATGATTTCGTGCGCCTCGAGGACATCGTCGCGAACAATCTCGATCTGCTGTTCCCCTCGATGCTCATAGACTCGTACGAGCTTTTCCGCGTGACGCGCAACGCCAACACCGAGCGCGACGAGGACGAGGCCGACGACTTGCTGGCGCTGATCGAATCCGAGCTGCGCGACCGCCGTTTTGCGCCAATCGTGCGGCTCGAAGTGCTGGCCGGAATGAATCCGGTGCATCGCGGGATGGTGGCGGCCGAACTTGGACTCGACGAGCGCGCCGACGTGTTCGAAGTCGACGGGATGCTCTCGATGCGCGACCTGGCCGAGCTCGCGGCGATCGATGCGCCCGCGCTGCACGACCCGCCGCATCATCCGGTCGATCATCCGCGGCTGACGATCGGGCGCAGCATCTTTCACGTCATTCGCGACGCCGGTTCGATCCTGCTGCTGCATCCGTACGAGTCGTTCTCGACCTCGGTCGAGCGCTTTTTGCGCGAGGCGGCGGAAGATCCAAAGGTCCGCGCAATCAAGATGACGCTGTACCGGACTTCGCCGGACTCGAAAATCATCGGCTACCTGTGCGACGCGGCGCGCAACGGCAAGCAGGTGGCGGTGGTGGTCGAGTTGAAGGCGCGCTTCGACGAAGCCGCGAACATCCAGTTCGCGACCAGGCTCGAGGAATTCGGAATTCACGTGACCTACGGCGTCGTCGGCCTGAAGACTCACAGCAAGGTGATTCTGGTCATTCGCCAGGACTACAACGGGCTGCGCCGTTACGCGCACATCGGCACCGGCAACTATCATCCGGTGACGGCGAGATTCTATGCCGACTTCGGATTGCTCACTTGCGACAGCACTATCGGCGAAGACCTGACCGAGTTGTTCAACTACCTGACGACCGGCTATATGCCCAATCGCCGCTATCGCAAAATTCTACCCGCGCCGACCGTGCTGAAGCGCGCATTGCTCTCGCGAATCGAGCGCGAAGTCAAAGCCAGCACGGCCGCTTCGCCAGGGCTGATCCAGTTCAAGATGAACGCGCTGGAAGACGTCGATATCACGCGGGCGCTATATCGCGCGTCGCAGGCGGGGGTGAAGATCGATCTGATAGTGCGCGACACGTGCAGGCTGCGGCCAGGAATCGCGGGGCTGTCGGAAAACATTCGCGTCGTGAGTATTGTCGGCAGATTCCTCGAGCACGGGCGCATCTACTATTTTCGCAACGGCGGCGTGGACGACTATTTCATCGGCTCGGCCGATTGTATGAAGCGCAATCTCGAAAGCCGCGTCGAGGTGGTGACGCCGGTCGAGGATCCGCAACTACGCAAGGAATTGCGCACCGTACTCGACATCCAGCTAAGGCCGAATCGATGCCAGTGGGAAATGATGTCCGACGGCACTTACGCAAGAACCGCCGCCGCCGTAGCGGCCGAGGCCTGCCAGCAGGCAATGATAGAATTCGCGGACACGCGACAGACCGAAGCAACCAAGGTGAAGAAGCGCCAAAAAGGCTTCGCCCGCCGCGTCGGCCGAGAACGCGGCGAGTGAGCCGCCCGTTTCTGAGTTGCAATCGGCAAAGGCTTCGCCGCCAGTCTCCTTCGGATGTCGCAGAGTACGAGATCTGAGTTAAGCCCTGAGGCGACTCAGGCGGATCACCTATTCGCCGGTTTCCTCGGCTTATTCGTCGTTATAGCTTTCTCGCGCCTTTTTTCTCTGAGCGGATCACCGCTCCAATCCTACTTCCCTATCTTGATTTATCAGGACGTCGCGTTTTGGTCCGTGATTGCCTGGTTGTTTTACGGGCTTCTGAGGCTCTCGACCGCAAGGAGAGCGGTGCTTATCGCTGGATGGGGCGTTTGCATTTTGATCGCTCTCTATACGGCGATCGATTTAGTCATATACCTGGAGACTCGCAGCCCGCTGACCTATCGGCTCTGGCTTGCGGCTGATGACGGACGCGGTATCGAAGCGTCGGTGTCGCAGGCCGTTTCGCTGCTAAGGGTTTTCGTCCCGGGATTTGTCATCGTGATGATTCTCGTAGCGGTGTCGCTGAGGTGGTTCGCACCTAACGTGCTGACGCGACTCCGCAAAGGATTTTACTCACCGTTCATCGCCGTGGTCATATTCATCTACGTTCTGGGTGCGAACTGGTGGACAACTACCTATGTTACGCGTAGGGCAATTGCCGCAAATCCTGAGTGGGCGCTGGTCTCCTCACTATTCGATCAGCCGATACCAAGAGTTACTGAGGTCATTCCGGCGGATTACATAAGGGATTTTCTGCCAGCAACGCAGACCAATGCCGCAGGAGTTCTTCCCTCGCAGTCCGCCGTTTTCACTCCGGCCGTAGATCCTTCCGCGCAGCGTCCTATGAACATCCTTATGATAGTTATGGAGTCTACGGGCGCGAAGCGGTTACAACTATATGGAGCTTCATACAAGGACAGTCCCGAGATGGAGCGGCTAGCCGATCATGGCGTGGTGTTTGACCATATCTACGCGGCACAGTCTTATACTTCGGCAGCGATGGCGGCCCTTTTCTGCTCGCTTTATCCTGAGCATGGTTGGCTGAACCTGCTTCGACAATCACCCGATATAGGAGTGACCGGCCTGGCGGACGTACTAGCCGCTCACGGTTATCGAACAGCTTTTTTACACGAAGGACAGTTAGGATTCGACAATCAATTAGCATTTATCGAAAGCCATGGGTTCCAGCAGGTTTTTTTCCGAGACAAGGACCCTCTTATTTCTACTGACTCAGCATTGGTGCCAATCGCGGAAAAGTGGATCAAATCAGACGACAAGAAGCCGTTCTTTCTGCTCGTTTGGACACAGGACACCCATCATCCATATCTTGTGAATTCGAATGACGACTACGGCACGGGAAATCCGAGGCTGAACAAGTACCTAAACGCGGTACGATCGACTGACTCGATTATCGCGCAATTGATGCATAGCCTCGATGAGCTGAATATTGCCGATAACACTATCGTAGTGATAACCGGCGACCACGGCGAAGCATTTGGCGAACATGGCCAGCTTGCTCATGGTTTCACGACCTATAACGAAGAACTCCATGTCCCCTTGATTTTGGTCAATCCAAAATTATTTCCGCATGGAACACGAAATGCTTCGCTAGGCAGGCAGATAGACATCGCGCCGACGCTCTTGGGACTCCTGGGATACGACAAGCCGCAATCATGGCAGGGAACGAATCTTTTCGGCGCACACGCTGCGGAACGCGCGTACTTGTTTTCCTACTCGGGAGATTTCTCGCTGGGACTGGTCGAAGGAGACTTCAAATACGTCCACGACTTCGATCAGAACCGCGATGAACTATACGACTTGTCCAATGATCCGGAAGAGACTCGGGATCTTAGCGCGGAACCGGAGTACAAGGAGATGGTCGCCCGCGATCGTCTGCGGGTGGATGCGTGGCTCTCGTTCCAGGACAAGTATCTGGCAAGCTTTCCACCGGCGCATCAAAATCAACCGTCAGTTGAGCACAAGATAGAGTAGTCCAAATGCGCCCCGGCGGCGTCCCTCGCTTTGTTCGACGCCGGAAACTGCGCGCAGTAAAGAATTTATGCTATGTGATCGGATTGAAGGGGGTTATGGCTGACGAAACGGAACATCGGCTGGCTGGAAAGCGCGTCGCCGTTACCGGAGGCGCTGGATTCCTGGGTAGCCACGTGGTTGCGGAATTGCGGCGCGCCGGATGCGGCGAGATTTTCGTGCCGCGGTCGCGCGAGTACGACCTGCGCCGCGCTGACGGCGTGGCGCGGATGTACGATGACGCGCGCCCCGAAATTGTGATTCACCTGGCCGCGGTGGTCGGCGGTATCGGCGCCAATCGCGAAAATCCGGGCCGCTTCTTTTACGACAACCTGACGATGGGCGTCGAACTGATGGAACAGGCGCGGGTTCGCGGTGTGTCGAAATTCGTGGCGGTCGGCACGGTCTGCGCTTATCCGAAGTTCACGCCGGTGCCATTCAAGGAAGACGACCTCTGGTATGGCTACCCCGAAGAGACCAACGCTCCGTATGGATTGGCGAAGAAGATGCTGTTGGTGCAGGCGCAGGCGTATCGCGAGCAATATGGCTTCAACGCGATCTACCTGCTGCCGGTAAATCTGTATGGCCCGCGCGATTCATTCGATCCGTCGAAGTCGCATGTGATTCCCGCGCTGATCAAAAAATGTCTCGACGCGGTCGCGACCGACGCATCGCGCATCGAGGTGTGGGGCACCGGAGCGGCCAGCCGCGAGTTCCTCTTCGTCGAGGATTGCGCGCGGGCGGTGGTTCTCGCGACTGAAAAATACGACAAATCCGAACCGGTCAACCTGGGCGCGGGCATGGAAATAAAAATTCGCGACCTGATCACACTGATCGCGCGGCTCACCGGCTTCAAGGGCGAAATCGCATGGGACACGAGCAAGCCCGACGGGCAGCCGCGGCGATGTCTGGATGTGTCGCGGGCCACGCGTGAATTCGGCTTCAGCGCGTCCACCGACTTCGAAGCCGGCCTGCGCCGGACGATCGAGTGGTACCGGCGCGAGTCTTACTCCGCCGCCGCATCATAGCGGCGGCGGAGTTCAAACTGCGGAGAGTCTGCTGCTATTCGCCGGGACGAGGCGGAATCGCAACGTAGTTGCCGGGATTCGCCGCCATCGCCTGACGAACGTCCGGATGCGCCGAGAAGAACGCGCCGAGTTGCGGGTGCTTCTGCGCGTAGGCGTCGTCAGTGATCAGCGCCGGATTGTGGGCGAGCTGGCTGGCGACCTTCGGATGCGCAGTCGCAAAGCCGTTCCACATCGTGAGCTTATGCATGTCGATGTCGCTGGTGTTGGCAGCCTTGAATACTGTGGTGGTGTTTCCGTTGACGACAGTGCCCATCGTCCTTCCGTCCTGCGCAATCGCAGGAGCGGCGAAAGCGACGGGGAGTGCGATGGCAATCAGCAGAGTTGATATTCGGTTCACGTTTTTACCTCTTCGTTGGCCGGACGGCCGCTCGCCAATACTCCTTGAGTAGAGGCCAAATCAGCACGGCCAACACATTAAGCTTACTGCGTCTCGTCTCGATGCGAAAATTTCGAACGTGCTATCAGGAACACAAAAGCCTGATTACTCTGCTATTCGCCGGGACGCGGCGGAATCGCGACGTAGTTGCCGGGATTTTCCGCCATTGATTGACGAATCTCCGGATGAGCCGAGAAGAATTCGCCAAGTTCCGGATGCTGATTCGCGTAGGCTTCGTCAGTGATCAGCGACGGCTTGTAGGCGAGTGCGCGCGCGATATTAGGATGCTGGCCGGCGAATTCGCTCCAGGTCTGGAGCTTCTGCATGTCGAGATCGCTGGTATCTGCCGCCATGAACACCACGGTAGTGTTTCCGTTGACAACTGTGCCAAGCGGCCTTCCATTCTGTGCGATCGCAGGAGCCGCGAACGCAATTGGAAGTCCGACAGCGAATAGCAAAGTGGTTACGCGATTCATTTTCTTACCTCTCGATTGGCTATTGGATAATCGGCAAACCAATACCCTTTCAATAGGCAGCAAATCTCATACCGGAAAACTTTTCCGTATGTACGTTGATACGTTCAAGGCGGACCAAATAGTAAGACGGCATTAGTTACATACTATTCGCGTTTCGCCCGGATTTCGCCTGCAATCGCGGCTCGCGCGCTTTTTGAATAGTTCAACTTTGGTGGGGCGGCGGCGCCACCCGACATGATGAAGGTCATCGCTTCGTTGATCGTCCAGTCGAGCATGACGAGGCGGCTGACCGGCACCAGTTCCATGTAGCCGGAAGTGGGATTCGGTGTGGTCGGTACGTAAACGGCGGCGATTTCCTCGCCGGTATCGGCGTCGTTGAAAATCCTGGTGACGAGGCCGACGGTTTTCATTTCGGGCGACGGAAATTCGATCAAAACCACGCGCTGAGAGTTACCGGGACGGGTTTGAAAGCTGGTGACGAGCTGGCGTGCAGCGCCGTAGATGGATTGCACGATCGGGATTCGCGCCATCAGGTAGTCAAACGCGCCGAGCAGCCGCCGTCCCGCTACCGCCGTCGCGATCTCGCCAAGAACGTAGAGCGCTGCGAGCACGATCGCGACCGATATGGTGCTTTGAAACCACGGCGCAGAAAGTGCGGCGGCGAGCGTCGGCGCATGAATCCGCAGCGAGGACATGAATGCGCCGACAAACGGGCTGCCGAGCGCGACTAATATCCCGACCAGGAAACTGATCACCCAGATGGTGATCCCGATGGGAATGAAAGTCAGGATTCCCGCCACGACGTTGCGACGGATTTTTGCGAACATCGGCGGCCCTTAGCCTGTCACGTGGCCGGGTTGGGTCGCGTGGCGGCGCAGCGCGGTGGCGGCGAATACGGTGATCGCGAGCGCGACGACTGCCAACGCGGCGATCATCCAGATGTAAGCTTCGACTTCGGTCCCAATCACCGCGGCTAGCGCGAGTGCGATGCTGACCCAGAAAAAGGTGCGGTCCATGTGCACGCCCGCCAGGAAGCAGGTGACGGCGAGGATCACCAGCGTGACCAGCGCAACCGCGTCTGCGTCCATCTGCCCGCGCTCGAGTTGCAGAAAAATTATCTGCACCGCAACGATCGGCCCGAGCCAATGCAGCACCTGGCGCAGGATTATCTTCCACGACGGTCCCGCGTCGGGACTCGACCCAAGCAGTTCGTGCCAGAGGCAGACGAGGCCAAACACCGGGAACATCGCGCTCCAGTAGTAGAGCGCGCGGAGACGGCTGAAGTTGGTCAGGAACAGGCCGATCATCACGAGCACGCTGAGCGCGCCGACGATCAGCAGCCGGCGCAGCAGGTCCGCCTGGAATCTGCTCATCCAGTCTGGCGCGGGTGCAGGCGCCGCCGGTGGCGGCGGCGATGCAATCGTTGGGCTCGGTGCGACAGTCGTTGGCTCGGCTTGAGGTTCACTCATGCACTGATGATTTAATATCGATGGCGGAGTCGCAAGCCATCGGCGCTGCCGGGCAGGTTCACGTTCGTGCCCGGCAGCACGCCCCGACAGCGCCGACTGAAAATAACGCGACGCGACTGAATGGCGCGAGTTCTAGTCGAACATCAGCACCGTGCGCGCGACTTCACCCGCCTTCATAGCGCGGAATGCTTCGTTGACGTCCTCGAGTTTGCCGCGGCGCGTGATCATGTCGTCGAGGTCGAGCCGTCCCTGCTGATAGAGCTCGATGATGCGCGGCATGTCGATGCGGAAGCGGTTCGAGCCCATGAAGCATCCCTGGATGCGCTTCTCATACAGCAGCGAGAAGCCGTCGACGTCGACTTTCTGACCAATCGGAACCATTCCGACAATCGTGGCGATGCCGCCGGCGGTGAGTGATTCGTAAGCCTGCTCGGCCGCGACCTTGAGACCGATCGCTTCGAAGGAGTACTCGACGCCGCCGCCAGTGAGCGTGCGAATCTGCTCGACCGCATCGCCCTTCGACGCATCGACGGCGTGAGTCGCGCCGAGTTTTTTTGCGAGATCGAGTTTGGCCGGGAACTTGTCCACCGCGATGATCATTCGCGCGCCTGCGATTCGCGCGCCCTGGATGATCGCGAGGCCGACGCCGCCGGCGCCGAACACTGCGACCGTCGAGCCGGGCGAGACCTTCGCGGTGTTGAGCGCGGCGCCAACGCCGGTCATCACGCCGCATCCGATGAGCGCGGCGCGATCGAGCGGCACGTCGTCGCCAATCTTCACCAACGCGTTTTCATGTAGCAGCATTTTCTCGGCGTAGCCCGATAGGTCGGCAAACTGATTGACCATCTTGCCGTTTTGCGAGAGGCGCGGCTTGTCGGTTGCGGTGCGTTGCGTGGCGGCCTTGTTCGAGCACAGGTTCGGATGTCCTGACATGCAGTCTTCGCAGTAGCCGCAGAAGACCGAGAGGCACGCGATGACGTGGTCGCCAGGCTTGAGGTACGAAACCTGCGAGCCGACTTTCTCGACGATGCCGGCGGCCTCGTGCCCGAGCACCGCGGGCGTTGGCCACATGTACAGGCCGTCGACGAAATGAAGATCGCTGTGACACACGCCGCTGGCGACGGTGCGCACGACGACTTCGCGCTCTTTGGGTTCGTCGATGTCGACTTGCTCGATGGTGAGTGGCTGACCGGGACCGTGGAAGACAGCAGCTTTCATTGAGAGCTCCTTGATTTCGATATTAGTGCGTGCGCTTCAAAATATTTGCGGTTCTCAAGAGTCCTTGGAACAAGGATCACCAGCAATTTCTTCGCGATGTCGCGAACTACCTGCCAACCGGGATTACTCATCGCCTTCAAATGGTCTTCTCGGGCGTAACCGCTGCCCTTTAACGCCTCGCCGCTTAACGCGTGCAGCGCCGACGAGAGCTCCTTCATTCCTTCTATCTGATCGTCGGTAAATTTGACGGCCTCCTGGCGAATGAGGTAATCAACCTCGAATCCGTCGCGTTGCAACTCCCAGGCAACGTTATACTCCATCACAGCGCACTGCTCGGCGGGAGATTCAGCGAGGATCGACAGCGTTTTCACAAAATAGAAATAAATATTTCCCCATCGGTCTCTTTCGACAGATTCGTCCGATGCCGTCATAAGTCAGTTGAACATCAGGACGGTGCGCGCGACTTCGCCGGCTTTCATCGCGCGGAACGCGTCGTTGACGTCCTCGAGCTTGCCGCGGCGGCTGATCATGTCGTCGAGGTTGAGGCGGCCCTGCAGGTAGAAGTCGATGTACTTAGGCATGTCGATGCGGAAGCGGTTCGAGCCCATGTTCGAGCCCTGCAGTTTTCGCTCGGTGAGAAACATGTAGCCGTCGATTTCGACCTTCTGGCCGACGGGGATCATGCCGATGACGGTTGCGGTGCCGCCGGGCTTGAGCGCGACGAAGGCCTGCTCGGCGACTTTCTTGAGGCCGATCGCTTCGAATGCGTAGTCGACGCCGTCGCCGCCGGTGAGCTTTCTGATTTCGTCGACGGGATCGCTATTCGACGCGTCGACGGTGTCGGTCGCGCCGAGCCGCTTGGCCATCGCGAGCTTGCCCTCGAACATATCGACCGCGATTATTTTGCGCGCGCCCGCGATTCGCGCGCCCTGGATTGCCGCGAGTCCGACGCCGCCAGCGCCGAAGACCGCTACCGTCGAGCCCGGCTCGATCTTCGCTGTATTGAGCACCGCGCCGACGCCGGTGGTGACGCCGCATCCGATGAGCGCGGCGCGATCGAGCGGGAAGTCTTCGCGAATCTTCACAACTCCGTTTTCATGCAGCAGCATCTTCTCGCAGTAGGACGAGACGTCGAGGAACTGGTTGATGGGCTTGCCTTTCTGCGAGATGCGCGGCTTGTCGCCGGGTTTGCGCTGGGTGGCGGCCTTGTTCGAGCATCGATTCGGATGGCCCGACATGCACTGCTCGCAGTTGCCGCAGAACACCGACAGGCAACAGATGACGTGATCGCCGGGCTTCACGTAGGTCACCTGCTTGCCGACTTCCTCGACGATGCCGGCGGCCTCGTGGCCGAGCACCGCGGGGGCAGCGTAGGGATAAAGACCCTCGACGAAATGCAGGTCGCTGTGGCAGACGCCGCTCGCGACGGTTTTGATCAGGACTTCGCGGTCCTGCGGCTTGTCGATTTCGACGTCTTCGATACTGAGGGGCAAGTTGGGCCCGTGGAAAACAGCGGCTTTCATCCTGAACGCTCCTTGAGTGTGGCGATTGTGTCGGGCTGCATGCGCGCCTCGACAATCCCCTTTACTACCACACTGACGGCGCATTTCCAGTGTCCGGAAATTGCGGCGGCGATGACGAGACTACGGGAAGAACAAGGGGCCGACGTCGCCTTTGAACACCAGGCTGTCGAGGTGGCCGGCGGGTGAATTCGCGCGCGCGTAGAGACGAGCGGTGTCGTCACCGTAGATGAGGTGCCAATCGGATTGCGAGTCCATCAGCTTCGCCGCCGCCGAGTCTTTCTCGATGAGTACGAAATCATGCGGATACGCCGCCAGTGTATGCGACGCACCGGCGAGGTTGTTGGCGAACGCCAGCCAATCCCAGACCACTGTCGGCGGATAGGCCAGATCATAGCGGCTGTCGATGAAAACTTTCGTGCCCGGCCCGCCATGCCAGATGACGTACTCACCCCACGCGTAGTCGGCGAGCACGTTTCCCGTCATCCCGTGCGAGTTCATGAAGCTGACGGCGGCGGTAGGATTGCCGGAGTCGTCGATGCCGGGCTTGAGAATTCCGCTGAATCGCGCAAACCCAATCGCCACGACTGCGATGATGACTTCCATGACGAGTCTGCCCCTTCGCGGCACTGCTCGAGCAATCGCAGCGTGTGCGTCAGGCACTTCTCGCGGGCGTGTCAGCAATCCCAGGTGATTCGCAATCACGGGGGCGACGGCAATCGCGGCAAGCGGGACGTTGCGTACGGCGGTGAAGGCTGTCGCGAGCATCACGGCGGCAACCGCGATCATCGGCGCGTCATTGCCTTTGGGCGTGAGAATCACCGACACGACCGCGGCGGCAAAAAAGAAGATCGTCACGACGAAATACTTCTGCTCGACGCTTCCGCCCGGCGCATTCGTGAGCGCGGTGAGCAGCGGCTGCCAATCCGACATCGCGTAATGCGTCATCGGGTTCAGGATCTCGTGGATCAGCGTGTACCAGGTGTCGCGCGCAGGCGGGATCAGAAACGTGCACAACGTGGATGCGGCAGCGGCGGCGGCAATTGCAATGATGCCGAAGCCGCGGCGCGTACCGCGTCCCGCAGCGATGTCCGACACGGTGGTCGCTGCTCCATATACGCCGAGCGCAACGATGCCGACGAAAAAACCGCCGTGAAAGTTGCTCCAGATCGCGACCAGCGGAATCGCAAGCCACAGCGGCGCCGAGCCGCGCCAGTTGTGACGCGCAAGCATCGCGATGATCGCGGACAGTGCGACGAAATCGAATAACTGCGGGCGAAATTGCATCACCGGCGCCAGGATGAGCGCAATCATCAGCAGGATTGCCGCCTGCAACGTCGCCGGCGCGCCGGTTTCCGATTCGGCAGTAGCGACGAAACAGATCGTGACGGCGGTGCAGACGAACTTGAGAAGCTTCAGGCCGAAGGGCCCGAACCTGTCGTACATCGAGGCCATCGCGACTTCGCTCAACCATTCATGCCGCAGCCAGGGGAAGCCTGGCGCCGAGTACGAATAAGGATTGCCGCGCGGCAGCGAGCCGCTGGCGAGAAGCTCGCGGCCCCACATGACGTGTCCCCAAAGATCGGGATCGCTATGCTGGCGTGCGTCCGCGATTACGATTGCGAAGAGGACCAGCGCCGGCGAGTAGCGCAAAAGCGAGACGCGGGCAGGAGCGGCGGGCACGCGGCGGTCTCGTTATGCGCGCGCGCCGAAGCAGATCGTCTCGTTGCTGAGTTTCACCACGCCGTCTGGACCTGCGAACGCGCCCGCCGAGGTTACGACGGCGTCGCGCACCTGGCGTGAGACGTCGGCAGGCATCCTCGCGAGCATCGCGCGGGTGCCACCGACCTGGCTGCGGAAATCCGCGAATCCCTCGGCCGAGGGAAATTCAAACGTGACGATCAGCCGTTCGATTGTCACGTCGCGAAATCCTGCCGCAGCCAACGCGCGCTCGAGGATCGATGTGTCAGCAAGTTTGGTAGGGTCGGGCGCATTTGGCGGCGGCGCGATCCCGGTAATCTGCCGTATCGCGTCGCGCGCGAGGCCGCACATCGGGACCTTGTCCGCTGCTGCCCAAACCGCGGTCGCGAAGCGTCCACCGGGCTTGAGCGCGCGATGCATCAGGCGCAGTACGCCGTCCAGGTCGGGCATGAACATCAGCCCCCAGCGACAAAGCGCGGCGTCAAATGAACGCGGGTCGAGGCTTAGTGACTCGGCGTCGGATTCGACCAGCTCGACGTTGTGCACGCCCGCGGCGTCGACTCGCTCGCGCGCGATCGCGAGCATCCCGGGCGACATATCCACGGCGACGATTCGCCCCGACTGCCCGACTGCGCGCGCCGCGGTCAGTGCAGGCTCGCCGCTGCCGGTCGCGATGTCGAGCACCCGAGCGCCGGCGCGCACGAATGCCAGCTCGACCAGCCGATCATTGACGGTCTGCGCGGCGCGCTCGAACGCCGGCCACCATCGTTTCCATCCCTCCGCGCTATCGTCCCATGCAGCCTTCTGCTGGCTCTTGATTTTCAAATCGTCGGGATTTTGATCGCTCATCGCAGTTGCACCTCAAGCAATGTTACGCCGTGCTGGCGTACGAGGATAACTATTTGTGATCAACAGATAGTCAAGCCGCTACCGCGCTCGCGCGCCGGACGATGGCGAGCATCAGCAGCGCCAGCACCACCGGCGTTAGCGGCAGCGACGCGAACATGCTCAGCATTCGCGCGGATATGGGAAACAGCCACGCCAGAAGCAGGGTTAATTTTTCCCACGGCAGAAAGGCCGACTGCATCGCATCCCACGCCAGCCACGCGATCGGCAATGCCAGCAAGACCAGGTCGTAGTCGGCGAAATACGGTATTACCAGCAGAGTGCCGGTGGCCAACGCGGCGGCCTGGACCGGAAGTGCCGCGGGCTTGAGCCAGATCCACACAACGGCGATCGCGGCGAGCAGAGCGACCGCCGCTTGCATCGCGTAAGCCACCGCGACGGATGCGCCCCACAGTCGCGCTGCGCCGAAAGTGCTTTGAATCTTGCCGAAGCCGACGTCGCCCTGCTCGAGCACGTTGTGGGTCGCGATCGGAACGCTGTCGAGGAAGGCGCGCCAGGTTTGCACTCCGAACAGTGCGGCCGAGAGTCCTACGAACGCGATGACCACGAGCGCTGCGCCGGCCGCTGCTCGCCATTGGCGCGATACGAGAAAAGCCAGAGGCAACAGGATGCCGAATTGCGGCTTGTAACAGAGCAGCCCCAGCAGCGCACCTGCAAGCAGGGGGCGTCGCTGCAGCAGAAGAAGTCCGCCACCGAACAGCGCGACCGTGAAGAAGCCGTTCTGTCCGTCGAGAATCGTCAGCAGCGCGGCGGGAAACGCGAGCGCGATCCAGGGTGTGTCGCGGCCAGGTGCAATCTTCCACATCACGAACAAATAGGCGGCCAGCCCAGCCAGCGTCCATGCTATCAGCGCGCCTTCGTAGGGAAGCAGCGAAAGCGGGAGGACCATCGCGAGGAACGTGGGCGGATAGTCGAACATCTCATAGCCGGGATCCTTGTCGCCCACCGCCGCCTTCTCGGCAGCCTCTATCGTCGCGTGATCGTAAACCGACGCAGGACGTCCGTGGAGCGCCAGCCTCGAAGCCGCCCAGCACTTCGGAAAGTCGGCCCCCACCGGATGCAACGTCGCGCGGATTCCGCCCGGTCTCAGCACGAGCCAGCCGACGAACACGACGAGGTAGCAGGCACAGAGCAACCTCGAGTACCCGCGGACGCGCTCGGCGTTGATCCAGCGCGCTTCTCTGAACAGGTCGAGGAAGGCGCGCGCCTTGATCTCCTCCTTCATCGTCACGACCTCCGCACCGCCGCCCCGAGGGGATTCGTCGCTCATCGCGCTTTCACCTTCGCAACACCGTTACGCCGCGCAGTCGCGCAACTTCGTTGGGATACTCCTTTCTATATGATTTGGCGGCGCCCGGCGCGGGGTTCTGATCGCCGAGGATCAGCACGGCAGCGGATGGCGCTGACGGGTCGTAGCGAACGGCGCGATCCTGTTGATCGGGTGGCAGATAGTATCGGAGCACCTCGATCGCGTACGCCGGAACGGCGGTCATGACTTCACCCGGCTTGAGCGCAGAATCGGCGGCGGCAATCGCTTCGCGATATTGCGCATCGTGCGGCTTGCGGTCGTACGCAACTATATGGCCGAGCGAGAACGCCACTGCGAGCGCGAGTGCTGTCACGCGCACGAGATCGCCGGGCAATTCGAAGATGCCCAGCGCGACGAGGATGAAGAACGGAACGAAGCTCGACAGCGCGTAACGCTCGACGAACACCGGCGCGATCGCGTACGACGCGACGACCATCATCAGCGGCGGCGCCCACATCCAAAGAATTACGAAGGCGACAGCGTCGCGCGCACCCCGCCGCCATCCGCTGACCGCACCCCACAGCGCAAGCAGCGCGAGGACCGGGAATGCAAAGCTGCCGGTTGCCTTGTTGAATAGCGCGAAGGGAGCAAACAGCGATGGCAGCTTACGCCATCCGCCGACGTGGCCGGATGAAGCGGCGTGCAGCGACGAAAAAAGTTTCGGCACCAGAATCAAACCCGCTACCGCGAGCGCAATCGCGATCGTCCACGCGCGGCGCGCGTTCGCATCGCTCGGGCGCCATCCCGCGCGCGCGATGACATTCAACAGCCAGAGGCCTTCGGCCGCGGGTATCAGCACGGCGGCGAAGTTCGACGCTATCGCGAGCGCGGTCAGAACGATGACCGCGACGTAGTTGGCAAGGCCGCCGATGCGAAGCGCACGCAGGAACATCGCGACCTGTGCGAGAATCGCCGCGAGCATCAGCGGATACATTCGCGCCTCGCGCGAATACTTGATCGTCACCAGGTTCACGGCCAAAACCAGCGCCGCGAGACCGGCAACTATCACGGCGTCATCGCCGGTCAGTGCAAATCTATTTTCCGAATCGGCGGCGAACATTTCGCATACGACCAGATAGACCAGCACTATCGAGACGACGCCGAAGACAGCCGACAACGCGCGCATCGCGGACAGACTCGAGCCGAACAGCGCGATCCATCCATGCAACATGAGGTCATGCACCGGCAGCTCGCCGGGATTCAGCGCCGGCTGGCGTGCGATCACTTCAGCCGCGCTCGGCGCCGACGCGGCCGCCCATGACGCGGCCTCGTCGGGCGACAGCTCGAGCGCACCGAGATTGGCGAAGCGGATCGCGCCGCCGACGGCGACAGCGACGACCAGCAGGATGAGACTCAGCGCGCGGGCCGGAACGATCGAGCGTGAGGTCGGTTGATCGCTCGGGCGATCGTGCTCTCCGGCTCTGGAAGCAGCTGTGGTCAGAGACCCTTCCTTAGCTGCGGTGCGGGACGAAAGCCTACGGTGCGCGCGGCCGGAATGGTCATGGGCGCGTTGGTGCGCGGATTGAAGCCCGCACGAGCGCGCCGGCGGCGCACGGAAAAAGTGCCGAAGCCCGGCACCCAGAAGCGCTTGTCCTTGCGGATCGAGCGCGCGATTTGTTCGAAAGCGAGGTCGAAAGTGCTGGCGACCACCTTTTTGGGCTGATTGGTGGACCGTGCGATCGTATCAATCAATTCCGCTTTGGTCATCGACGAGGACCTCCAGCGATTTTCTATAGCCCAAGCGCGCGCGCAGCCATAGAAGCGGAAGGTTCGATCTGATTGCGTTCGATCCATGCGTCGATCGCGATGAGCGCTCGCGTTCCCATCTCGATTTTCTTCTGGCGGCCGCGCGCACGGATTTTCAACTCGGGCATCAGGCCGTAGTTCGCGTTCATCGGCTGGAAGTCGCGCCGCGCGGCGTCGGTGATGTACGCGACCAGCGATCCGATTGCCGTCTCTGGCGGAGGCACGACCAGCTCGCGATTCATCACGAGGTTCGCCGCATTGATTCCCGCGAGCAAGCCCGCGGCGGCCGACTCGACGTAGCCTTCGACCCCGACCATCTGCCCCGCGAGGAACAGGTCGTCGCGCGTCTGGAGCTGAAGCGTGGGACGCAGCAGGCGCGGCGAGTCGACAAAAGTATTGCGATGGATCGAACCGAGGCGCACGAACTCCGCCTTTTCCATCGCGGGGATCATCCGCAGCACGCGGCGCTGCTCCGGATAGGTCATCTTGGTCTGGAAGCCGACCATGTTGTACATGCGACCCTCGGCGTCGTCCTGTCTGAGCTGCACCACCGCGAACGGCCGTCGTCCGCTATGTAGCTCTGAGAGCCCTACTGGACGCATCGGGCCGAACGCGAGCGTCATCGGGCCGCGCCGCGCCATCTCCTCGATCGGCATACAGCCTTCGAAATAAACCGGCTTCTCGAACGGATGCAGCTCGATTTTTTCCGCCGCCACTACCGCGGCAACGAACGCCTCGTACTGAGCGTCGGTCATTGGGCAGTTGATGTAGTCGTCGCCGCCCTTGCCGTAGCGCGACGCTTTGAAGGCGACCGTCATGTCGATTGAATCGGCAGCGACGATCGGCGCAATCGCGTCATAGAAGTACAAATTTCGCGGACCGATCAGGTTATTCAGGGCTTCGCCGAGAGCCGGGCTCGTCAGTGGGCCGGTGGCGAGAATTGTAACACCGGCAGGAATCTCCGCTGCCTCCGCACGCGCTATCTCGAGCATCGGATGACTCTCGAGGGTCTCGGTGATGGCGCGCGAGAAGTCAGTGCGATCGACGGCCAGTGCGGAACCGGCAGGCACGCGCGCGCGGTCCGCGGCAGCGATCACAAGCGAGCCGAGCCGGCGCATTTCTTCTTTCAACACGCCGACCGCGGTGTCCATCGAGTCGTTGCGCAGCGAATTCGAGCAGACCAGCTCGGCGAAATCCGCGGTCTGATGAGCCTCGGTCATTTTGATCGGGCGCATCTCGATGAGGCGCACGGGAATGCCGCGACGGGCGAGCTGGTAGGCGGCTTCGCTGCCTGCGAGTCCGGCGCCGACGACGGTTATTTTGGGTTGGGTCATTGAAGAGATCGCATCGTGCTCGAAGCTGGCGCGCCCTCACCCGACGCTCGCGGACTTGCGTCGACCTCTCCCGGCGGGAGAGGTAAGAAACGGATCGTGGCTTTTTTCGGTGGTCGTGTAAACCTGTCGATCTGGCGGATGGTCGTTCGACTAATTAGTGAAAACCAAACCGTCACAAGGAGAGATGCAATGGAATACCTGCTTTTGATCTACAACAGCGAGGTCGACGGAAAAAAGATGAGCGCCGCCGAGCAGGGCCAGATTTACCAGGAGTACATGGCCTTCACGCAGGACATAACGAAGAGCGGCAAGAACAAAGGCGGCAATGCGCTCGAGCAGACCCCGACCGCCACCACAGTTCGCGTGCGCAACGGCAAGACGGTGGTGACGGACGGGCCGTTCGCCGAGACCAAGGAGCAGCTCGGCGGCTACTATCTGGTCGAAGCGAAGGATCTCGACGAGGCAATTTCGATTGCCGCGCGGATTCCCGGGGCAAAGAACGGGTCGATCGAAGTGCGGCCGATCAGAAAGTTCAACTAGTCGAGCTGCACGGAACGATCGCGACGAATTGCAGGACGCGGTAGCGGCATGAGTGGCGCGCGGCTAGCCTGCCATCGGACGGATTTGCCGATGGACAACACAGCAGCCGGCATCGAGCGCTTCTATCGCGAGGAGTTCGGGCGAATACTCGCCACGCTCATTCGCGTGCTGGGCGACTTCGACCTGGCGGAAGACGCGGCGCAGGATGCATTCGCGAGTGCGGTCGAACAGTGGCCTCGCGACGGGCTGCCGGAAAATCCGCGCGCATGGATCATCGGCGTCGCGCGTCATAAAGCGATCGATCGATTGCGAAAACAGGGCCGCTTCAACGATCGCCGCGAAGAGCTGATCCGAATGGCTGAGAGTGATGGCGACGGCCGGGAGAACGACGAGCAGGGCGCGCTCGCCGATGAGCGCCTGCGGCTGATCTTCACCTGTTGCCATCCTGCGCTGGCCGACGACGCTCGCGTCGCGCTGTCGCTGCGCACGCTGTGCGGGCTGACGACCGAAGAAATTGCGCGCGCGTTTCTGACCGCACCGGCGACGATGGCGCAGCGGCTCGTTCGCGCCAAGCGCAAGATTCGTGCGGCGCGGATTCCGTACGCGGTGCCGTCGGCGGAACTGCTGGCAGAGCGGCTCGACGCCGTGATGGCCGTGATTTACCTGGTCTTCAATGAAGGCTACGCGGCGAGCTCGGGCGAGCGCCTGTTGCGAACCGATCTGTGTGCGGAGGCGATTCGGCTGGCGCGGATCCTGGTTGTGCTGATGCCGGCCGAGGCGGAGCCGCGCGGACTGCTGGCGCTGATGCTGCTGCATGACGCGCGGCGCGACGCGCGAATCGACGAGCGCGGCGAGCTCGTGCTGCTCGAGGAGCAGGATCGTTCGCGATGGCATCGCCCGCAGATCGTCGAAGGGCTGTCTCATTCGAAAGCTGCGATCAGCGCCGATGCGCTTGGGCCGTATGCGATTCAGTCGGCGATAGCTGCGGTGCATTCACGGGCCGAACGTGTGGATGCGACCGACTGGCGCGCGATCGCGGATCTCTATGGACGCTTGCTCGCGATCAATCCGTCGCCGGTGATCGAGCTGAATCGCGCGGTTGCAGTGGCGATGGCTGAGGGTCCCGCGGCGGGGCTCGAGTTGATCGATGCGATCGCGGGCAGCGGCGATCTGCGCGATTACTACCTGATGTGGTCGGCGCGCGCGGACTTATTGCGGCGGCTAGAGCGATGGAGTGAGGCGGCAGAGTCGTATCACGCGGCGCTGACGCGGGTGGGCAGTGCGCCCGAGCGGCGATTTCTCCGGCGGCGGCTCGAGGAGATGTCGGCGAAGATGAAAAACTCGTGACTACATGCTAGCTTCGCGCGACCGCACTTCAGCAGGGGAAACTACAATGAAAAGCAACTTCCGGATTGTTGGACTGGTAGCAGCAGCGTTTGTGGCATTGAGCTTCGCCGGGCAAGCACTTGCGGCGGACGCCAAGGCCCAGATAACCGAACTCGATCAAAAGTGCGCCAACGCCCAGACCCTCGATGAGGCTATGGGCTGCTACGACAACAGCGACGATCTCGTCATCTACAATGTGAGCCCACCGCGAGAATTGGACGGGACCAAGGCAGTCCGCCCCGTCTTTCAAACGTTTTTCGACACTGCCAAGAACATCAAGGTCGAATTCGTCACGTTACACGTAGTGACTGACGGGAAGTTGGGAATCGCGAACAGCGTCCAGCATGCAACGTGGACCGACACAAAAAGTGGCAAGGCGAGCGAAATAACCTTCCGCGTCACGGACGTCTGGCGCAAAGAGAAAGATGGCTGGAAGATGATCGAGCAGCACATTTCCGTTCCGGTGGATTTGGCGAGTGGCAAGGCAGATATGCAGTCGAAGCCGTGAAGGGCGACATCGTCAGATAAACGATGATGAATAGCGCGCTCGAGAACCTGGCTCCGGACCTCTGGATCGTGAGCACCGGGTTTTTCAGCGCCGAGTGGAATGTCACCGTTCCAGTGCGGATGACTGTCATGCGGCTGAAGGACGGGCGCGTTCTCATTCACTCGCCGGTGCCAATCGGGCCGGAGCTGCGTTCGGCGGTCGAAGAGTTGGGGCGGCCAGCCGCGTTGATCGCGCCCAACGTTTTCCATCACCTGTTCATTTCGGAATGGAAGTCAGCGTTCCCCGCGGCGAAGACGTTTTGCGTGCCGGGCCTCGAGACGATCAGGAGTGACATCAATTTTGACGAGGTGCTCGACAACGTCGCCGCTCCCGAATGGCGGGAAGAAGTTGACCAAATCCTGGTCGAGGGCATTCCGATGTACGGCGAGATGGTCTTCTTCCATCGGTCGAGCCGCACACTGATCGTCAGCGACATCGTATTTAACTTCACGGCTGAGCAGGCAGCATCCGATCCGGGCGCCGTCGAAGGGTTTAGAGTTGATCGCAGAATAAAGGCCGCAATCACCGATCCGAAAGCCGCTCGCGCCTCAGCAGAAAATATTCTTCGATGGCCCTTTGAACGCGTGATCCTGGCGCATGGCGATATCGTCGAGTCCGGCGGCTATGAACGCGTCCGGGACGGATTCGCGTTCCTCACCGGCGGCTGAGATATGCAGACGCCAAGTCGGTGGTGTTGACGCGGGAGCTGGCGATTATTCGGCGTCGGCGCGAGCAGATGTCGGCGAGGTTGAAGGCTTCGCATTCATCGCCTTGACCTCGGGCCAGTACGGACTCTTTGCCAGTTGCGCGCGAAATTCGCTCGCGAAAGTATCCTTGCCGCTTACTTTCGCCGGCCACGCCGCGTCGAGAAACTTCCACGCATCTGCGTCGTGACCGCCGTAGATCAGATCGAGCATCGTCGACCACAGCTTCGGCGAGACACTGGCTTGAGGCCACGCACCGCCCTTGGCGCTGGGCGCGTAGTCCCTGACTTCGGCCGCGTTGGCGTCGAGGTCCTTCGGCGCGGGCGCGGGCGTGCGCATCAGGTCGGGCGAGATGCGATACGCGCCATCGCTGAAACGGAGCATGACACTCGGCGCCGGCGAGTCGGCGAAATCGGTGTTCCAGTTCGCGAACGTCCAATCGTGAATCTGAATCGTCAGTCCCACGAGTTTCAGGTTCTTATCGGGATGCACGAAGTGCGGGCCCGAGTCGCCGAACTCCGCGTCGATCGTGCCGAGTTTCTTGAAGGTCGGACCGATTTCGAAGATGTGGAATGTCAGGCAGCAGTTTGCATAGCCACTCCATTCGGAAATTAGCAGATCAGGCTGTCCGTCGCCCGTGATGTCCATCCCCATCTTGACGAACGCCGCGTCGGGATCGTCGTCGTCCATCGTGCCAATGAAAAATCTCTCGCCCTTGTTCCTGGCCTTCTGCATGTAGACGCGCTTGTCGTCTTTCAGAATTTCGAAATACGCGTCGCTGCCGTCCTTCGCCTTTGAATCGAAATAGACGCGCGCGACGTAGGGCTTGGAGGTCTCTTCGAGATGAGGAATCACAACCGGCGGATTGGCGGTCGCGCCGCACGCGACCGTCGCGAAGCCCGCGATCAATACGAACAGAAAAAACGAAAGACAAGGGCGGACGATGCGATCGGCGGGTCTGGGCGAACCTGACACGGCGATTTTATCGAACCACCTGTACTACGCAGGCGGAGGCGTCGACGATGCTGGCGCGGGTTCCGGCTGCGCGATGACGGGTGCGGGAGCCTTGTAGCCGCATTCCTTGTTGGCGCATTGCCAGGTGATGCCGGTGCGCTTCAGGTCTTTCTCGACCATGTAGTTCGCGCCGCATGACGGGCATGGCTGCAGCACTACTTTGTTCCATGCCGCGAATTTGCATTTCGGGTAGCGGCCGCATCCGAAGAAAATTTTACCGCGCCGGCTGCGACGCTCGAGGATTTCGCCCTCTTTGCATTCCGGGCATGCGACTCCCGTCTTGGTTGGTTCGGATTGCAGGCGCTTGATGCCGTCGCAGTCCGGATAGCCCGAGCATCCGAGGAACTCGCCGAAGCGCGAGCGGCGCTTGACCATCGGCTTGCCGCATTTCTCGCAGACTTCGTCACTCGGCACTGGCGCCGACGGCTTGAGTGAGACAGTGCCCTGCTCGTCGCGAGCGATTTCTCCAGTGTTGGTACATTTGGGGTAATTCGAGCAGGCGAGGAACTCGCCGTTGCGCCCCCATTTGATCACCATGTCGCCGCCGTCCAGCTCGCACTTGAGTCCGGTCGGCAGGCCCTTGTGCTTGACCTCCGGCATCTTCTTCTTGGCGTCGGCCAGGTCCTTCGCGAACGGGCCGTAGAAGCGCTTCATCGTCTTGACCCAGTTCTCGGTGCCCTCTTCGACCTTGTCGAGGTCCTCTTCGAACTGCGCGGTGAAGCTGGATTCGAGGATGTCGGGGAACGCCTTGACGAGCATGTCGTTGACGACGCGTCCCAGCGACGTCGGGCGCATCCGCTTGCTCTCGTCCTCTTCGACGTACTCGACCCGCAGGATGCTGGTCATGATTGCGGCGTAGGTCGATGGCCGGCCGATGCCCTGCTCTTCAAGCTCCTTGATGAGCGTGGCCTGCGTATAGCGCGGGGGCGGCTGCGTGAAATGCTGCTCGGGGTCGAGGCCGAGCAGAGTGAGCGTCTCGCCTTGGTTGAGCAGCGGCAGCGTGCCCTCATCATCGTCGCCGGCCACCGCGTCGTCCTGGCCTTCGATATACACGCGCATGAAGCCGTCGAACTTCATCACCTGGCCGGTGGCGCGGAAAATCGCGTCGGCCGATTCGATGTCCACGGTGGTGCGGTCGTACACCGCCGGCGTCATCTGGCTGGAGACGAAGCGGTTATAAATCAGGGTGTAGAGCGCAAGCGCGTCTTTGTCGAGGTAGCGCGCAATCGACTCAGGGTCGCGCTCAACGGCGGTCGGGCGAATCGCTTCATGCGCGCCCTGTGCCTGCTTGCCGGATTTGTAGAAGTTCGGCTTTTCGGGAACGTAATCCTTGCCGTAGCGCCCCTCAATATGATTGCGGACGGACTCGAGCGCCTGATCCGAGACCCGCGGCGAATCGGTGCGCATATAAGTGATAAGGCCGACCGCGCCCTGCTCGCCCAGCTCGACGCCTTCGTACAGCTTCTGCGCTATCTGCATCGTGCGCCGCGGCTGATAGTACAGCTTGCGCGACGCTTCCTGCTGGAGGCGCGACGTGATGAACGGGGGCGTCGGACTGCGGCGGACTTCCTTGCGCTCGACGCTTTTGACTTTGAACGGCGACGCCTCGACCGCCGCGATAATCTCGCGCGCCTGCGCCTCGGGCAGCTTGTAGGCCTTATTGTCGATGCGATCGTCTTTATAGCTATAGAGCCGCGCCTTGAACGGCGGCGGATTCTTGCCTGATAAGCGGGCATCGAGGGTCCAGTATTCCTCGGCGCGGAACGCCTCGCGCTCGCGCTCGCGGTCAACGATTATCCTGAGCGCAACCGACTGCACCCGGCCGGCGCTGATGCCGCGCTTGACCTTATCCCACAGTAAGGGGCTCAGTTTGTACCCGACGAGGCGATCCAGCACGCGCCGCGCCTGGTAGGCGTCGAACAGGTTGTGATCGAGCTTCGAGGGATGCTCGACGGCCTCCTTGACCGCAGCCGCGGTGATTTCATGCAACAGCACGCGGCTGACCTTGGACTTGGTTTTGCCGAGATGCTCGGAAATATGCCACGCGATTGCCTCGCCCTCGCGATCGGGGTCGCTGGCGAGGTAGATGTTTTCCTTACCCTTAGCGGCGGTCTTGATCTCGCCGATTATCTTCTCTTTGCCCTTGATTACGACGAAATCCGGGGCGAAATTGTGCTCGATATCGACCCCCAGCTTGCTTTTGGGCAGGTCAACGACATGGCCGACGGACGGCATTACCTGGTAATCGCTACCCAGGTAACGCTTGATCGTTTTCGCCTTTGCCGGCGATTCGACGATTACGAGATTTTTTGCCACCGATTTAGTCGCCTCTAAGCTCCGTACCCAACCTCGCAGGTTTCGCGCCATGCCCCCGGCGCTTCAGGGCTTACACCCTGCCAGAGTTACGCCAGCGAGAAAAGCTTGCCCGGATGCTGAGTAACACGGCCCTCCAGTTCCAACTCAAGCAACAACCTAAGCACGGTCTGGGCATTTAGCCCGGATGACTCAATTATTGAGTCAACATGGAGCCTTTCAGATTCTTTTAAATGATTCAAGATTGTTGAAACGCTATCAACTACTGCTTCGAGCGTCTTGACGCCTTCAACCGTGCCGGTCACCCTAATCTCCGAGGCGCCTACTGATATATTAGACGGTGGCGATGACGCAATCGGTTCGGCTGGCGGCTGCGGGATCCTGACGGAAATGCGCGGACCGGCCATCTGAGGCGCCAGCTCCTCGATCACGTCCTCGACGCATTCGACCAGCTTCGCGCCCTCCTTCAACAGGCGGTTGCTGCCGCGGGTCTTGCCGCTGAGCGGGCTGCCGGGGACGGCAAACACCTGCCGGTCCTGCTCGAGCGCCATCCGTGCCGTGATGAGCGAGCCGCTTTTTTCAGCAGCCTCGACGATCACAACCCCCAGGCACAGCCCCGACAGGATACGATTGCGGGTCGGGAAGTTTTCAGCCAGCGGCTGAGTGCCAATCGGCAGCTCACTTACCAGCGCGCCGCCGCCCTCGATGATCGCGTCGGCCAGCTTGCGATGCTCCGGGGGATAGATAACGTCGACGCCGCATCCCAGCACGGCAATCGTTGTGCCGCGAGCGTCGAGGGCCCCCTGATGCGCCTCGCCGTCGATTCCGCGCGCCAGCCCGCTGACGACGGTAAAGCCCTTGGCCGCGAGCTCAAGGCCCAACCGCTGCGCCATTCGGCGCCCGATATCGCTGCCCGCGCGCGCGCCGACGATCGCGATACAATTGGCGCCAGTCATCTGGGCGGTGCCGCGGACGAACAGGAACGGCGGCGGGTCTGCGATTTGGCGCAGGTTGGGCGGATAGTCGGCGTCAGTCCATTTGACCAGGCGCGCGCCGAGATTCGGCAGCTCGCACAGTTCCTTTTCGAGCGGCTCGAAGTCGCGGAACTGCGCGATATTTTGCGCCGTGTTGCGGGGAACCCCGGCGGCCGCGACCTCGTCGGCGCTGAGCTGGAATATTTTCTCAGGCGTGCCGAACTTCTCGATCAACAGCTTGCAGGTGCGCGGACCGACGCCGCGCGCCCTTCTCAATGCGAGCCAATAGACGTCTGCTGACGGCATCGCGCACAACCCGCGGCAATTTCGCGGATGCTCCCCCTCTCGTTCGACAGCCAGTTAACTACCGGCGCCGTGATATAAATAAGTTGTTCTCAATGCCAGGGATTCGCAACCTCTTTGGCAAAACGGCGTATTCTTCGGGTGGTCGCGGACGCATCCGGAGGGTGCGTTTCATTGACCGTGCGGGACGGATCGCATAAGTTACGCGCAACCGTCTTGTCCGCTACTATTAGAAAGTGGCCGTGTCTGATTGACGGCTGACGGAGGATTGGTATTGAGCGCATCACTGGGAAACATGGATTTCACTGGAATGTCCGCGGTGGATAAGCAGATTCTTGTCTTCAGCTTTTATCGTGACGCCGAATTGCGAGGCGCGCGTTTACTGTTCAACCTCCTCGGACATATGAAGGACGGCGAGTCGCAGCTCAAGATGACCGCGCATCTGGCGGACGAGACCCGCCATGCTTTCCTCTGGACCAAGCGAATCTCGGACCTCGGCGGCGCGCCCATCCTCATCGACGACGGCTACCAGCGCCGGCTTGGCCTGCGCACCGGCGTGCCCAAGACGATCATCGACCTGCTCGCGCTGACGGTCGTGGTCGAAGAGCGCGCGCAGAGCCGCTACAACGCGCATATGGCGCTGCCCAATGTTGACCCGGAGACGATGGAAGTCCTGAAGTCAGTGACCAAGGACGAATCGTGGCATCTGTCGTGGATCGAAAAAGAGATGCACGAGATCGCCAAGGAGCAGGGCAACGAAGAGCAGGCCGACAAGGCACTCGAGCGCTACCGCAGGATCGATCGCGAAGTCTACGCGACTATCGCGGCAGATGAAGCCGAGCTGATGCGCGCGTAGAGCGCGCCGCGTTTCCATTATTTTTGCTGGAGTCGCAGAACCTCACCTGGCGGCCGCGTGATTTTGCGCGTCTCGAATTAGAATCGCCTCCCCCTAAGTGGGGGAGGCCGACGCTCGTCTTCGAGCGGCGGGTGGAGGACCTTATCGTCTGAAAATTTCTGCGGCGCACCAGAGATGCCGCGCACCAATCATCCGCGCGGCATATGGTCACATACGATAAAGTTCTTGTGCTACGCGCTGCGCATTAACGCTTCGCCGCGGCGCGCGGCGAGCTCCGCGTTCAGATCGAGGCGCATCGCCTCGGCATACTCGGCGGCGGCCTCGACAGGGTTGGAGCCTTCTTTTTTCTTGTACGCGTACATCAGGCTTCGGCTCGCATTGACGATGACGCCCGTACCGTCGGCGCGCGCCGATGCGACTGCGTCCGCTGCCGTCCCGCCCTGCGTTCCGTATCCTGGCACGAGGATCGTAGCGGCCGGCATCAGCTCTCGCGCGCGCCGCGCCTGCACGGGGTAGGTCGCACCGACGACGGCGCCGACTGAACTGAGGCCGCTGTCGCCGATAAAATCGCCGCCCCATCCGTTGACGCGCGCCGCTACCGACTCCCAAATCGGGCGGCTGGGTGCGTTGAGATCCTGAAATTCTCCCGACGACGGATTCGAGGTCTTCACGAGCACGAATATCCCGCGGCCGTTTTTCACTTTCGCGATAAACGGCATCAGCGCGTCGCTGCCCTGGTACGGATTGACAGTGACGGCGTCGGAACTGAAGTCGCCGTCGCCCAGAAACGCCTCAGCGTACGCGGCTGACGTCGTGCCGATATCGCCGCGCTTCGCATCCGCGATCGTTAACAAGCCAAGTTTTCGCGCGACCTTGACGACCTCGCAAAATGCGCGCATCCCTTCGAGTCCGCGCGCTTCGTAGAACGCAAGCTGTGGCTTGACGGCAACGGCGGAGCGCGCGCATGCCTCGACGATTTCGCAACAAAAGCTGGTCAGGGTGTACCCGTGCGGGATTCCGGGCGCGCCAGGCGCATCGAGCTGCGGGTCGATTCCGAGCACTACGACGCTGTCTTTGAGACGCGACGCATGTGCAAGGCGATCGGCAAAGTTCATCGTGCGGATTATCTCACAGCACCGCATCGATGTCACATCGGGCGTTGCCTTTACGCGTCCGCCGCGGGCATCCTTTGGAACAACGACGGGAAAAAACGCATGAACAACCTGACTATCGTCACCAAGCTTCGTTTTATCGCCGTGCTGACGCCGGCGATTCTGCTGATCGTAGCGGCCGTGATTGCGGGCGCATTCCACTTCTTTGGACTGATGCCGCAGGCAATCTACGAGAACGAATACGCGGCCGCGCGCGCGGCGGCCGGGATGGAAAACGCGCTCTACAAAATGGATTGGGGACGTACGCAGCCTGACGCCTCGCAAATTGTGATGGATCAGCAGCGCGGCTTCATCGGTGAAATCGAGGTCGCCCGCCAGCACATCAGCAGCACCGACCAGGCCGATCGAGTTGAGAAAATAGCCAACGACGCGCGTCCGCTGTTCGACGCGCTGCGCACGGCGGCGCCCGGCGACGACAGCCTCGAGCCGCGCCTGCGCGATCTGGAAGGTACGATTGCCGATCTGATGAGCGTCGACGACGCAGCGCTGATGGCAGTCGCGTCCAACACCGAAGCGAAAGC